>CAYPUQ010000247.1:0-7617 GCA_964413655.1 uncultured Solibacteraceae bacterium | reverse complement strand
TTTGGGCGGCTGCGGCAGCCTGGGGGGCGCCGATTCAGGCGCCGTTGCCGCTACCAGGACGGACCAGTGAGTCGCCTCAAACCCTTGCTGATCGAGAAATGGAATCCATTGCGGGCCAAGATTCATATCTACGAGAAGCTTCATGAGGCAGGAGGGGGAATCTCGATCTCCTCGACGCGCCAAGCGACGTAAGCGAGGGACTGCCGGATGTCGTCTTCCTCAAGGTACGGGTATGTCTGAAGGATCTCCGTGTTGGAATGGCCCGAGGCCACTAGCCCGACGACCGTCGCAACCGTCACCCCATGCCTCGAATGCAGGCCTTGCCAGCCATGACTTCGGGGTTCCGAGTCGCAGAGCTAGCGGGAAGGAGATCGCAGGAACTCGTTGATCAGGGGTCCGTCGCCTTCGCCGACATAGCGATAGCGATAGGGCCCGTCGAGCGGTACCACGCGGTTCATCCAGTTCGTGGGATCGGTCCAATACACCCGGTGTTGACCGATCGCGTCCACGAGGTCCTGGTAGTCCCAGTGAAGCGCGAACCGCGGGATCATCGCGTCGAAGAGGTGGCTGGTGAGCGGAGCCGTGAGCCCGGCGGCGAGGCTCCACGGCGTACGGTCGAGCCAGATGCGGCCGAGGCGCTGATCGACGGCGGCGGCGAGCAGCAGCCATACGCCTTTCACTCCCCTGGCGTAGCCGCGAATCGCTCGCGCATCGACATCGGGCCGGCCGGCGAGCAGGTCCACCGCAACGAGCAGATCGTGGGCGCGCATAGCGGCCAGGTTTCGTCCCACAAGGTCCGCGCGTTCGTTGGTGACCCAGTTTCCGAGGAAAGGTCGGCCATCGTTGGCCGCGGGGGAGTCGCGTGGATTCAGCTCCATGACGATCTGGCCGGATCGCACGAGCGCTTCGGCAAGAGCTCTCGTTGATTGGCTGCGCTGAACATAGAGCGGCACGGGCAGGCGGTGTTCTTCGTACATCACAACGGCGGGCCTTTTGCCTGCGCCCTTCGGGAGATACAGTCTGGCGGAGATTGCTACGCCCGGCTCGCTTTCGAGGAGAACCTCTTCGATACCAAAGTCCGCTTCGCCGGCTGTTGGGGTGGTGGTCGCGGAGACCGAGGCGCCGTTCGACGGGACGCCGAGGCGGCGCAACTCCGCCAGGAGCTCCGGGACGCCGCGTTTTTCCTGGCGCGCGCGGAACTCGTCCGCAATGATCTGATACAAGCGCCGGCTGCCCGGCTCGCCGCCCACGTTGCCACTCTGTGTCGCCAGCAGTTCGAGGTTTGTGAAGAGCTTCACAGGCTGGTCGCGCGGATCGCCCTTGCCACTGGCGAGCCATCGAATCATCCAACGATAGATCTCTTCGCGCGATTCGCGCGGCGTGCCGTGCGGCCCCGGCCCGACGAAGAAGCGCACGCGATCGCTGGAGCCGTAAAGTTCGTACCAGCGGCTCACCTCGTTGTAAACTGCGCGGGCGCCGGCCGGCGTGAAGTAGTCTTCCGTAGTTGCCATCATCAGCCAGGGAAGCGGCGCCGCCACTTCGAAAAAGTCGGCCATGTCGAGACCGTTGGCCAGGAAGGCCGGGAAGGTCATCTCCGAATCGGCCGTGGGTCCGGTAAACAGCGTGCGGAATGAATTGATGAAACAGCCCGGCGCAACCGTTTTCACGCGAGGTTCCAAGACTCCGACGTAGGTTGCGATCGCACCGCCGCCAGAGCAGCCCGTGACGCCGATGCGATCGGCATCGACGTCCGGGCGGCTGACGAGATAGTCGATCGCGCGCTTGGCGTCGAAGATGAAATATCGCGCCACGCTCTGGCCGATGAGGATGCTGCGCGCGCCGAGTTCGAGATGCTCGTTGCCGCCTCCTCCCGCGAGTGCCCTGCCCAGTTGCGGCAGATAGCTCTGCTCGCGCTCCCCTTGTCCGATGGGATCGTAGGTCAGCGCCACGAATCCCTTGGCCGCCAGGTTCGCGGCGACAATCTGCGGTTCCGGCTTTCCTTCCTGGGTGTGGCCCGACGGCACGAGAACCGCGGGGTAGCGTCCAGGCGCGTTCGGCCTGTAGAGGTTTCCGGTAACGTAGAATCCGGGCAGGCTTTCGAAGATAACCTTCTCGATGGTGTGGGTGTCACTTTGCAGGCGTCCGGTGACACGGGCATTCAGCGGGCCGCTGTAGGATGGCAGGCCCCCAACGAGTTCGTTCAGTTTGGCGCGAACCTCGGTTTTGCGGCGGTCTGCATCGGCCCGCGTGCGAATTGAGGCGATCGTGCGCTCGCGTTCATCGAGCTGCCGCTGCGCGATGCGGTCGAGCCAGGCAAGAAAGGGATCCGCTGCCGGCGATTGCGCGGCGCACACGGACGCGGCAAGCCAGAACACCACTGCCAGTCGTGACATGAACCTAATGATAGACGGGTTCAAGCGATTTACGGGGCCACTGCGGTCCCGATCCCCGCGATTCGGCTGGAGAAGGATTCAATTTCAGATCAGAGGCCAAAGGCGACGGGATATCTGACTCGGCCACGGATTCCCAGCAGGGCTCCGGGTCTGAGATCGAGGGCCATCAAGGCGTGGGCAGGAAATGGACTTTCCAAACAGCGTCCCTTTTCGCGGGAGAAACCGAAGCGGGGATAGTAATCAGGGTGTCCGACCACGACCACAATTTCCTCTCCCTGCCTGCGTAACCGTTCGAGTCCATCCCGGATGAGGCGGCCGCCGATACCCTGGCGCTGATACGCGGGCAAGACTGCCATTGGCGCGAGTGCGACCGCCGGGATGAACCGGTTGGCGGTGTCGATCCACATCCGGCTCAACAGGATGTGCCCGACAATTTGGCTCCTGTATTCCGCCACAAGCGACAAGAGGACATCCCCCTCGGCCCGCAGGCGATCAACCAACCCGGCCTCGTCAGGACTCTCAAACGCGGCCCCATTGACGGCGCGGATCGCCGGTCCGTCGGTCACGGACTCGCAGCGCACCACCACACTCTCGGCGAGAAACACACGGTCGATTCTAGTGTTACGAGCGGGGTCGCTAACCGGGGCGGCCGCGGCGCTCGATTATGTGACGGCGTCGGCGCTCTGGTACCGATACCCGCCCAGGTCGTCCTTCGCGCGCGGCTCGACGTTCCTGGCGCGGAGCAGCCGCAGACCATTGAAGGTGACAAGCAGTGTGGCGCCCATGTCGGCGGCGATGGCCATCCAGAGCGTGGCCAGGCCGAAGAACGCGAGCACGAGGAAGGCTGCCCTCAACGCGATGGCGATGGCGATGTTCTGCTTGATGATCGCCAGTGTGCGCCGCGCGTGCCGGAGGAGGAACGGCAGCTTCTTGAGGCCTCCGCTGACAAGGACGGCATCGGAATCGCAACTGGAGAAGCTGCTGGCAAAAACCTACCACTGCGAGAGCAACCGGCGGCTGGCAGCGCACTTGCGGCACGAGCAACCGCGGCCGCAACGGCCGACCGCCACGTCAAACTGCCGCCCAAGCTGCTTGATGAGACGGCGGAGCGCCTGACCGAAACCGGCTTGCAGCCCTTCACGCCCGACTACGCCAGTCCGGAAACCTTTCAGGGGAAGCCCGCTTCAACGGCGTCCGACGTCTACTCGCTGGGCGTGGTGTTGTACGAGTTGCTGACCGGTACGCTGCCGCACACGCCCCGCAGCCGGACACCGTACGACATCGCCCGAGCTGTGCTGGAGGACGAGCCGGTGCGTCCGCGGACGCGAGTTCGTGCCATCCCGCGAGAGATGGAGGCGATTGTCCTGATGGCACTCCGGAAGGAACCCAATCGCCGCTATGCGTCAGTGGACTATTTGCGCGACGATTTGGAACGCTACCTTGCGGAGCAACCGGTGGAGGCTTACCGGGGGAACACCCTCTACCGGTTCTCTTCGTTTCTGCGGAAAAATCGTGTACCGCTGGGCGTGGCGGCGTTGGTGGTTTCGGTCGCTGTAGCGGGGATCGCGATTTCGCGGTCATTCGCGCGGCGGGCGGAGAGGCATCTTGAGGAGGCAGTCCGGCTCGCTGCGCACGTGGTGCGGGAGATCGGAACTGCGACTCAGGCGGGCCGTCAGCCCGAGGTTCTGAGAATCGCCCAAGACACGCGGGCACGTCTCACCAGACTCGCAGCCGAAGGCGGGCCCAACCAAGAACTGCTCCGAAATCTGTTGGCAGTGTCAATTGAGGTTGGGGAACTGCAGGGCTCACCCGGAAGGCAGAGTGTCGGCGATACCGAAGCAGCGGTAAAGACGCTCGAAGAGGCCGTGATGCTCGGCGAACGTCTTTACCAATTGAACGCCGGCGACATCCGGCATCTTGTTAATTTGACCCGCGCGAGAACCGCTCTTGGCAACATTCTCCTGGAGCAGCAGCGGTACGATGAGGCCGAGGCACACTTCGAGCGAGGCCGGCAGATCACAGCGATTCCGGCAGGTAGTGATCGGGTTCGCAGTAGCTACCGTCTCAGACGCGCGGCCTACGCTGATCGCTCCTGAACCTTGCACAGGTCAACAGGCGAAGGAATGAGTTCGAACAGATGTTCTCGTATCAGAAGCAGGGTCTGGCAATTCGCCGCGAAATGCTGCAAGACGCAACGGAGGCCGACATTTTCAGTTGCCGGCTCGCCCTCGCGGAGGCTTTACTTGGGTACGGATGGTCACTGCTGCAAACGGGGTCGTTGCCGCAAGCCACCGAGGCTCATCAGGAAGTCGAGGCCCTGTTGGATCTGCTTATCCCGGAACGGCGGGACCTGGCCTATCTGCTGACGATGCGAGCACAGAGCGACATGCTCATGGGCCGGGTTCATTGGGAGGCGCGACGGCCGCGCGACGCGGTGCGGTTTCTCTCGGCCAGCACCGAGAATTATCGGGCTATCATCCGTTCCTGGCCGGCGAATTCGCCGAACCGTCGTCGGCTGGCTCACGCGCTCTCGTGGCTGGTTCTCGCGGAGGCCCGGCTGGGAAAGCCGGCCGGGTCCTTGCGAGTGATGGCGCGCGAAGCTGTCACCCTGGTGGATGAAGTCGCACGCCAGGATCCGGCCAACCGGAAGGCCGCTGAGGATTTGGAGGAGGTTAGGAACCGCGTCGCATTGTGGCTGGACTGAGTGCTCAGAGAGTCGGGCCGCGAATCGCGCAGGCCGCCGCGGCGTCGTCCGGGTCCCCGGCGGTGTCTTCCAGTATCGGCGACGGGCGCCGCGCAGCCTTTAGGTTGTACGAGACTGAGGTAGGTACAGCATGTTCGTGGTGAATAGTCTCGCCGTCGCGGTGCTGCTCTGCATCGTCACGATGATCGGTTGGGGCTCCTGGGCCAACACCCAGAAGCTCGCCGGCAAGGACCGCTGGCAGTTCCCGCTTTACTATTGGGATTACGCGCTGGGTGTGTTCGCTTTCGGCCTCGCGTTCATGATTACCCTCGGCGTCACCGGGGTGCAAGGCATGGGCGCATTCGACAACCTGGCGCAGGCGGACGCCGGCCCTATTGGCCGAGCTCTTCTCAGCGGCGTTCTCTTCAATGCCGCGAACATCCTGCTCGTAGTGGCGATCGATGCGGCCGGCATGTCCGTGGCCTTCCCGATCGGCGTTGGGCTGGCCCTGGTCATCGGGACGGTGGGCAGTTACGTGCAAGCCCCGAAGGGCGATGCGAGCCTGCTGTTCGCCGGTGTGGTGCTCGTGATTGTGGCCATGTCGCTTTCCGCGCTGGCCTACAGCAAGCTGCCGCGCTCCACGGGCGGAAACTGGCGGCGCGGCGTGATCTTCGCGGCCGTCGCCGGGTGCCTGATGGGATTCTTCTACCCGCAACTCATGCGGGCCATCTCTCCGAGCTTCCACACTTCGCCGATCGAGCCCGGCTACCTCACTCCTTACACCGCGCTCGGGTTCTTCGGCGCCGGCTTGCTGCTCAGCAACCTGGTGGTGAATACGTTCTTCATGAGGACCGGCAAGCTGAGCTATGCCGATTACTTCCGCGGCACCCCCAGGCTGCATTCGCTTGGCTTCGTTGGCGGGGCGATCTGGATGATCGCCCTCACATGCAATGTGATCGCCTCGGCGGTCGCCGGCCCGGCGATCTCGTATGCGCTGGGACAGGGCGCGACGTTGGTCGCCGCGATCTGGGGCGTGTTTGTTTGGAGGGAATTTTCCCAGGCACCCAAAGGGGTGGCCCCGTTGCTGGCCGCGATGTTTGCGTGTTACGGTGCAGGCTTGGCGTTGATCGGCGCGGCCACGCTGTAGGGCGCTGTAGGGACGCTGTAGGGGCGCCACACGCTTCCGAGATTTCGAGAGCCGCGCACCCACATAGTTCTCTAGGGCCATGATGTCCACTACTGCCATCTCGCTCGAAGACGAAATCTACTGGCTCGCCCTGCGGCTCACCGTGGGACTTGGCAATCGCCGCGCCGTGCAACTGCTCAACCACTTCCGCACGCCCGCGCTTGCCTTCCGGGCCTCGCGCTCTGAACTTGAAGGCCTCGGCCTTGGCGGTTCGGTGGCGCAGTCGATCGCCAGCGGGTGCGCTTTCGACGAAGCTGTGGAACAGCAGGAACGGATGAAGGCCACCGGCGTAACCCTGATCCCGCTGGCGAGTCCGGCCTACCCGGACCGCCTCAAGGAAATCCCCGACGCCCCGCCCGTTCTGTTCACGCGCGGGAAGATCGAGATTCTCCGGACCGTCTCCATCGCCGTGGTCGGCACCCGCCGCCCCACCCCTTACGGCCTCGCGGCCACCGAGCGGTTGACCGAAGGGCTCGTCCGCCAGGGAATGACCATAACCAGCGGCATGGCGCGCGGGATCGACACCGCCGCCCATCGGGCCACCCTCGACGCCGGCGGGCTGACGATAGCGGTCTTCGGCTGTGGCCTCGACCATATTTATCCAGCAGAGAATCGCAAGCTGGCCGAGCAGATCGGCGAGCGTGGCCTGCTTCTCTCCGACTTCCCGCTCGGTACGCCAGCCCATCCACAGAACTTCCCGCTTCGGAACCGCATCATTGCCGGCATTAGCGAAGCGACGCTGGTGGTGGAAGGCGCCCAGTACAGCGGATCGGCCATCACGGCGAAACTCGCCACCGAGTTTGGCCGCGCCCTGTGCGCCGTCCCCGGCAACATTACGTCAAAAGTGAGTTGGGGACCTAACCTGTTGATTCGGCAAGGGGCAATCTTGGTTCAGGACGCCGCCGACATCCTCGAAGCGCTCCCGGAAGGGGTCCGCCGGACGGTTTATGAATCCCGCGCCGGGCAACTCTCATTGAAAGAGGAGGCAGGCTCGGAGGACTCGACAGGCGGCGTGCTGGCGCGGCTTGGCCCGAATGCCCCAATCGCGAGGGCCGTCCTCGACCATCTCCATGTCGACCGCGCCGTTCACGTCGACAAGTTGCTCGATTCCATCGACTCGGCTTCTCCGTCCGAGATCCTGGCAGTTCTGTTCGAGTTGGAACTGGCAGGCGTAATTCGGCAGTTGCCCGGTCGAAACTTTGTTAAAGTGTGGTAGGGCTGCTATCCTCCTAAAGGAATCAGAGACCCTTCCTGATTCAGTATAAGATTCACTAATAGTAAAAGTTGTCTATGGCTAAATCTCTCGTCATCGTCGAGTCTCCGGCGAAGTCGAAAACGATCGGCAAGTATCTCGG
>CAYPUQ010000246.1:5740-9794 GCA_964413655.1 uncultured Solibacteraceae bacterium | reverse complement strand
TAGTCCTCTGGTGCCCGACAACACCCAGGATGTCTGGCGCGAATACTCCCACGCCAAACCCGGTCTCGATCAAATCTTCGAAGCTCGCATTCAAACTCTTGCCCTGACCCTGCGGCCCGTCACCGCCACCAATTACCGCCGCGTGGCCCGCCGTTTCCTCGGTTATCTCCACACCGCCTTTCCACAACTCCGCCGGCTCTCCCAACTCCGCCGCGATCCCCATCTGCTCGGTTGGTTTCGCTGGCTCAGCGAAAATAATCCGCCCTTGTGCAACAAGACCCGCGCCGATTACTTGCTCGGCCTCCGCCGTCTGCTAAACGACCTGAGCGCCAGTGGCCAGCTCTTCCAGCCGGATCTCATTCGCCGCGAGGACTTCCCGCCGCGGCCGCAATATCTGCCCCGACCGCTTTCCCCCGCCGACGATCAAGGGCTCCAGCAGGAACTGCGCCGCGCCGACGATCTACCTGCCAATGCCCCCTGCTTACGCGCGCCACCGGCATCCGCATCGACGAATGCATCGATCTGGCGCTGGATTGCCTCTGACATCTCGGGCCAGCCAGACCAATGGGCACTGCATGTTCCCTTAGGCAAGCTGCACACCGAACGCTTGGTTCCCGCCGATGACGAAGTGCGGCGCATCGTGGCCCGCATTCTGGCCCTGCGCGCCCTGGCGCCACCCGCCCGCTTGGCCCGTTCGGAGGGCTTGCTGTTGGCACGCTGCGGTAGCCATTACGCTGTGTATCAGACGCTGCTCTGGGCATTGGCCGCGGCCGCCAAACGCGCCAGTTGCTCCAGTGGTCCCGTGACGCCTCACCGGCTGCGGCACACCTTCGACTCGGAGATGCTGCGTCTCGGCGTCGGCCTTCCCGCTCTGATGCAGTTGCTCGGCCACAAGGACATCCGCATGACCTTGCGCTACGTGCAGGTCACCCAGCAAGACCTTCAGCGCGAGTTCCACACCGCCCGCCAGCAGGCGGCTCACTCGCATCATGTCCTCGTGCGATCCGTTCCCACATCCGCCACGAGCACCGGCCTTTCCGCTATCCGCCAAGCGCTCACTGCTACTCGCCACCTTCTCGAAATGTACCGCCGCGGCATCCCCAATGAGAAGACCCGACGCCGGCTCCAACGCCTCGGTCGGTGGCTCCTCGATGTTGCCGCGCAACTGGACCGCATCACCACAACCGAATAATGAGGAAACATTGCCCGGTCAAGTCGCGCACCCACGACCAGGGGATGCCAAAAGGCCCCGCAACCCGGTAAAGCCGCGGCCGCCTTGTAGCCGGCGAGCTAACGGGTCCGGAAGACGCCACCTGGGTGGGTGCGGGTCTCCGGGGCTGGAACCGCGCAGAGCACCCGGTAGTGGTAGTTCGACACGGAACTCAGTCCGCTGAAGCTGACATTCCTCACCCGGTTCCCGCCTCCGTCACCTTGCCGGATTCCGGTTCCCCAGACAGCCGACGTGCTGACTTCGACATGGCATTCGGCCTCGTCCGGCGCCAGGTAACTGACCGTTGCGCCGGACGCTGTAATCGCGCGGACGCGCACGTTCTTAGTCAGCCCCTGGATAGACTCGATCCGCTCCAGATCCACCCCAGCGCCCTCGCCGGGCTGACCGTCGCCACCGCCCAGGTATGGGCTGTCGTGGCGTAGAGCGTACCGGATCTTCCGATAGAGCTTGGTCACCGAGTCGGACGGATCGTACATCTGTAGTTTGAGGTCGCCGGCGGCAGCCGGGAAAAAGTTGCCCGGCGGTTCGCCGCCCGCCGGGATTCCGCAGCAATGCACGTTGTCGCGAACAACCCAATCCGGGCCGGGGTGCCGAGTCCAGCGGGCATTCAGCAGGTTCGAACCCGTCAGGCCGTTGTTGGTGTACAGCTTGTTCTCGACGGGAGACGCCGACAGCCACAGGTTGCGGGCGATCAGCAAGCCCTCGTTGGTCCCCGCCGTATCGTCGGACGCGTCGTGAAACAGGACGTGCTGGCCGAGGCCTTGGAGGTCGATAACCGTGTTCCGTTCGATTCGGACATCTTCTGCGTTGTAAGCGGATGCTAACAGGTAGCCCCGGCGCGAGTTCGTGCCGATTGTCGCCGAAGAACTCACATATCCGCCGCTTGCGAAGGACCGGCCATCGATATCGTAGACGAGATTCCCCAGGATCCGGACGCGTTGAGTACGCTTCGTCGGCGCCTGCCCTGACGACCAGTTGTGACGCCCGATCATTTCCACTACCCGTGGCGCCCGCATGATGGTGTTAAACCGGATGTCGATGTCGGCTACCTGCGCTCGGCCGGCGGCAATTTGGATGTTTCCGCAGGAACTTGAGCAGGATGCCGCGATTGGTCCGTTCAGGAGCGTGAGCGTAAAGACCGGGTCCCACAGTTCGTGGGTCCCGGTGCCGACCTGTTGAACCGTCCAGATCCCGTCGTAGGCGGACACGGAGGAGCCGGAGATGTAAACTAAATCGCCCGGCTTGAGGCGGGAAGTGGAGGAGGCCACTGTGACTACTGGCCCGGACGCCGAGTTGACGGTAGTCCCGGTCGTGCCGCCGGAAGTAGGGGTAATCATGATGGGCGCCCCCTGGACGACGTCGGCCCAGTTCAAGTCGAAAATGTTCCCTTCGACCAAACTCCGGACTCCACGCTTCCACTCGAGGTGATGCCGCAGGAAATAGTCCCGGCCATCGCTGACCGGAGACCCCATGCGATGTTCATCGAGATGCTCCAGGTGGTTCCGCCGGATCACCCAGTCGCTCGGAGGATCCGTCGCGTGGGTGTTTCCGGTCCAAACGCTATTGTTGTAGTTGTTGCCCGTGTCGGAGAAGAACAACGTGATGCCGTTCGAGCGGAGATAGTTGTTTTCGATCCGCCCCCGCGAACCGGCGCGAATATAGACGGCGTACGCCTCGAGATTGAAGCCACCCGCAGACGGGCGATGCAGCCAGCGGTTCATATCAAAGACCCGGCTGTCGACCAAACCGAACCTATCGGCATAGGAGATGATGCCGAAGGCGAGCCGGTCTGGAAAACCGCGGCCACGCACGTCGCAGCGATCGATCACTACGTCGGAAGTTCCCACGCCGAAGTGCACCAATTGAGCCAGACTCCCCTGGAGATGATTCTGCTGCTCCCAGCCGTCCTGATGGACGTGGGGCTCGTGGGTGATTTCCAGCCCAACAAAGCGATAGCGGACCGCCTTCGTCCCAAAATCGGAGTAGATGGCCGATGTTCGCTGATTGTTGTTGATGGGATCGACGAACGCCATCCTGGTCCAACCGTCCTTCGTGTACCAGTACAGCCGCTCACCCCACGGCTCGTCGGTTTTTATGAACCAATCTCCCATCTGGCCACCTGCCGGAAGCTGTGTGCCGCTGCCGGCATCCGCCTGGACATGATGCCAAGCAAGATTCTTGGCGATTGACGAAACGGTGCCGCTCACCCAGGCGCTCCCCTGGAGTTCTATCGTGTTTTGGTCGATCACGACGATTCCCCAGCGGCCATTGCTTGCGCAGTTTGTGTCGGGGCCGCTACCAAGCCCTTCGCTCGCACGGATGGTTCCGCTGCTAGTCGCGATCACCACGTCTCCGGTCTGAAGGCCGTGGCCTGGAACGGTGAGACGAAGGGGCGTAGAGTTGCTCTGGCCGGTCACAGCTAGTGGCGGGCCCACACCGGTGCTGCCCGTCGCCCGGAATAGGGGATTCCCTCCTATGTTTCTTACCCAGGCAAATTCGCCCTTGCTGGTCCCCGTTGTCGCGAGACTAATACATGCTGGCCAACCCGTGAAGGAATCCGGCCGGAGTCCCATCGCGTTGCTTATAATCTTCGCGAGGTTCGGACGGAACTCCTCGGTAAGTCGAGATCCAACGGGAGGAAGTGTCTCGTCGGGCACATCGGGCCGAATGACAATCCAGCCCGTGTGATTCGGCCGCTCTCGAAGAACAAACCGGCCGCGGCAAGCGGTTCCGGTGCTCTGTGCGGGAATTCTGACTTCATAGTTCAGGTCTCCGCTGAGCGTCGTTATCGAATCGAGAGTCGATTGCAGGTTCGTGCAGGCG
>CAYPUQ010000246.1:0-5640 GCA_964413655.1 uncultured Solibacteraceae bacterium | reverse complement strand
GCTGGTCGCCCAGGTTACGCGCGCTCCGCTGTGGGTGACATCGTCCACAACAGGTCCGGCAACGATGACAGGTTGCGCGGCCAAGGGCAGAGCGGCTGCGATCAGGATCAGTAGCCGTGTCATTGCAGAACAACGTTCCTGGTGAGGATGATTTCGACACCGGTCAGGTTCGCGCCCGCGATGAGGGTATCCTGCGGATCGCTGGCCTCCCGGTAGATTTGAACGTTCAGGTGCTCGCCCGGCTCGCACCCGTTCTTCGGCATCGACGCCATTTTTGCGACAGACAACTTGTTCTGGTAAGCGGCTCCCGTGGTGGAGACGACGCCCTGCGCCGCGCCAAGGTTCGGATCGTGCATCTCTTCCCCGGTACCGACACAGGCCCCCTTGACAAACCACTTCACAGCCTTGTTGTCGGCCCCGCCACCGCCAACGACCGTGAACCAAGGCAGCCGTATCTCGATATCGCCGCCGTCCCAGTCCTCTGGCAGAAGCAAGTGGGTGCTGGCCGAGACGGTAGTCGATGTGTCGTACGCAAAATTCGCAGTTGCCATGCGCCAGCCGGCTGTTGCGGTGCCCGTGTAGACGGAACGTGAGGGAGCGCCGGTGGCCGGGCTGCTGATGTTTTGGAACTCGGTAAGCGGAGACGACCCGTAACCGACGACAAGCGGCAGGTAGTAGGACTGTTTCGTCTTCGCGGTTCGATAGCGCACTCCCGACGCTTGGCTGCTGTCGGCAGTCAACAGCGTCTGGTCCGGACCGGCCGGCAAGCGAACGTTCGCACTGCCATTGTGTACGATGAGGTCTCCCTGCGACGTTGTCGGAAAAGACGTCCCCTCGCCACCATCTCCGGTGAATGATCCGCCGCCAACTTCGATCCAATCTCCGACGACGGAGTTGAATAACAACTGAACGGACTCGCGCGGGTTCAGAGTACGGTTTGCTCCACTCTGGAACCGGATATTGCTGCCTGAGAGTTGGGACTCGTCGGACAGCGTGATGCTATTGGCCGAATTCACGTTGGCGACGACGAGAACCTGTCCATTCTGTCCATCGGCAATCGATGGAGTGCTGGTGATCGCAACGGAACTCGCCGAGGCGACCTGAACGTTCTGCCGATTGGCCAGAATCGTGGAAGCGGACGTGAGATTCTGAACCGCCGATGGAGTGTAGATTTGTTTTCCCGACCAGACATTGTCCAAGGACAGGAAGGGAACTACGGCCGGCAGAAGGTCAATGGAGACCTCGTTCGCCGATGAGGTGACGGCTAGGGCGCCAGTAGCTCCACCCACCAGCGAACGCCACGATGCAGAGACGCCGTCCGTCGCGAGGAGGTGGTTGGCAAAGCCCGACTGGGGTGGCAGCGAACTACCGCTTCCATCGCCTGACTCGGCGGCCGGTTGCCAGTGCCCGGCAGTCTGATTCCATTTGAGAACCTGGCCGTCGGTTGGAGTCGTAGATGCGACGGGGCGGCCGCGCAGCCCAGTGACCGAAAAACTATCCGGCGAACCGCTCAGGTCCCCGCCAATCGCGCGCCAGTCGGCCGTCGTTCCGTTGTTGCTGAGCACCTTCCCGGATTGCCCGGAAACCGCCGGGAGGTCCGCCGACGAGGCCTGCAGCGTCCAGACATTGGCCGCTGTGCACGCGAAGAAATTTCTGCCCGGCACGGCATCCGTCTTGAAGAACGTCTCGCTGACCGAGCACGCCGCCGGTAGGGCGGTACCCGATTTGAAGGGCTTCGTGGAAGCCGAGCTCGTAAAATCGACCGATTTCGCCTGACTGCGCAGGTCGATCCTCGTCTGCGCGGCGAGAACGGCCGGTATTAAAAGTAGCGTAATCGAAGGTAAGAGTTTTGATCGCTTCATATTCCTTGCTCCTAGTTCGCTTCAGGGAGCCGGCCGTGCTGTTCGACGCAGCACGTAGCAGCCGCCTCACCGAGGTTCTCCGGCCTCCGGCCAGAGTGGCTCGAACTGCTCAAGAAGTAACAGGGGCCCTAGGAGGACAGGAAGTGTAATTCGTGGAAGTGGTTATCAAATCAACGAGATATAAAATTTCGAGTTGCTGTGACTCGCAGTTTGAGGCGAAGGGGTACGCCGGGTACCCGTTTGACTTTTGGCATCGGGACTCAGAATCCTGGATACGTGAGAATCAAGCGCGTTCAATCCTTCCTGCTCTCCTATCCTTTGCCCGGCGAGGTCGTGCTCCCCTACTACGGAGGTGTACGAACCATCGTTAAGCGCGACGCGATGCTGGTGCGCGTCGAGGCGGATAACGGGCTTGTCGGTTGGGGACCCGGTCAGGGCAGCGAGGCTGCGGAGCGGCAGATCACGGAATCGATTGCACCGTTCCTTGAAGGCCGGTCGCTGGCCGAGCCGGATGCGCTCCGGGTCTTGTTTCAACGCGGCGAAGGAATCGATCCTGCTGTGATGAAGGTGTATTGCTGTGTCGAGATCGCCCTGTACGATCTTCTTGGGAAGGCGCTGGGCGTGCCGGTCTCCGAGATCGTGGGTGGCAGGTTGCGGGATCAAATCCGCCTCTATGGAAGTGCCGGCATGTACCAGCCGCCGTCCGGCTACGCGGAGGAGGCGGCGGGAGTTGCCGGACTCGGCTTCACGGGCTACAAAATGAGACCGGCGCTAGGGCCGAATGACGACCTCGAAGCGGTCCGACTGATGCGGGAAACGGTCGGTCCGGGAATCGACCTTATGGTGGACGCACACAGTTGGTGGCGCATGGGCGATAAAAGCTATTCAGCCAAGATTGTTGAGCAACTTGCGCGTGAGATGGGAAGCTACGACATTACTTGGCTGGAGGAGCCGATGCCCCCGGACGACCATGCGGCGTACCGCAACCTAAAGGAGACTGGCTACGTCCCGCTCGCGAGCGGTGAGCATGAATCCGGGGAAGATTCGTTCCTGGATCTGATTCACACCAACTGCGTGGACTACGTCCAGATGGACGTTATTTGCCAGGGAGGCTACGCCCTATGCCGCCGTTTGCTGGCCGATATCTCGCACCTCGGTCTCCGGTTTGCCTTTCATAGCTGGGGAACCGATCTGGAGGTGATTGCCGCAGCGCACATGGGAATATGCTGGCCCGAGAACGTAGTCGAGTGGCTGGAGTATCCCGTCTACACAACACCACAAATCAGTACCATGTATCCATTCCCACTTGCGACCGAGATCCTGAAGGAACCACTCGATATTCGTCGAGGCGAGTTGTCTGTGTCCACCCAGCCAGGTTTGGGAGTCGAGGTAGACGAAACGGTGGTTGAACGGTATCCGTGGATTCCGGGACCTTGGTCTTTTTTCACCCTTTATTCTCCCAAGGAGACCTATGCCGTTACCTCCGACCACAGCGCGAAATGGGAGTTCTAGTACCAGGAGTTTCGGCACCTGTGCTAGACTCCAGGTAGTGATAGTAGAGGCGATGGGAGGAGCCCTCTGCGCTGTCGGCGGGCTATTGGCATACGGAGTACGCGGACGATCGGCGGCCTTCTTCGGCCCGTCCGTTTATCAAGGCGAAAAGGGGCGGCCTTCCATAGCGCTCACTTTCGACGACGGCCCTAGCCAGTACACACCAGCCTTGTTGGAGGTGCTCGACCGCTACAATGCTCCGGCTACGTTCTTCCAGTGCGGCGTCCATGTAGAACGCTTCCCCGACATGGCGCGCAACGTTTCTCGGGCCGGGCACGAGATCGGCAACCATACCTTTTCGCATCAGGCGCTCTGGCTTCGTTCCGCGAGGTTCATCGAGGAGGAGGTTTCGCTCGCGCAGAGCGCGCTCGAACGGGTCCACGGATTCCCGCCGCGGCTCTTCCGCGCTCCTTACGGTGCGCGTTGGTTTGGACTGAATCGAGTTCAGCGCAGATTGAATCTACTTGGGGTGATGTGGACGACAATCGCGTTGGATTGGCGCCTCCCGGCGAATCGCATTTATCTCAGGCTGTTGCGTTCCGCCCGCAATGGGGCGATCTTCTGCCTGCACGACGGACGGGGAGCGCGCCCCGATCCCGACGTTCGCGACACGGTAGACGCCGTTCGCCGTCTGGTTCCTGCGCTGCTTGACCGCGGATTTCACTTCGAAACCGTCAGCCAGATTATATGTCCGACGAACTGATACGGCGCGTCATCGGCTGCATCGCCTCGACTCAGCACATTTCGCCTGAAAACATCCTTGCCGAGAGCACCTTCGAGGAGCTTGGAATCGACTCGTTGGATGGGATCAACATTCTCTTCGCACTCGAGAACGAGTTCGATGTCTCGATTCCCGATAACGCAGCGCAGACCGTCCGGACGGTCGGTGACATGGCGGAAGGGGTGCAGCGTTTGCTCGACGAAAAGGCGAGCGGGGCGTCGCAGTCCGGCTCATGAACCGCCGGGTCGCCGTCAGCGGAATCGGGGTGGTGTCCGCCCTCGGAATCGGCCGCGAAGCTTTCTGGAAGGCGCTAGCGGCGGGCCGACCGGGCATCCGCGAGATCGAGGGCGTTGACCTCGGGCAGCTCAAATTCTCGCGCGGCGCGCAGGTTGCCGGCTACGATCCGCTGTGGCACTTCGAACCGAAGACCGCGGACTTCCTCGATTTGTTTGCGCAGTTCGCGGCGCTGGCCGCCCGCGAGTCGATCGAAGACGCGGGCTTGTCGCGCCACGATGTGGAAGGCGAACGCACGGCGATCGTCACCGGCTGCTGTGTCGGCGGACAGGCGACCGAAGACCGCGGTTTCGCCGACCTGTACCTGGAAAAGCGCGGGCGCGTTCATCCCTTGACGATCCCGCGCATCATGGCCAATGCCGGGGCCAGCTTCACCGCAGTGGAGAACGGAATCACCGGACCGGTTTACACGGTTTCCACCGCGTGCTCGTCGGCTAATCACGCCATCGGTCAGGCCTTCCGAATGGTCCGAAACGGAGAGGTGGACATTGCCTTGGCGGGCGGCAGCGAGGCCATCTTCAGCCTCGGGTTCCTGAAGGCATGGGAGGCAATGCGGGTGGTGGCGCCGGATACGTGCCGGCCGTTCAGCCGGGATCGCAAGGGCCTGATTCTCGGCGAGGGCGCTGCCATGCTGGTGATCGAGCCCCTTGATCGGGCTCGCAGTCGAGGCGCGAACGTATACGGCGAAATCGGGGGTTTCGGCATGTCGTCCGATGCCGGTCATATCACCCAGCCGGCGGCGGCCGGCGCCGTCCTCGCCATGAAATCGGCCTTGCGCGATGCCGGACTCTCGCCGGAGGCTATCGGCTACATCAATGCCCACGGCACCGGGACGCCGGCGAACGATTCGACCGAAACCCGCGCGATCCACGAACTGTTCGGCGCCCATTCCCAGCGACTGGCGGTTTCGTCGACGAAATCGATGCACGGGCACGCGCTGGGAGCGGCAGGAGCCCTGGAAGCAGCGGCGACGCTGCTCGCTCTCTATCGCGGCATCCTTCCCCCGACCGCAAACTTTACCGAGCCCGATCCCGGGTGCGATCTTGACGCAATTCCCAACGAAGCCCGGCACTGCCACGTGGAAGCGGCGCTGTCGAACTCATTCGCTTTTGGCGGGCTCAACGCCGTGCTGGCCTTTACAGCCCCGCGTACTGCTTGACGCCTGGCGGCCCGGTCGCGGGCGACGGTTAACTCTGTCTTGCCATCCTTGAG
>CAYPUQ010000245.1:0-9832 GCA_964413655.1 uncultured Solibacteraceae bacterium | reverse complement strand
GCCGCCAGGCGCCGCCAAGGGTTATAGCGAACCGCCAACCCGTTGTGCTATGACCGGGTCGAGGTGCAAGATGCTCCATACCGCCCGTGAGAACGAGATCGCAATTCTGACGCTGGCGCGGCCCGAGCGCCGGAACGCGCTGTCGCTCGAATTGATGGAGGCGCTGACGCGGGCGCTACGCGAAACCGGCCGGGATCGCGGCGTCCGGGCCGTGATTCTCGCCGCGGAGGGCAAGGTGTTCTGCTCCGGTCACGACCTCGGTGAAATGGTGGGGCACACGCTCGCCGACTGCCGGCGGCTGTTCGATGCCTGCGTCGAGCTGATGCAGGCGGCCCAGGAGATTCCGCAACCAGTGATCGCCGAGGTGCAGGGTCTCGCCACCGCTGCCGGATGCCAGTTGGCGGCGTCGTGCGACTTGGTAGTCGCGAGCGAATTGGCCGCGTTCGCGACACCCGGGGTCAAGATCGGACTGTTCTGCACGACGCCCATGGTCGCGCTCACTCGCGCCGTTGGCCGCAAACGCGCCATGGAAATGTTGCTTACCGGCAGGATGATCGACGCCGCCACCGCTGCTGAATGGGGCCTGGTGAACCGGGTGGTTCCGGCCACGGAATTGCGCGCAGCGACGCTCGCAGTGGCGGCGGAGATCGCGGCCGCGAGCGACTTGTGCGTAGCGCTCGGCAAACAGGCGTTCTACGCCCAGATCGATCTCGACCAGCCGAAAGCCTACGCCTACGCGAAGGAGGTGATGTCGATGAACGCCATGGCTGCCGACGCCCAGGAGGGTATCTCAGCGTTCCTCGACAAGCGCGCTCCCTGTTGGACGGGCCGCTGAACGGCGCTCATAAACTATACTTGCCGCGGTCCGGCCAACCACCTGGTAGTCGTCCAGCCAGTTGCGCAACTCAGGATAAGCCGAGATGGCGAGGCGTGGATTCAAGACACCCAGACCGTCGACGACATATTGCGGCTGCGTGGCGACGAGTCGCCGGCGGTTCGCTGCCGCCAGTTCCGGAAACGTCGGGCGCGCATCGGCGAGGTGCCGGTCGGCCAGGACGCCTGTGAGCGGTTGCGAGTCCAGGTACGGCGCTTCCACTTTGGCGCGGGTGTAGACGAAAAGGTCCGGGCGGTAACCCCACGCGAGCAGGGTGTCGACCTCGCCGCGACCGCGCATCACTGCGGCGGCCTGGCGGCTGTCGTCGTTCAGCGCGAGATCAGACCATTCGTGCGGTCGGTGCAGCACCAGGTCGGCGCCCAGCGTCGCGTAACGCGGCCCGAACCGGCCGAGCGGAATCAATAGCAGCGCCAGCACCGCCGTCCGCGCCCGAGGCGGCAGAAGCAGCAAGCCGCGTGCTCCGGCCAGCACTAAGACGGGAAGCAACAGGAAGAAGTACCGGGGATAGAAGCGAAGCCCGCCCGCCACGCCGATGACGCCGAGAATCACCCAAAGCAACAGCGGCAGCCGCTGGCGCTCGCCCGGCCGTGCGAAGTACCACAAAGCGCCCGCCGCGGCGGCCGCGTGGAATCCGCCCCAGTTGGCGAAGCGCATCAGGCCCTCGCGCCAAGGGCCTTCCACAAAGGTGTCCCGCGCGTACCCCATGCCCCAAACCCAAACCTGCTGCCAGTAGGGTGCCAGACTCCCCATCCAGCCGAGCCACGAGGCGGCAACCAGATTCGGCAGCAAGAACCCGGCGGCCAGGTAGTGCGCCGCGCGCCACTGCCACAGCAGGCAGGCTGCCAGGACAAAGACACCCTTCGTATGGACCAGCATCGCCACTCCGGCGAGCAGGCCGGCGGCGAAAGGGCGCCGCCGGACCGCGCAATAGACGGCCGCGATGTGCGGCGCGAGCATCAGCAGATCGGGCGCGAGCGCCAGCACCGCCGACGGGACGGCGAAAGTCAGGAAGAAGGCTAGCAGTCCCGCCGCGAGTGCCCCCTCGCGCTCAGACCACAGCGCGCGGCCCAGCCGGTAGAGCAGGAAGCAGGCGAGCCACGCGTACAGGGCTCCGGCGATCCGCAGCGGCCACCCGGCGGCGGCGTCCCATAGCAGGTACAGATACGCCGAGAGCGGCGGCTTGTCGAAGAAGAAGTCGCGGTAGATCCGCTTGCCATGCTCAATCTGGATGGCGCCGGCCGCCGGGTAGCACTCCTCCACCCAGAGGATGTCCAAGTGCGCCAACCGGGGCACGAGCAGCGCCACGAACAGGAGAACCCAGGCCGCGGCGCGCATGGATCAGGCTTTTCGCACGAGGTCTTCCAGGTAGGTGCGGAAGCGGGGTCCGTACTCCGGATCGGCCAAGGCGAACTCGACGAAGGTTTCGAAGTAGCTCGGAAAGTTACCGATGTCGTAACGGCGCTCGCCCGGCGGCAGCTTCACGGCAAACACCCGCCGCCCTTCCTCACACAACATGCGGATGGCGTCGGTGAGTTGGATCTCGCAATTGCCGTCCGGCTGCACGCGGCGGATGAGGTCGAAGATGACTGGCGCGAACACGTAACGGCCGGCGATGGCCAGGTTGCTGGGCGCTTCCTCCGGTTTCGGTTTCTCCACCAGGTCCATCACGCGAATCTCGCCGTCGTCCTCGCCGGCCGGCCGCACAATGCCGTAGTGGAGAGTCTCCTCTGGCGGCACTTCCTCCACCGCCACCACGCAGCTTGCGCGCCGCTCGGTGAAGATAGCGGCCATCTTCGTTAAGCATCGCGATTGTGCCTGTAGGCCCAGAATCGAATCGCCCAGCGCGACGACGAAAGGCTGGTCCGCCACGAAACTTTCGCCGCAGAGGATGGCGTCGCCGAGTCCGCGCTGCTGGCGTTGGCGGACGTAGAGGAAGTTGGCGTGGAGATCGTCGAACGCGATCTCCTGCAATAGTTCCGTCTTGCGGGTGGCGTTCAAGAGCCGCACCAGCTCGGGATCGCTGTCGAAGTGGTTCTCAATCGAGGTCTTGCCACGACCAGTGACAAAGAGGATGTCATGGACCCCGTTGGAGACCAGTTCCTCAACCACGTACTGTACGATCGGCTTTCGGGCGACCGGAAGCATCTCCTTGGGCTGCGATTTGGTGGCCGGCAGCAGCCGCGTGCCGATGCCCGCCACCGGGACGATTGCGTTGCGAATCACCCTACGAATATAGCGCGTGGTCCGGCGCCCTCCCGGCGATGGCTACAATGGCCGGTTAGCCCGATGGAGCCCATCGAATTCACGGCCGCCGGCGCCGCCGGCAAGCGGCTGGACCACTACCTTGCCGAACAGCTTCCGCAGTTCAGCCGCTCCCGGCTACAGGAGTGGGTGAAGGCGGAGCGGGTTCTTGTGGATGGCCGGGCCGCCAAGGCTTCTCTGATCCTGCGCGGCGTCGAGACCATCCGCGTCCAGCCCGCGCCGCCGCCGCCGCTCCATGCCTTCGCCGAAGAGATTCCGCTCGAGATCCTGTATGAAGACGGCGACCTGGTCGCGGTGAACAAACCGGCGGGCATGGTAGTTCACTCCGGGGCGGGCAACCGCACCGGCACGCTTGTGAATGCGCTCCTGCACCGCTATGGCCAGCTCTCGACGGCCGGCGGGGAAGATCGCCCCGGCATCGTCCATCGGCTGGACCGGTACACCAGCGGCGTCCTTGTGGCGGCGCGCAACGACGCGGCGCACCGCGCGCTGGCGGCCCAGTTCGCCCGCCGCGAGGTGGAAAAACGCTACCTTGCGCTGGTCCACGGCGTCCTGGCGCGCGACGATGGCCGCATCGAGAAGGCGATCGGCCGCCACCCGGTTCACCGCGTGAAGATGACTACCCGCACCGGCCGCGGCCGCGAAGCCCGGAGCGAGTACAACGTGCTGCGGCGGTTCGAGCGCTTCACGTTTCTCGAAGTGCGGATCGCCACCGGTCGCACGCACCAGATCCGTGTCCACCTGTCCAGCGCAGGCCATCCGGTCGCCGGCGACCGCCTGTACGGCGCGCCGGCGCGGGTGGAAGGTCTGCCGCCGCTCGGCCGTTTCTTTCTTCATGCCTGGCGCCTCCGGATCGGGCATCCACGCACCGGGGAACCGCTTCTTCTTGAGGCGCCGCTGCCGGCCGAACTTGAGGCGTGGATGCATCGGCTCCTATAATCGAGTCAGGAACCGAGCATGAAGCTGTTACTTTGCTCCATACTAATTCTCGGCCTGGCCGGCGGCGGCCTCGCCGAGGACGTGAAACAGCAGCCGGCGCCAGGGGCGCCCGCCGGCGAGTTGCAACCAGTCGACGAGCAGACGCGCATCATTCTCGATGTGACGCGCGTCAACGTTCTGTTCACCGTTACCGACAAGAAGGGACGGTTCATAACCGATCTGACCCAAAAGGACTTCGAGGTCTTCGAAGGTAAACGGCGGCAAAACATCCTCGAGTTCGTGGCCGAGAACGATCTGCCGTTACGCCTCGGGGTCCTGATCGACACGAGCAACAGCATCCGCGACCGCTTCCGGTTCCAGCAGGAAGCCGCCATTTCGTTCATCCGCAGCGTGCTCCGGCCCGGCATCGACAAGGCGATCGTGATCGGCTTCGATACATTGCCGGAACTGGTAGCTGACCTGACCGACGACGTGCGGACACTGGAGAACGCGATCCGCGACTTGCGGCCCGGCGGCGGCACGTCGCTCTACGACGCCGTGTTCTTCGCCTGCCGCGACAAACTCGCGCAGGACCAGCCCCGGCACAAGTTCCGCCGCGCACTGATCGTCCTCAGCGACGGCGAGGACAATCAGAGCCGGTACTCGCGCGATCAGGCGCTGGAGATGGCGCACAAAGCCGATGTTGTGATCTACTCGATCTCCACCAACATCACACGCATCCCGACCGGCGGCGATAAAGCGCTGAAGTACTACGCCGAGGAAACCGGCGGCTCGACGTTCTTCCCGTTCAAGGTGGAGGACCTTGAACAGTCGTTCGAAAACATCGCCAACGAGATGCGGAACCAGTACAGCATTCTGTACCGGCCCGAGCCGCTCAACACCGACGGCCAGTATCACTCGGTGAACGTCAGAATCCCTGGCCAGCGGAATATGGTCATCCGCGCGCGCAAGGGGTATTACGCACCGCGACTATAGCCGCGGCCCTACCCCGCCGGAAGCGTGGCAGCCTCTTCCACTATGAGTTCGCCCCGGTCCGCGTCGAGCGTGGCCATCACGCCGAGCGGCAGCGTCGCCTGATCGGAGGTGTGGCCGATGGTCATGCCGGTCAACACCGGAATCTTCAGCTGGCCGAGCAGGTTATCGAGCGTTTCGCCGAGTGTGAACGGAGAGGCGGCGGACGGGCGGAACTCTCTCGGCGTGCAGCGCGAACATTCGCCCCAGATGATGCCGGCCGCCTTCTGTAGCTTGCCCGCCAACGTGAGTTGCATCAACATCCGGTCCACCGAGTACGGCTCTTCGCCGACGTCCTCCAGGAAGAGAATCCGCCCTTCGGTCTCGATCTCGTAGGGCGTACCCATCGTAGTGGAGATCAGCGTGAGATTCCCGCCAATCAGCGGACCGCGCGCCCGGCCACCGCGAATGACGCGCCACGGATGCGCGGGCCGGATCGGGTTCTTTTCCGGCGGGTTCGCGACGCGGCCGATGGGCGCGGCTTCGAACAGCGCCTTGCGGAAGTGCTCTTGAGTGTAGCCGCTAAACGACGACAGAACGACAGGGCTGTGGAACGTCACCAGGCCCGCCTTCTTGTGCAGGGCGAGGTGCAGGGCGGTGATGTCCGAGTAGCCGGTGAAGATCTTCGGGTTGCGGCGGATCAGCTCGTAATCGATTCCGTCGAGGATGTGCTGTGAACCGTAGCCGCCACCGGCGGGGAACACGGCGTGGACCGCGGGGTCGGCGAACATGGCATGGAAATCCTGGAGCCGCTCCCTCACCGAGTCGTCGAACCGTGCCGTTCGCTTGCCGGCGTACCGGCCCATTTTGACTTTGAGCCCGAAGTGTTCCAGCGTGCGCGGCACGAGCGCGAGCACGTCCGGGTCGGCGACCGGCGTGGACGGCATGATGACGCCGACGGTGTCGCCTGCTCGCAGGGCGCGGGGCTTGCGCAGTTCCAAGCCCTGCGCGGCGGCCAGCGCTGGGGCCATGGCGGCCGAGCGGATCAATCGGCGGCGGGTCATATCTACGAGGATATGTGACTGGTGTCACCGACAGGGCCGCCCGATCCCGGCACTATGGAGATGTGCGGCGGGTTCGATCAGTACGGCGCTTCGGCTTCGGCGCGCAGGGCCTCTTCGTTCAGGATTTCGATCTGCCGCTTGTGAATCCGGAGAAAGCCCTCGGCCTGGAAGCGGCTGAGGTTGCGGGAAACCACCTCGCGCACGGTGCCGAGCCGCAGCGCCAGTTCCTCGTGGCTGACCGGCAGATCGAAGGGCGTGGCCTCGCTTTCCAATTCGAAGTCGAGCAGCATTTGCGCCAGGCGCTGGCGGACGCTGCCGAAGGTGATGGCTTCGACCAGTCCGACGAGTTGCCGGAGCCGCCGTCCGGTGACGGCGAGAACTTTCAGCGGAACTTCCGGGTGGCTCCGGCAAAAGCGCTGGAAATCCTGCTTGTGGAGCAGATAGGCGACCGTGTCCTCGATGGCCGTGACGGTGGCCGGGTAGTCGCCGCCGTCGAACAGGGGCACCTCGGCGACGCTGGATGGCGCGGTTTCCACCGCCAGCATCACCTGGCGTCCCGAGGGCGCCGCTTTCACGATCTTCACCGTGCCCGAACCGATGACGTACAAGCCGTCGCACGGCGTGCCCTCGTAGAACAGTGTCTCGCCGGCCGCGTAGCGTTTCTCGGCCGCCATGGCGGCCAGCGCCTCCCGCTCGGCGGGCTCCAGGCTCGAAAAAAGAGAGGTCCGCAAGAAGGTGTCGCGGCGCAGCGAAGTTCGGGGAGAAGACGATGGCGATGACAATTTCCCATCACTGTACTTCATGCGGTGCGTGCGTCACAATCTGCCCGAACGGCGCGCTCCGCGGGCCGCACCCGCGCTATCGCATCCTGGCGCCCTGGTGTACCGAGTGCCTCGGATGGGCCGAACAGCCGCGGTGCGTGGAAGCCTGCCCGGCCGGCGCCATTGTTTCACTGCCGCTCCGATCTCTGGAAAGGAAGCCACCCATATGCTCGTAAAGACCCAAGAACCGGCCGTGTGCGAACGGCACGCCGCCGACGACAGGAGACCAGGCCACTGGCTGCTCGCCAGTCTGGGCAAGAAAGTCCTCCGGCCCGGGGGTATCGAACTCACGATGCGCATGCTCGACGCCCTGAGCATCGGACCGGCGGACGACGTGCTCGAGTTCGCCCCGGGCCTCGGCGTGACGGCGCGCATGGCGCTGACGCGGCGGCCGTCCAGTTTCTTCGCGCTCGATCGCGACGCCACCGCCGCCGAACAGATCAACGAGTGGCTTCAGCCGCTGGGCGGTTACTGTCTGCAAGGCACCGCCGAGTCGACGGCCTTGCCCGACGGCATGTTCTCCGCCGTGTATGGCGAAGCGATGCTCAGCATGCAGCGGCGTTCCCAAAAGGAGCGGATTCTCGGCGAAGCGCGCCGGCTGCTGCGGCCCGGCGGCCGCTACGGCATCCACGAACTGTGCCTCATCCCCGACGAGATCGGCGACGGTCTGCGCGCGGAGATCGAGCGGTCGCTCTCGGCGGAGATTCACCACGGCGTCTGCCCGATCACGCACGCCGAATGGCGCGAGATGCTGGCCGGACAGGGCTTCGCGATCGAGTGGGAAGGCTCCGCGCCGATGCACTTGCTCGAGCCGGCGCGGATGGTTCGCGACGAAGGATTGGGCGGGGCGATTCGCATCGCGCTGAACCTGGTCCGCAAGCCGGCGGCGCGCAGGCGCGTGTTCGCGATGTGGCGGCTGTTCCGGCGGTATCAGCCACACCTGGCCGCTGTATCGTTCGTGTGCCGCAAAGTATCTTAGGAGAGTGAGCAGGAGCATGAGCAAGCCCGCATACATCTATCTCGAAAGCGTTCTCAGCGAGGCGTCGGTTCCCGAGAACGGCATCCTCAGCCGCACGTTACAGAACGACGACCACACCAAGGTGATTTTGTTCAGCTTCGCGCCCGGCCAGGAGTTGTCGGCGCACACGGCGCCGTTTCCGGCGACGCTGTTCTTCGTCAAGGGGTCGGCGACGCTGAAACTGGGCGAGGACTTGAAGCCCGCCAAGGAGGGCAGCTTCGCGTACATGGAGCCATTCCTTGAGCACGGGATCAAGGCCGAGACGGAGGTGGTGATGCTGCTGACGATGATGAAAGGGGCACGGCAGGCGGCGGCTTGATTGCCGGCGACGGCGAACGGAAAGGTGGAAGGTACTGCCGCCGGCGGCTGGGAGGTTCACGATCCGTGGCGAGTTGCCGGGCCGGATGCGTCCGCCGTATCAGCGAACCAGCGGCGCACGAGTTCCACCTGCACCCGATAAGTGTGTCCAAGCTTTTCGAGCAAATCGCGTTCGACGAGGAGGGCGAGCGGTTCCCCCAATCCATCGCCGAAGTGCTCCGCCAATTGGCCGTGCGAAACGGCTGCGTCTCTTCCCTGACGAGCGATGAATCGCAGCACCCTTTCCGCCGCCGTTGTCAGACGGTTTCGCATGTCGGCGAAGACGAAGTAGCCGTGTTCGAGCGCACGCGGCATGGCGGCATCGACATCATCGACGGTGGCCAAGGCGCGGCGTGAGAGATTCTGCTCGTTCTTCAACTCGACGAGTTCGAAACAGACCTGCTGTAGAAGCCAAGGATGCCCTCGGGTCGCCGCGACGATTCGCTCGACGGCGCCGGGCGAGTATCGCAGAGAGAAATCGCCGGCCGGCGCCTCGATCAATCGCCGCGCCTCCTCCTCTTTCAGGTAACCAATGCGGACTGTCTGCAAGTTGATTAGCCGGGAGGCCCAGTCCCGCAGCTCATTGACGGTATGGGAGGCGGCAACGAGCAATCGCCACTGGCGGCGGTGCTGAACGAGGTGCCGCAGCAAACCGGTCACGCCTTCCTCCCGGAGCCGCCCGCCGCCGACGGCGCCGTCAAGCATTTCGAACTCGTCCAACGCCAGCAGGAGCGTTCTCGCGCCGAGGACGTCTTCGATGTCATCGAACCACTCGTCGAGCCGCAGATAGGGATCTTCTTGAAACTCCTGGCGGGGTAGCCGCGGGACCGCCGATCCGAACTCCTTCTCGATTCCCTTGAAAATGGCGCGATGCAGCGCGTACGCGAATCCGCCGTCGTTCTCGGCGACGGCAACCGCTTGGAGATCCACGAACACCGGCACAATGGAGCTCGGCAGCAGGCGCCGGAGATTGTTGAGCAGCGATGTCTTGCCCATCCGTCTCTGCCCGTACAAAAGCAGCGGGGGCGCGTTGGCGGCCAGAAGATGCTCGGTGATCTTCCCGCTCAGCTCCGTTCGCCCCACGAAGACCTCCTGCTGCTCCGTGAGCGGAAATCCGGGAACGAACGGATTGATGAGCTTCTTCTGGCTTTGATCGAGGATCGCCAAGCCGTCGCGGCAACTCCGAATCACGTCGCGCCACTGCCACATGCCGGGCAGGAACCGGGCGGACACGGGGTCGCCCGCCCGGGTGAAGTTCTGAATGCAGAAATCGAGATCGCGACTGGCCCGCTCCAACGTGAGCCGCCGGTGGTAGCCGTTCGACTGGCTCATGGCCGCTTCGACGTCCCGGCTGATGTGACGGAGGGCGCGCAGCGGCGAGTCGCGATCCTCGGCCTCGAGACGCGGCTGGAGCCGGCGGATGCCGTCGATGTCATGGCACGCTTCGATGGCGCGCGCGTCCAGTTCGACCTGGACTGCGCTGGCGGCGCGCCGCTGGCGGGATTCGGCGATCGTCCGCAGGGCG
>CAYPUQ010000244.1:7559-9863 GCA_964413655.1 uncultured Solibacteraceae bacterium | reverse complement strand
GCAGCTAAGTGCGGTATTCCGGCATAGTGAGGGCATGGTGAAGCCGGTTGAAGGAGTTGAAGGAGTCTACCGCAACGGCAGGGTTGAGCCAATAGAGCCAATAGCCGAGGCCGAGGGGGCACGCGTGTTAGTGACATGGGTTCGGCCGTCCGCTTCAGTCGATCTTCGCGAAAAGGGGATCGACGAGTCCCAAGCGGCTGACCTACGCCGCCGCTTGGCCTCATTTGCGGAGGACTGGGATCGGCCCGAGATAAACGCCTATGATGAATTGCCGTCGCGATGACGTCGTTCGGGTGCTATTGCCGGACTCGAACCTGCGAAGATCGAAGCGGAGGCGGGCCCTGGTTGTGCAGGCAGACCAACGGAGACAGACTGGGCCCCGACGAAGCGGCGCTCTCAGCAGATCCCAGCGCCAGCTTCTGCTTGCGAGGTCGGCCGGGTCGTCGGCGCATAGCAATAGATTGGTATAGCTCCAACGCTTCCCTGTCCTGGCACTTTCGGGTAGCAGCGTCTTCAGGGGCGACCTGCCGCGAATGTTCCGGAACTATCGCTATTTAACCTCTCTTTCCCACTTACCGGTAAGCCGCAACCCCTGTCACGCGCTCGCCGATCACTAACGCGTGAATGTGGTCGGTGCCCTCGTACGTCTTCACCGTCTCCAGATTACACATGTGGCGCATGATCGGGTAGTCGTCGATAATACCGTTGGCGCCGAGGAGGTCTCGGCTCAGCCGGGCACACTCCAGTGCGATGGCGACGTTGTTGCGTTTGAGCATCGAGATGTGGGCCGGGTCGGCTCTGCCCTGATCTTTCAGGCGGCCGACATGCAGAGCCAAGAGCTGGGCCTTGGTGATCTCGGTGATCATCCAGGCCAGCTTCTCCTGCACCAGTTGGTGCGAGGCGATGGGGCGGTTGTCGAACTGCTTCCGGTCGATCGAGTATTGCCGTGCCGTTTCGTAGCAGTCCATGGCGGCGCCGATCACGCCCCAGCCGATGCCGTACCGCGCCTGCGTGAGGCAACTCAGCGGCGCACGCAGTCCCTTGGCCTCGGGCAGCATGGCGGATGATGGCACGTGGCATCCGCTAAGCGAGAGGCTCGACGTCACCGAAGCGCGCATCGACAACTTGCCGTGGATGTCGCTGCTCGTGTAACCCGACGCTCCGCGCTCCACGAGGAAACCGCGAATTCCGTCCGGTGTCCTCGCCCAGACCACAGCGATATCGGCGAGCGTGCCGTTCGTGATCCAGGTTTTTTCACCATCGAGAATCCATCCGTCTCCGTCGGACTTCGCGGTGGTGGTCATTCCGCCAGGGTTCGACCCGAAGCCGGGCTCGGTGAGTCCGAAGCAACCGATCGCTTCGCCGGACTGCAGCTTCGGCAGCCAGCGCTGCTTCTGCTCCTCGCTACCGTAAGTCAGGATCGGGTACATCACCAGCGCGCCTTGCACGGAGACGAAACTGCGCAATCCGGAATCGCCGCGCTCGATCTCCTGCATCAGCAATCCGTACTCGACGTTGCTCATCCCGGCGCAGCCGTACCCTTCGAGATTCGCGCCGAAGAAACCCAACTGGGCCATCTCGGGGACCAACTCCGTGGGGCATCGCGCGTCGCGGTAGCATTCGCGGACCACCGGCAATACCTTGTCATCCACGAACTGCCGGGCCGTCAGGCGGACTAGCAGTTCCTCTTCGGACAGCAGCGAATCGATCAGGAGATAGTCGACCCCACGAAAGGCCATATATCTCCCATCGTACTCCGCTTGCCCATCCCGGCCATTACTTCTCCTGCGAGGAACGCGTGGCGCGCCGCACTACCCCTGTGATGGCGCACAGGACTATTCCGCTTGGGCTATTTTTGGCCATCTCCGCATGGGCCCAAGCCGCCGGGCCCGCCTACCCTGTGTTAACGGAAGCTTATGCGCGGCTTCAAGCCCGAGAGTACGAGTCGGCTATTGCCGGCTTTCGGCGCGCGCTCGATCTGGAACCGGATCGCAGCGACGTGCGCAAAGATCTCGCTTACACCCTGCTGAAGACCGGCGAAACCGAACTGGCCCGCGACGTTTTCGGCGACATCATGGAGCGCGACACCGCCGACGTGCATAGCGCGCTCGAATACGCCTTCCTCTACTACGAAACCAGGCGGACCCGCGAGGCCCGGCTGGTTTTCGACTGCGCACGGAAGACGGCGGCCGAACCAGCCAGAACGACTGCCGAACAGGCTTTCCAAAACATCGACCGCCCCTTGGCTGAGGGCATTGCCCGCTGGTCGGACGCGGTTGAGCGGGAACCGGAGAACTTCTCCGC
>CAYPUQ010000244.1:0-7459 GCA_964413655.1 uncultured Solibacteraceae bacterium | reverse complement strand
GACCGCTATCCGTTCGCCTACGAGTTCGAAGGTGCGCTCGAACTGGATCCGGCGAACACGGAACTTCGCCGGGAGTATGCCTACCTTCTTCTCGAACTCGGAGAACGGACGAAGGCGGAGGATCTCTTCAGCCGGATTGTCGAAGAGGCGCCCGCGGACCTCCTGTCCGCCGCACAACTCGGCTTTCTTCTCCTGCAGCGCGAGCAGCACGACGCCGCCCGGCCGCTACTGGAACGCGTCCTCGATTCGGCCGACCCCGACGCCGCCGCACTCCAGGACCGCGTGCGCACCGCGCTCGGTCTTCCACCCGGTTTCCGCCGCCGGGCGGCCACCGAAGTGGCGCCATCCGCCTCCGGTGCGCGGGAAATGGGCATGAGAAGCTACAACGCGGGTTACCTGCGGGACGCGCTGAAGTACCTTTCCATCGCCAATGAAGAAGATCCGCTCGATTTCAACGTCATCCTGAAACTCGGCTGGACCCACAACCAGCTCAGCCAGGACGCGCAGGCGATGAAGTGGTTCGATCTGGCGCGCCGGAGTCCGGACGCGGCAATCGCGGCGGAAGCGCGCTCCGCCTACGCGAACCTGGCCCCGGACACCAGCCCCTTGCGGACCAGCTTCTGGACACTGCCCTTTTACTCGTCCCGATGGAAGCAGGCCTTTGCGTATTCGCAGGTGAAGAGCGAACTGAGTCTCGGCGCATTTCCTTTACGGCCGTATCTTTCGCTACGGCTGGTGGGCGACTCGTCGGGGCTAACCGGCAGTCCCTATCCGCAGTTCCTATCGGAAAGTGCCGTCATCTTCGGCGCTGGCCTCGCGACGCCGCGGTGGAAGGGTCTGATGGCGTGGGGCGAGGCGGGCACCTCGGTGGCGTATCGAGAACGTCCGTGGGGCCAGTCGCGCGCCCTGCCCGACTATCGCGGTGGGCTCTCTTTCGCGCGCGGCTTTGGCAAATTGCCGGGCACGTCGCAGTCGGGCGCATACCTCGAAAATCACGAAGACGCGGTCTTCGTTAGCCGGTTCGACAACAGCGTACTCCTTTACTCGCAGAACCGGGTCGGCTACCACGCGGCCGGCGAGGACTCGGCAATCGCACTTTACATGAACTTCAACGCCACGGCTGGGACGCGCCGCCAGTATTGGGCGAATTTTGTCGAAGCCGGGCCGGGTGTTCGCTTCCGCTTGCCATTCTTTCCGCGCGGGATGATGTTCTCGGTGGACGGTCTGCGCGGCGCTCACACCCTGAACACCGGTAATCCACGCCGGCCGAACTACTACGACTTCCGGGCAGGTTTCTGGTATGCGTTTACCCGCTAGTCTCGCGCTCGCACTACTAGCCGTGGCCGCCTCACCCGCGGCTGGGCCGATGCTGTACTTCTATTACGGCGGCGCCGGTCCGGGCGCTTGGCCGGCGATCTTCGAGTCCATCGGCATCCACGCCGGGCCGCGAGACTCGGCCAGGATCGCTGTCCTGGCCGAGTCGGAGACTGAGCCGGCCTACTGGCGCCGCCGCGCCGAGCAGGGCACCATCCTCGTCCTCACACCCCGCAGTCCGCTACTCACGGACTTCGGATTCCGTCCCACCGAGCGCCGGCACGCCGTTCGCTCGGTCACCGACACACACGCGCCGAATCTGTCGATCGTCTGGGAGAAGTCGCTCGAGATCCCGGTCTACGAACTCCCCGCCGCCGCGAAGACATTCGCGAGCGACCGCTGGTCCGGCGCGCCGTTGGTCGCCGGCCACCGTCTCGGCGCCGGCGCGGTCCTCTGGATCGCGGCCGACCCCGGTCCGAAAGGTTATGAGCGCTTCCCCTACCTTCTCCAGGCGCTCGCCGGCCTCGGACTCGAACCGCCGTTCCGCTCGCGGCGCCTCTGGGCGTTTCTCGACAGCTATTACCGCAGCCGTGTCGATCTCGACTATTTCGCCGAGCGTTGGCGCCGGGCCGGTATCGCCGCGCTACATGTTGCCGCGTGGCACTTCTACGGACCGGATGAAGAACGCGACGCCTGGCTCCGGCGCCTGATCGAAGCCTGTCATGCACGTGCGATTCTCGTCTACGCTTGGATCGAACTGCCGCACGTCAGCGAGAGGTTCTGGGACGAGCATCCGGAGTGGCGTGAAAAGACGGCGCTCCTGCAGGACGCCCACCTCGATTGGCGCCGGCTGATGAATCTTAACAATCCGGACTGCCGCCGCAGCGTCGAAGCCGGAACGCGAGCGCTGATCGAGCGTTTCGATTGGGACGGCGTCAACCTCGCCGAATTGTATTTCGAGTCGCTCGAAGGCCACGCCAACGCCGCGCGATTCACACCGATGAACGACGACGTTCGAGGCGAGTTCGGCGCGAGCGCGGGATTCGACCCCATCGAACTCTTTCAAGCCGGTAGTCCGCGTCACCACGGCCGGAACGAACAGGGTCTCCGCGCCTTTCTCGATTACCGCGCCAACCTCACCCGCCGGATGCAGGCCCACTGGATCGGGCTGCTCGATTCCCTGCGCCCGGAGCGGCCCGGCCTCGATGTCGTGCTCACCCACGTGGACGACCGTTTCGACACGCGCATGCGCGACCTGATCGGCGCGGATGCGGCAAGCTTGTTGCCCCTCCTCGAACGGCACGACTTCACGTTTCTCATTGAAGACCCCGCGACGATCTGGCATCTTGGCCCGGAACGCTATCCCGAGATCGCGCGCCGTTACCAGCCGCTCACCGGACGGCCAGAGAAGCTTGCCATCGACATCAACATCGTCGAGCGGTACCAGGACGTCTACCCGACCAAGCAGCAGACAGGCGCGGAACTGTTCCAGCTTATTCACCGGGCCGCCGGGGCCTTCCCGCGGGTGGCGCTTTACTTCGAGTACTCGTTGTTGCCGGTCGATCAGCCGCTGCTGCCGGCCGCGGCGGCCGTACCGGCTCGTGCGTCGTGGAGCAATAGCAAACTCGTTATCGAATCGCCCCACGGTTTGGGGGTGCCCTGGCGTGGACCGGTTCTCGTCGACGGCAAGCCGTGGGCGTTCACGGACGGTGAAATCGCCTGGCTGCCGGCGGGTGTTCACACAGTGGAGGAGGGCGTCGCGGAGCCGCCGTTGCGGTTGCTGGATTCGAGCGCCGCGATCCAATCGGTGACCATCGCTCGCGGGGGCATCGAGTTCGCTTACCGGAGCGAGGCCCGGGCGCTCGTGCTGCTGAACCGGAAACCGTCAGCCCTGGAGATCGACGGCGAGCCGATCCCGCCGGAGGCCCGTGAACTCTTGCACGGTTGGCTCGTTAGGCTGCCTCGCGGCCAGCATATCGTTCGTGTCGAATCGGCCGGGGCGGTGAGCCGCTTACAATAGCCTTGTGGCAACCGACCACCACGCGCAGGGCCGTCTGGCCATGCGCCTCTCCTTCCTGACCGGCCTTGCCATGCTGGCCGGGAAGCTGTACGCCTATTGGATCACCGGCTCGGCCGCCATCTATGCCGATGCCGCCGAATCCGTCATCCATGTTGTGGCGGTCGGCTTCGCCGCCTTTAGCTTCCACCTGAGCGCGAAACCTGCCTCGGCCAGCTTCCCCTACGGCTACGAACGCATTGCCTTTTTTTCCGCGGGTTTCGAGGGCAGTCTGATCATTTTCGCTGCTTGCTCGATCATTTACTCGGCCGTACAGAAATGGCTGGCCGGTCTTCACCTGGAGAGTCTCGGAGTTGGAACTGGCATCGTCGCGGCGGCCGGCGCCATCAACGCCGTACTCGGCTGGTATCTCATCCGCACTGGGCGCCGCACTAACTCGCTCATTCTTGAGGCCAATGGCCGCCATGTTCTGACCGACAGTTGGACCAGTGCCGGCGTGATCGTTGGCCTCTGCCTGGTGCTTCTCACCGGTTGGCTTCCGTTCGACCCGATTTTCGCGATCGCCGCCGCGCTGAACATCCTGTATTCCGGCGGCCAACTCGTCTGGCGCTCGATCGGAGGACTTCTCGACTACTCGAGCCCGAACACGAGCCAGCGGCTGCAAAACGCACTGGACCGGCTGTGCCGTGAGCGGGGCATCGAGTACCATGACGTACGGTTTAGAAGTACGGGTTACCGGCTGATCGTAGTTGTTCACCTTCTGTTTCCCTATGCGACTGCGCTGGGCCTCGCACACCGTCTGGCGACCGAGATCGAGAGTGAGTTGCCGAGCCTACTGGGCGAGCCGGTCGAACTCGTGACGCACCTGGAATCGCTCGAGGATCATGGTGCCGTTCACGCCTCCGGCGAACCGCTCAACCACGCCTCGTCGCCGTCCGCTGATTCGTAGAACCTTTCTGACAAAATTGTTACCACTCGCATCGCAGTAGGGATATACTTCCATCTGCGGTTCAAGATCCATGTTGGATTCCTCGCTCGCTCATCTCGTCCCCGATGACGCTCCGCGGACTGCCGATGCCATCCGCCTTCTGACCCACGAACTCCGCCAACCTTTGAGTTGCATGGAAGCTATCACGTTCTATCTGGACCTGATAGTTCCCTCCGACGATCTGCGTGTCCGCCAGCAGATCGACAAGCTGCGCGGGCTGGTCGACCAGATGAGCACGTCGATCGAAGATGTCGTGCATCTGTCGCAGATCGCGCCTTCTCAACCGGAAGTGTTGGATCTTAACGCCATCATCGAGGAAGCCACGCAGGAGAGCCCCCGGGTCTGTCCGACTCGCTGCGAACTTCATCTGTCTGACCGGACGCCCCGCGTGCGCATGGATTCGGCTCAACTTCGCCATCTCATCGGCAGCCTCGTCGCCTTCTTCCAGTGCTACGGCGAAGACCGCGGCGTCACCCACGTCCACACGTACTGTGGGGGCGCGGGCATCACGCTGCGAATCCGCCGCGAGGGCGGACCGGAGACGCCGAGCGGCCGTCTCACGCTCGCCAGCGCCCGGCGGATCGTCGAGGCCCATGACGGGACCTTGCGCTTCGATAGCGATCCCGGCAAGATTTCCGTGGTAACCATCCGCCTACCGAAGGCCGATACGCCTGCCCACGAACTCAACTAATTCGTCCGAGGAAAAGTCCGGCGGCGACACGCGGAAAATTGGCTTTCCCTCGGTCCACCTCGACGGCACGCCTTGCCAGACAAGCCCCGCGGGATCCCCGCCGGTGACCACCAGTGCGTCGGCGCGTTCCACGAATAGCCGCGCGGAATCCTTCCAATCTCCCACCCCGTAGTGAAGAACCGGAAGGTAAAGGTCCGGGCGAAAATACTGCAAAACGCTATTCGACTCGACGATAACGTAGTCAGACTCGCTGAGAATGCGCCGGATCTCTTCCACGGCGTGGCCCAGTTGCCCAGCCGCCGTCCGCAGCCAGTACGACTGTTCGGCCCCGGCGCCGGCAAACCGGCCGCTGTCGGAACCGCCGGCTTCCTCCTCCACGGTCAATTCGAACGGATGGGCGCCACCCGTGTGACACCCGCAGGAGTCGCCGGAGTGCGAACAAACCCCGTGGCCAAACTGCGTGATCTTCATCGCCGTCCACCGCGCCTCGGGCAAGCCGCGGATGATACCCACCGTCACCGACGTCTTGCCGATGTTCCGGCTATGACCCCCGATTACTACCAGCATGGCTGGCCCTCGCCTCCAGCAATTCGTCTAAAACCTTCCGCAATTCCCGCAGTTCGCGGCGCATCTCAGGCAGGCGGGACAGGTTCGCCAACTGCTCGAGGTGCTCCTTGAGCGGCCGTGCGGGCGTGCCCCACATGACGTGGCCGGCCCGAACGATCTTCGACGTCAGCACCCCGCAACCCGATCCGAGCACGGCCCCCTTTTCGATTCGCACCTTGTCCCCGATCCCAACCTGGCCGCCGATCACTGCGTAGTCCTCTACAACCACGCCGCCGGAGAATCCGGTCTGCGCCGCGACGACGACGTGCCGGCCGATCTGGCAGTTGTGCCCGATGTGTACCATGTTGTCGATCTTCGTCCCGTCGCCGATCGAAGTGACGCCGAGCGCCGCCCGGTCGACGCAGGAATTGGCGCCGATCTCGACATCGTTACCGATCCTGACCCGGCCTACCTGGGGAAACTTCTCATAGTGATCGCCGCTCATCACGAAGCCGAACCCGTCGGCGCCGATCACGACGCCGGCGTGGAGGATGACGCGGTCGCCGATTTGTGAGCCGGGATAAACGCTGACATTGGCATGCAACAGGCACCGGTGCCCGATCATGACGTCTTCGGCGATACGGCAGCCCGGACCGATTACCGATCCCCGGCCGATACGTGAGCCATGGCCGATAGAGACATGAGGGCCGATAGCACATCCCTCGCCGATTTCGGCGCTCGGATCGATCGCCGCCGAGCGGTGAATCCCCGGCGCCCATTCCCGCGGCGGATGAAATCGGAGCACGACCCGTGCGAACGCCCCACGCGGGTCCTTAACGCGGATGAGTGTGCGCCCGCTCGCGGTGGTGAATCGTTCCGGTACCAGAACACAGCCCGCGGCCGTAGCCGCCACCAGTTCCGTCACTTTCTTACCGCCGGCAAACGTGATCTCGCCGGTTCCGGCCATGTCCACTGGGGCCACGCCGGAGATGGGGTGGTCGCCCTCACCCTCCCAGGGCGCGCCCAGTGCTTCGGCCAGTTCCCGAACGGTAAAGGTAGGCATCGCGAAGACCCTTGTATGATACAAACTTATGCCCGCGGACCCTTCCGCCATTATCGCGCCGACCGCTCGCGTTCATCCTGATGCCCTGATCGGCGCGCTGACCGTGATCGGCGACTTCTGCGTGATCGAACAGGACGTAGCGATTGGTTCCCACTGCCGTCTGGAGCCTTACGTCTATGTCAAGCGCTGGACGACCTTGGGCGACTTCAATGAGATCTCTGCCGGAACGGTTCTTGGCACCGATCCGCTCGACAAGACCTTTGGCGGCGAGCGGAGCTACCTGCGGATCGGCCATCGCAACCGGATTCGCGAACACTTCACCGTCTCGCGCGGCACCGAGCCGGAGTCCGTCACCGCGATCGGCAATGACAACTACATCATGACGGCCGGCCACATCGCGCACAACTCGACGATCGGCAACGAGGTGGTGATCGCCAGCACGACGCTGGTAGCCGGTTACGTCGAGATCGAGGACCAGGCGTTCATCTCAGGCGGGGTGGTGGTCCATCAGTACAGCCGAATCGGCCGGTTGGCTATGCTGGCCGGCAACGTGCGAGTGAACCAGGACGCCGCCCCGTATTTCCTGTATAGCGGGTTCGACATCACGCCACACGGTTTGAACCTCGTCGGTCTGCGCCGCGCCGGTCTCTCGCGCGACGACATCGCCGCCCTGAAAATCGCATACCGGTATCTGTTCCGGTCGGAGCTAAAACTGGAGGACGCGCTTGCTCGCATCGCCGAAGAGACGGACAATCCCCACACGCAACACCTGGTCGCGTTCGTCCGCGCGTCCAAGCGCGGCGTCGCTCGGCGGGCTCGGCGGGCGGGGGGATTAGGATA
>CAYPUQ010000243.1:0-9889 GCA_964413655.1 uncultured Solibacteraceae bacterium | reverse complement strand
CCTACCGCCCACCTTCCCCAAACCCCACAATCGCCTCCACAATCCGCTCGCTCGCGTGCCCGTCGCCGTAGGGGTTATGAATGTGCGCGCGGCGATCGTATTCGGCCGCGTCATCAAGCAGCCGTGTGGCTTCCCCGACGATGCGGCGGACGTCGCTGCCGACCAGCCTCACCGTTCCCGCTTCCACCGCTTCGGGCCGCTCCGTTTTCTCGCGCATCACCAGGATCGGTTTGCCGAGCGACGGACCTTCCTCCTGCACGCCGCCGGAATCGGTGACGAGGATATAAGCGCGGCGCATCAGGTCGACGAAAGATACATAGTCCAGCGGTTCCACGAGGTAAACATTCGGCAGGCCGGCAAGTAGGCGGCGGACCGGCGCGGTGACGTTCGGGTTCGGGTGGACTGGATAGACGAGTTCAACGTCGGGACGGGCGGCAAGCTCGGCCAGCGCCTGGCAGATGCGCTCGAATCCTTCGCCGAAGCTCTCGCGGCGGTGGGCGGTCACAACGATCAGCTTCTTCACCGGACTCAGCATGCTCCAGTCGCGCCCGGAGCGCAGCGTGCCGGCTTCCAGCCGGTCGCGGAGCTGAAGCACCGCGTCGATGCCCGAGTTGCCGGTTACCACGATCCCCTCTGCGGCGACGCCATCGCGCCGCAGATTTCGGGCGGCGCCCTCGGTCGCGGCAAAGTGCAGGGCCGCCAGCTTTGTCACGACCACGCGGTTCATCTCCTCAGGGAAGGGCTGAGCGAGGTCCCACGTGCGAAGCCCGGCTTCGACATGGCCGAGCGGCACGCGGGCGTAGAAAGCCGCGAGGCCACCGCATAGCGTCGTGGTGGTGTCGCCCTGAACCACCACCATGTCCGGCCGTTCGGCGGCGAGCACGGGTTCCAATCCGGCGAGAATCCGGCTGGTGGACTGGTAGAGGCTCTGGCCGGGCCGCATCACGTCGAGATCGCGATGCGGTTCCACCTCGAAGATCGACAACACCTGGTCGAGCATGTCGCGATGCTGAGCGGTCACGCAGACGCGGACTTCAAACTCCGCCGGATGCCGTGCCATCCAGCGGATGACAGGGCAGAGCTTGATCGCCTCGGGCCGCGTGCCGAATATAAACAGGATCTTGCGTGGGTTCACGAAGAAGACTCGCTCAACAGGGAAGTGTACAGGGACTGCATGCGATCGAGCGCGCGTTCGAGCGGAAAGGTCTCGCGGGCGTAGCGGGCGGCGGCGGCGGCAAATCGTTCGCGCAGAGCGTCGTCGTCGATGAGTTGGGCCAGGCGCGCGGCCAACTCGTCGACCCCGCCGCGAGGAAACAGGAAGCCGTGCTCGCCGTCGAGGACCAGTTCCGGATTCCCGCCGACGCGGGACGCAACGGGACAGCAGCCGCACGCCATCGCTTCGAGCAAAGCATTCGAGAACGCCTCGGAATCGGAGGGTAGAACGAAGATGTCGATGGCGCGCAGCCAAGGCGCCACCTCCGGCGTCGCGGGGACGAACACGCACGCCGCCGCGACTCCCAATTCGCGGGCCAGCGCTTCGAGATCCGGCAGCAACAGCCCGCCGCCGACAATCGCCAACCTAATGCCGGGCCGGCGGTCATGAACCTTGGCAAATGCCCGCAACAGGAGATCGACGCGCTTTTCCGCGCGAAGAGCGCAGACGATGCCGACGACCAGCGAAGCGTCGTGGAGAGGTTCGAGGCGGGCCCGGTTGTCAGGATGGAAGACGGCCGTGTCGACGCCGTTGTGGCACACGTACAGGCGCTCGGACGGCACCTCCTCGCTCTCGATCATGTAACGCCGGATGGCCTCGCAGTTGACGTGGATGCGGTGGGACAGGCGATCGATTGTGGGGAGCAGACGAACCATAGCGGGGGCGTAGAGTTCCCGGTAAGTCAACTGGCTCGAAACCACGTGACGCACGCCGAATAAGCGTGCCAACGGGACGGCGAACAGATTGGTGGGGATATCGTAGGAGTGAACGAGGCGGATGCCGTACTGGCGGAGGTAGCGCCGGAACACGAGCGCGCCGCGGATAGCAGTAAGGTTGCGGAACGAGCGAATGGGCAAATGGAGGATCGGTACGCCGGCGGCGCGAAGTTCGGCCGCACGCATTCCCTCGGGCTGGAAAGAAGCGACGTAGGGTGTGAAGCGGGTACGGTCGAGGCCGATGGCGATTTTGGTGATGTCGCGCTCGCAGCCGCCGATGCCAAGTTCACGGACCAGCAGCAGCACCGGCCACGGTTTGGCCATGAAGGATTAGGATAGCAGCCACAGCGCGCCAACACGGAAAAACGCCGGCGGGATTGCCGCCGGCGTTCGTCCTTCGCTGCCCGGTTTCGCGCGCGGGTCAGTCGGCCTGGACCTGAACCGACTGCACCGGCGCACCGGCGCGGATAGCTTCCCGGAGTTTCTTGCTGGGCGCAACACTCCACTTCTCGCCGCGGACGGCAGAGGCGACCTCGGTCAGTTCGCAGCCCGTGGCCGCGCAGGTGAAGGTCACGGTCGATTGCTTCGCCGACCGGGGAAGCTGGCGGGCGCCCAGCGCTGGCGCGAAGACACTCTTCCGGACGTTCCGGTTGGTGACCTGGAAAATCGTCTGCCCCGGCCGCGGCACGGCCTCGACCTTGTAGTTGCCGGCGGACATCTTGACACCGGACACGGTGAACTCGAAGGGTACCTGAACGTTCATATTCTGGGCATTCGCGGCGCCAGCGGCCACCAAAGCCGCGCCGGCGATCATCATCGACTGAATCAGGGTTTTCATTGTCTGTCTCTCTCTCCTCAGTATTTTTCTCTTCTGCTTTTTGCAGTACGACCTACATAAGGGCATCCGGCGTGCCAAACCCGATCCATTCGGCACAACACTGAAAACAATGTATTTAGACGCTCCCACCGGCGGCCGTGCATCGCGCGGATTATCCAGGTGGGCAGAAGTTCATTGCCTGATCGGATAACATCGGCCGGGTAGCGGGCCCGGGAGAGAATTTCGGAACATAGGAAAGACAGACTCTACAGGCATGACACAACCAATCGAACGGGTGGCCGTCGTGGGGTTGGGCTACATCGGGCTGCCGACGGCGACCATCCTCGCAACGCACGGGCTTCAGGTGCTCGGCGTGGACGTGAATTCACGAGTGGTGGAGATGGTCAACCGGGGCCTGACCCACATCGTCGAGCCAGAGTTGGATGTGCTCGTCAGCGGGGTGGTGGCGGCCGGCCGGCTGGCGGCGCGCACCGGGCCCGAACCGGCGGATGCGTTCATCATTGCCGTGCCGACGCCGTTTCAGGACGGGCAGCGGCCGGACCTCTCCTATGTGGAGCGGGCGGCGAAAGCGATCGCCCCGCTGCTGGGAAAGGGCAATCTGGTGATTCTGGAATCGACGTCGCCGGTCGGGACGACCGAACAGGTGGGGGAGTGGATCGCCGAGGCGCGACCGGATCTGCGGATTCCGCGCCATCGCGACGACGCGGCGGACGTCCACTTGGTCTACTGCCCGGAGCGCGTCCTGCCGGGGCACATTCTGCACGAGTTGGTGTACAACGACCGTGTCATCGGCGGTATGACGCCGGCCTGCGCCGAGCGCGCCGCGGCGCTATACAGCCGCTTCGTGCGCGGACAGTGCGTCGTCACCGACCCACGCACGGCCGAAATGACCAAGCTTACTGAGAACGCCTACCGCGACGTGAATATCGCGTTCGCGAACGAACTGTCGCTGATCTGCGAGAAGCTGGAAATCAACGTCTGGGATCTCATCGCGCTCGCCAACCGGCATCCGCGCGTAAACATCCTGCAGCCCGGACCGGGCGTGGGCGGCCACTGCATCGCGGTGGACCCGTGGTTCATCGTTCACGCGGCGCCGGAAGAGAGCCGGCTGATCCGCACGGCGAGGGCAGTGAACGACCACAAGCCGGGGTGGGTAATCGGCAAGGTGATGCGGCACGCGCGGCGGCTGGCGAATCCGGTGGTGGCATGCCTGGGCCTTTCCTACAAGGCCGATATCGACGATCTGCGGGAGAGCCCGGCGGTCGACATTGTTGCCGAACTGGCGAGGCAGGAGGCTGCCGAGATTCTCGTGGTGGAACCGTACATCCAGGAACTGCCCGAACGGCTGCGCGGCGCATCGGGGCTTCGTTTGGCCGGTTTGGCCGAGGCGATTCGCGAAGCCGATATCCTCGTGGTACTCGCCGGCCACCGTCAGTTCCAGGGCGTGGACCGGAGCCTGCTAGCCGAGAAGATCGTAATCGATACGCGCGGCTTGTGGCGTTGAACGATGCCGCTGGACACGCCTGGGGTGCTGCTGATCGCCTACTGGTACCCGCCCGACGAGGCGTCGGGCGCGGCGCGGCCACGGCGCTTTCAGAAGTACCTGGCGCGGTTGGGACACCGGGTCGTCGTCATAACGGCACACACCGGCGGCGGCTTGGCGAAAGAAGGAGACGTTTGGAAGTTTCCGGGCCGGCCGGTTTCACCGCTGCCGAAGACACTTATGGGGTTCGCCGAGCGGGTGGTGCGGAAGTTCGCGCTCCCGCATGACGATGGTCCGCGCTGGGCTTTGCGGGTGGCGCGCAGCCCCGAGATCGGGGCGCTGGCGGAGAACAAGCCGTGGGTGATTCTGTCCACGGCGCCTCCGTTCACCACGCACCTCGCGGCGTGGTCCCTGAATCAGCGGTTCGGGTTGCCATGGATCGCCGATTTCCGCGACCCGCTGGCCGGCAACGCCTACCGGCACGAACCGTGGGCGCGGCGCGTCGATCCCCATATGGAGCGGCTGTTCTTTTCGGCGGCGGACCGGTTGATCGCCAACACCGAGGATGTCCGCCGTTGGTGGGACGAGCGCTACCCACAGTTCCGCGAGAAGTACGGCGTGGTGTGGAACGGCTTCGACCCGGAGGATGGGCGGTCGAGCCTGCCGCTGCCGGAGCGGGACCACCGGACGCTGATTCACATCGGCTCGATTTACGGGGCGCGGAACCCGCTATACCTGCTGCAGGCACTGGACCGGCTGGCGGCGTGGGGCGAATTGGAGGCAGGCCGAGTGCGGGTGCGGTTGCTGGGGCCGATGTCGCTGCCGGCGATTGAGGTTGCCCCCGTGACGGCGCGGCTGCGCGCCGCGGGTGTGCTGGAAATAGAAAACCGGCAGATTCCCTCGGCACAGGCGGCGGAGCTGACGGCGTCCTCGGACTATCTGCTGCTGCTGGACACCACGGATAGCGAACGGACGGTACACGTACCCGCCAAGTTATTCGAGTATGCGCGGATCGGGCGGCCGATCCTGGCGTGTACGATGCGGGGATCGCCGGTCGAGAGGATTCTACAGCGAAGTGGACTAGTGTATGTGGCATTGCACCCGGATTTACCCGAGGCGGAGATGGACGCGCGCCTGGCACAATTCTTGCGACTGCCGGCAGAAGCGAGGTGCGCGAACGATTGGTTCCTGAACGAATTCGACGCCGGGCGGCAGGCGGAGGCACTGTCCCGGATGATCCGCCAAGTCTGGGCAGATCGCGTCGATAATGGAAGAAGCGCCGCCGCGGGCGGATAGCAACCATCGGAGGAAGCAAGCGGAATGACGATTGGTCAGAGCGGACCTGGCGGCGGGGCGGCCATAGCCGTGCGCGCTGCCGAGCCTGGTCCCGCGGAACGGGTAGGGTACGCTTTCCTGCTGGTGTTCCTGTTCTTTTTCGTGACGCGTGTACTCGACTTCTCGTTCTGGTATCTGCGGATTCCGCTGATCCTGAGCGGCATTCTGCTGTTGTGTACGGTGTTTTCCGGCAATGTGCTGGAATGGGTACGTTCCAAGGCGGCGGTTTTTCTGGCGGCATTCACGGCATGGGTGGTCTTGTGTGTTCCCTTCAGTGTCTGGCGCGGCGGCAGTTTCGAGGTTGCCACCGCGACCGTGCGCGGCTTTCTGCTGCTGGTTTTTCTGGTGGCGCTGCTCACGACAACGGCGCGCTGCATCGCCGCCTTGCGCGTGATCGGCTATGCGACGGCGGTGGCAGCGGTGGTGGCGGTGGCCGCGGGGCAGAAGATGGAGGGGCGTCTCATCATGCCCGGCGGCACCTACGGCGACCCCAACACGTTCTGCCTGGCGCTGGTGATGGGTTTGCCCTTCTTGTGGATGGACGCCAGCTTGGCCGATCGGGCATGGCGGAAGGTGCCCGCGTTTCTGGCAACGGCGGTCGTGCTGTGGGCGTGCCTGGCGACCGGGTCGCGAAGCGGGCTGGTGGCCTTGTTGGTTGTCCTGGCGATCCACTTTCTCCGGGCGCCGGTGTCGCAAAAGCTCCGTCTGGTGCTGACCGGCGCGACGGTGGTGCTGATCATGCCGTTTTTTCTATCCGACTACCTCCTCGATCGGCTGCGACGGTTTTCGGGGCCGGTCTCGGGTGAGACGGCGACGGAGGAGCAATTAGACCGCGCGACCGCCGATTACTATTCGCTGAAGAGCCGGGAATTCCTGTTGATGCGCAGCCTGGAGCTGACATTCGAGCATCCGATCACCGGAGTCGGACCCGGGCAGTTTCAGGTGGCGGAAGCCGAGAAGGCGGGGCGAGAGGGCCAGCGCGGCGCCTGGCACGACACGCACAACACGTACACGCAGGTGTCGAGCGAGACGGGCATTCCGGGGCTGCTGCTGTTCGTGGCCTGTCTCGTTTTCGGCCTGACGACCACATTGGGGATTACCAAGGATAAGCCGTTGGAGAACGATGCGCATTGGCAAAGGATCTGGAAGGGGGCGGCCTACCTGCAACTCTCGGTGGTGGCGATGCTCGCGGGTGCGCTGTTTCTGAATATCGCTTATGCGTTCAACTTGCCGTTGATGATCGGACTGTCGGTGGCTTACGAAGCGGCTGTCCGTAAGGAGATGGACGCGCGCCTGCCGGTCGAAGACCTGCGGCCGGCGCCGGTGGCGCGGCCGCAGGTGATCGGGCCGGCGCCGCAATACAAGTAGAAACGATGGGGCATCCAGGCAGTTTCCATCGTCGCGCACGCACTTGTGCGTGCCGAGCAGCCCCTCGTGCCGGCTCGTGTGCCGCCGAGCCGCGGTTTGCGCCCCGAGTCTGCGCAGAACCAGATTGCCAGGCAAGTAACTTCGCGTCCACACGAGTATGGACGCGGCACGCACGAGTGCGTGCGCCCCGATGGAAGAACATCCAACTTGTTAGGTTGGCTCTTATGGGGTGGCCCCCCCGGCGCGCGGACGCCCACTTCCGGCCCCTGGAAAACAATGCTGTTCAACTCGCTTGAGTTCGTTCTGTTTCTCCCGGTCGTACTCATCGTTTACCACCGGCTGTCCCACGAGGCGCAGAACAAGTTTCTGTTGGTCGCAAGTTGCGTGTTCTATGGGAGTTGGGACTGGCGGTTCCTGTTTCCCCTGCTGATCTCGACGAGCATCGACTACTGGGCGGCCGAGCGGATCCAGCGGCTGATTCAGCTTGGCGCTCCGGTGCAGCGGCGAAAGAAGTATCTGGCTCTCAGTGTGACCGCCAACCTCACTCTGCTCGGCTTTTTCAAGTACTTCAACTTTTTCTCCGAGTCGCTGCAAGACCTGCTGGGGGCGATCGGCTTTCAGGTGAACATGTGGACCTTGCAGGTGATCCTGCCCGTCGGCATCTCTTTCTACACGTTCCAGGCGATGAGCTACACCTTCGATGTGTATCGCGGACAGATGCATACGACGCGCCGGTTCCGGGACTTTTTGCTGGCGGTGCTCTATTTTCCCCATCTTGTCGCCGGGCCGATCCAGCGCGCCAACAACCTGCTGCGGCAGGTCGTGACGCCGCGACGGGTGACGCGGCAGCAGGTGATCGACGGTGTCCACCTGATAATGTGGGGATTTTTCAAGAAGGTCTTCATCGCCGACAACGTGGCGCCCGTCGTGGACCGGATCTTCGCGCTACCGTCGCCCACCGGGTTCGAAACGCTGATCGGCGTTTACGCGTTCGCTGTGCAGATCTTCTGCGACTTCTCGGGCTACACCGACATCGCTCGCGGCGTGGCAAAGCTAATGGGCTTCGAGTTCATGCTGAACTTCAATCAGCCTTACGCGTCGACCAACCCGCAAGAGTTTTGGACGCGCTGGCACATCAGCCTGTCCACGTGGCTGCGCGACTACCTGTACATCTCGCTCGGCGGCAACCGGAAGGGCGAGCGGCGGACGTATGTGAACCTGATGCTGACGATGGTGATCGGTGGGTTCTGGCACGGAGCGGCGTGGAACTTCATCCTGTGGGGGTTTTATCACGGCACGCTACTGGTGATTCACCGGGCCGCCAACCCGCTTCTCGGCCGGTTTTTCGACGCCGTCTCGTTACCGGGCCGCGCGGCCTCGTTCGCGGTGCGGTGGTTCGTCATGATGCAACTGACCTGCTACGGCTGGCTGCTCTTCCGCGCGACGTCATTCGAGCAGATCCGCTACATGACGGGCGCGCTGTTCCGGCCGTTCGAGGGATTCGACGGGGCGCTGGCGCTGCAAGTGTTCCTGGTGTCGTTGCCGCTCCTGATCGTCGAACTGATACAGTTTTTCACGAGGAATCTCGATTTCCTCAGCTTCCGCTGGATTCCGGCGGAAGCGAAGGTGGTTTGTTACTCGGTATTTTTGTATTTCGTCCTGTTTCGTGGAGGACAGCCGCAGGCGTTCATCTATTTTCAGTTCTGACGGCCCCGTATGCGATATCGCCACCAGATTCCGCGAGCCATGCTCTGGGCGCTGCTGTTGGGCGTCACGCTGGAACTGTGCGCGCGCGTGGACGATTGGCTGAGTTACGGCGCTCCGCCGTTCGGAGTCTACAACGCGCAAACGCTGTACACATGGGACGACCTCGGCCAGCGCGGCAAACCGCATGCGCGCTATTTGAAGTGGAAGCTGAATTCGCTCGGCTATCGTGGGGACGAACTTGCGCCGGGGCGGGTGCGCCTGGCGTGTGTCGGGTCGTCAGAGACGTTCGGCTTGTACGAACGAGAAGGCGGCGAGTGGCCGCAGCGTCTGGAAAAAGAGCTGAACCGGCGTGCCGGCGGAAATGTGTTTCAGGTTGTGAACACGGCGTATCCGGGGATGTCGATTGCGGCGAGCCTTGCGCGGCTGCCGGAGGTAATTCGCCAGATCGAGCCGAGTGTGTTCGTGGTGTATCCGAGCTTTGCGAGCTACATTTGGCTGCCGTGGCTGGAAGCGGAGGCGGGCGCGCGGCCGCGGCCGCCGCGGTTTGAACCACGGATGACGGAGCGGGTCAAGAACCTGGCGAAGAACGCGCTGCCACCAGGGCTGCAGCACGAGGCGCGGCGATTTGCCATCTGGCGCGCCGCCGGCGGAACGGTGATGACGCGACTGCCGGAGGAAAACGTGGAGAGATTCCGGTCCGACATGGTAAGGTTGCTCGACGCCGTTGCGGCGGCGGGGCGGCAGGCGGTGCTGGTGACGCACGCGACGCGATTCGGTGCAGAACGGCGGCCGGACGACGAGTATCACCTGGTGGCGTGGCGGCGATTCTATCCGATGATGGCCGAGGAGGGTCTGCTCGACATGGAGGACCGGATGAACCATGTGCTGCGCGAACTGGGCCGGAGCCGCGGCCTGGTGGTGGTCGACGCGGCCGAGGCAATAGAGCCGGGCTCGAAGTTCTTCGTGGAGTTTGTCCACTTCACCGACGATGGAGCGCAAAAACTGGCCACCCTGGTGGCTGATGGACTCGAGCCGCTGATCTCCTGTGCGCAGGCTGGGCTGGAAGACTGCAATCTGCATCACCGGTACGCCCACTTGGGGAACTGAGGCGTTGCGCGCCCCGGCTGAGATCGCGTTCCGGCTGCGGCAGGAGGTCCGCAACTTGTGGCTGCTCGCGGCGCCGCCCAAGCCGGCGGGGGGGTCCGAGCCGCGGATGCCGGGATGGCCCG
>CAYPUQ010000242.1:2827-9928 GCA_964413655.1 uncultured Solibacteraceae bacterium | reverse complement strand
CCCAGCCGGAGTCATCGGCTGCGGGCGTTTCTCGAGGCCGGTCACACCGAGGTGTGAAGTTCACTGGAGCACGATTCAGGCCTTCCGCGCAGGCGAGTTCTCCGTCAGGTTTCGGTTGCGTTACATATTACAGGGGCTTATGGATAGATGTACTCTCGCACATCGGACCGGTCACCGCCTGGATTGACCAGCACGAACTCGCCACGATGGCCACTGGTTCCTGCCGGAGGCGTGACTTCCATCGTGGATGTGGTTCGATTAACAGGCAAGAGCCTCTGACCATTGAAGAATACTTCTGTTGCGTCGCTGAACCCTGAGCCACTCAGTTGCAGCGCGCCCGCCGCCGCCGGGGACAGCGAACGCAGCGAGAACTCAATGTACTCGTAACGGGCGGCACGCTGTGAAGACATCATGCCGTTGAGATTGATCACGCAGACATCGACCTGCCCCAAGCCGGACGGCGGTGCTACCACGACAAGGCGACTAGTTGTGGAGCCACCCTGGACTTGAGCGTCGGCTCCACCGAACCAAACCTGCGTGTCGGGCGTGAAATTGCGGCCATGGATTACGACTCGGGTCCCGCCACGCTGACTCCCGCGCTTCGGCTCGATTTCAACTATCTGCGGAGCAAACGGAACCTGAGTCCCGCGGGTGAGACTGTTCAGGGCCGACGCTACCAGCGGTTCCTGCCCTTGACGCACAGCGGCGATGTCCTGCCTGAGATCGGTGATTCGGCTCCCCAGGTCTGAAATCGAGTTGGCGACCGGTATCAATGCTTCTTTCGTGAGCTTCGGTTGTTTCTCCTCGAACACTGACAAATCGTGACGTAGTCCCCAAAAACGCACCAAAGCTAGCAGCTGTAGGGCCAGCATCACACAGACCAAACCGAGGAGCCACCCCGGCACAAAGGGCTGAGCGGGAGGCGAGAGTTGAGTCTCCCCTGAAACAGTACTGACGGTCTTTGCCGTCTCGCCCTTCTGCTGGTTCGCTTGGTCGTCCGACTTGGTTGGGGCCTTGACTGCGCCACCTTCCTTTGGCTGGCAGTGAGCCGGCACGACCAGGGTTGCGATTGCCAGTAAGGCGCCCACCAGGACGTTCATTTCTGTTTCTCCGAAGAAGATGTTGACTCCGGTGCGGACCCGGCGTTGTAGTCCTGGACCCCTTGAATGATCTGCGCGGATGCCTGCACATAAATACGGTAGATTGGCGTCGCTACATTTGGCAGCCAGTAGCCCCGCCACCCGTAGGACCATCCAGCGGCAGTAGCGGCGGCCCACATTCCAAAGCCGATGAAGCAAGCGTCTAAACGGTCAGGCGTATTGGCGGCGCGGACGACACAGACAAAGGAGTAGAGAGAGAGCAGAGGAAAGGATAGCAACACACCGTAGGGAATATACACCGCAATCTCCAGATAGCGATAGTACTCATGGATTAGCCAGGCCGCAAAGTCGAAATCGGCCTCCCCGGATCCCCGTGCCACTCGCCCCGAACGGAGTCGTGGATACTGGTAGGCGAAGCCAGACGTGTCAATTTCGCTGTCTTCGGGCTTCGATTGCAGCGTGCTGAGCGCGCGAACATATCCGAGATTGGCCACAAGAAAGCCCACCACGAGGGCTGCAACCCACACCTCGATTGAACGAATGCACGCGAGGAAGTCCGCTCCAAACTGAGACCAGTAGGCGGCATCGAACTCTCCACCCATCATTCGGAGGATCATCGCAGATGCGAGTATCGGCGGCAATCCAGCGGCGGTGTAAAAAATCAGCCGCCCAAGGTTCAGAATATCTGTGACCTTGTCAGCGCCTCCGAAAAGGTCTTTGATGAAACTGGCCATCCTCGATCTCTGATATAAGGCCGCGGGCCACCGAAACGCGGACTTAATTGTATCGCAGATCTCGGGTCAGCCAGCCGCAAGTCTCATCCCAGCCGCGCTGCGGGGTTCCCCGTGCCTATACCGACTGTTCCTGCACGCCGTGGCGGCGAAGCAACTCGACGCCTCGCGTGTCACCGGCACGTTCGGCGATGCGGGCGTGCCGCCAGGCTGCCGGGTAGTCGGCCTGGACGGCGTAGATCTCGGCGAGGCTGAGGTGGGCGGCGGCGAATTCGGAGTCGAGTCGTACCGCTTCCAGCAGCATGCCGAGGGCCTCTTGCCGTTTGCCTTGGGTGCGGTAGATTTGAGCGGCGTGATACCACGGGCGAGGATTGGCCGGTTCGCGGCGGAGCCATTTCTTCTGCTCTTCCAGGTGGCGCTCGGTCATGTCGTCGAGCATGGGCTCGATCACCTCACGCCGCCAGAAGCCGCCCGGTTTTTGTTGGTCTGCCACTCATCGCATATTGTAAAGGCATGGGTGCTCCGGTTCCGCGCGTGTTTGTCTACGGCACGCTGATGCGCGGCGAATGCCGGCATCACTACATCGAGCGGGCGCGGCCGCGTAGCATTCGTACCGCCATTGCCGGAGGCAGGCTATTCGACTTTGGCGAGTATCCGGGCCTGGTCTTCGATTCGCGGGGGGCGGGACGGCGAGTGCGCGGCGAGTTGATAGCGTTCGAGGAGATCGATCCGGTGCTGGCAGTGCTGGACCGGGTCGAAGGCGTGAGTTCCGTGCCATCGCCCGAAGACGAGTACCGGCGTGTCGTGGCGGAGGTAGAGATCCCTGGTGACGGCCCGGCCGATGCCTGGATCTATATCGCGAACCGCGTACCACCCGGCGCGCGGCCGATCCGGTCCGGCAACTGGCGGCTCTGGCGGAAGTCGGCGGGTCCGCGCTGAGCCATGCGGCTGCCTGTCGCCTCGAGACGCTATCCGATCTGGCAGGACTACGCGTGGAGGGTGCTCAGTCTCGCGCTGTTCGCCGCGGTCGTGCTTGCGCTGCTTGCTCGTTGGGGCGTCCGAAGCGACCCGCTGCTGATGGTCTTGTGCGGGGTGCTGCTGTATTTTGGCGGCGTCCTGTTTCATGAAGCGGGGCACGCGGCGCTCGGCGTGCTCGCGGGTTATGAGTTGCAGGCGGTCCACCTCGGCTCGCTGAGCATCCAGCGCGAAAACGGGCGGTGGCGGTGGCGGCGCTCCTATCTGAACGTGGTGGGGGCGGTAGCGCTTTGGCCGCCGCGAACGGCGGATCTTCGCGGGCCCACGCTCGCAATGTTGTGTGGCGGATGGCTGGGCTCACTCACCGCCGGAGTGCTGTATATGCTGGCCGCGGAGCCGGTGCGGACCCAGGACTGGCCACTCGCGGCGGGGTTGTCCAACGGCCTGATCATCGGCGGCGGCCTGTCGCTGGCCACGGCGATCGTGTCGCTGTTGCCGTACCGGACCGGGCCGATTCTGACGGATGGCGAAAACATCTGGGCGCTGCTCCGGAGATCTTCCCAGGGAGTGCGCCGGTTGAAATTGATCCAGTTTAGCCGGTACGACAAGGAAGGGACGATGCCGAACGATTGGCCGGTCGATTTGCTCGATGGCATCGAGCAACCCCGCGATGGGCTGCTGGACGATGCCCGCGCTCATTACTACGTTTTCCAGCACCGAATTGCCACGGGAGACCGCGAGGGCGCTCTGCGGTTGGGCGCCGATGTAAGGAACGACCTCGGCCGGTTTCATCCAGCCTTGGCGAGAGCGCTACTGCTCGAGGCGGCCTTCATCGCGGCGTATTACCGGAACGACGCCGGGGCCGGGCGGGAGGACTTCCGCGAGGCGATGAAGCGGAGGCATCCGGTAGATCCCGCGTTGATCAAGCGGAGCGAAGCGGCCGTCTTGTTGGCCGAGGGCACTCGCGAGCAGGCGGGGCGGAAGGCGCGGGAGGCGCTGGATGTATTGAGCGGTGAGCCGACTACGACACGCAAGCTGATGGAGGCCGAACTGCGCCGGATCGTCGAACTTGCGGCGAGCAGGGCGTTTCCTGATAGAGTTTCTTCGTCATGAGAGTTGCCATTGCCGCGGCCATTTCCGTTATGTGCGCGCCCCTGTCGTGGGCCGAGGATGCGGTCCGGCCGGGCCAGTTCGTGGTGGAACCGCCGACGCTGATTTGTCTGGGATTCGAGTGGGACATCTCGGGCGATGACAACCGTAACGCGACGGTCGAGGTGCAATACCGCCGCGCCGGAGTGGGGGAATGGAAGGAAGCGTTGCCGCTGCTGCGGATGGGCGGGGAGCGGGTGTTTCGCGCCCGCGAGTTTCTCGACTACACCGTGCCGGACCGCTTCGCCGGGAGCATTCTCGATCTGGAACCGGGCATCGAGTACGAAGTCCGGCTGACGATGAAGGACCCGGACGGCGTGAACGGCCAAGCCATGCAGACGGCGCGCGTGCGGACGCGCACCGAGCCGCAGCCGTTCGACGGCGGCCGCACGCTGCACGTTTATCCGCCGGACTGGAAGGGCGAGAAGCAGGAGCCGTCGTTCACCGGGCTGAAGGAGGCCTATTACGGTCCGGGGCGCGGCGACTGGTCGGCGGTGTGGGAACGGCCGGTTCAGCCGGGCGACACGATCCTGGTTCACGGCGGTCTTTACAAGGGTGACCGGCTGGACTACGTGAACCCGTTGAGCGTGCCGTTCGACGGGACGTATACGCTCACGGCCAAGGGCACGGCAGAGCGCCCGGTGACGATTCGCGCGGCGGGCGACGGCGAGCCAATTTTCGACGGCAATGGCGCGCACCTGCTGTTCGACGTGATGGCGGCGTCGCACCACATCTTCGACGGCCTCTCGTTCCGCAATGCCGACGTGGTATTTCTGGCGGGCCGGAAGCGGGCGTTCGGCGCGGTGGGTCTGACGGTGCGGAACTGCCGTTTCGAGGACGTGGGAATCGGCATCACAACCGAGTTCGCCGGATCGAAGGCCTTCTACATCGCCGACAACGTTTTCCTCGGGCGCGAGGATCGCTACCGCGTGCTCGGCTGGGCGAGCCCGAGCATCTACGGGGCAGCCCCGTTGAAGAGTTACTTCGCGGTGAAGGTGTACGGTTCGGGCCACGTGATCGCGCATAACTCAATCGCATACTTCCACGACGGGATTTGTATCTCCACTTACGGCACGCCGGAGACGGAGCAGCATCTCAAGGCGGTGGCGATCGACATTTACAACAACGACATTCACGTCGTGGCGGACGATTTCATCGAATCGGACGGCGGGGTTCACAACATCCGCGTGATGCGGAATCGCGGCGCGAACTCCGGGCAGTGCGCACTGAGCGCGCAACCGGTGTTTGGCGGCCCAGTGTACTTCATCCGGAACCTCGTGTATCACATCCCGAACGGCGTGGCGCTGAAGTTCATGGCGAAGCCGGCGGGGATTCTCTTCTACCACAACACGATCATTTCCGAGAACCGCAATCGCGACCCGTACTCGAACGCGCACTTCCGGAACAATCTGTTTCTTGGCGTGGACGCGCCGAACCGGGGCATCACGACCTACCCGAACGCGACGGCCTATTCGACGTACGACTACAACGGCTACCGGCCGAGCCGCGGCGTGGCCGCCCAATACACATGGGCGGCGCCGGCGGCGGGCGAGTTGCGGAATTACGAACTCTCTCGCAACGACTTCCGGTCGTTTCGGACGCTGGCCGAATTGGCGTCCGCGACCGGGCAGGAGCGGCACGGCATTGAAGTGGACTACGACATCTTCGAGCGGATGCAGCCGCCCGATCCGTCGCGGCCGCACGCGGTGTATCATGCCGCGGATCTCGATTTCCGGTTGAAGGCGGGGAGTAAGGCGGTGGACGCGGGGATGCGGCTGCCTAACGTGAACGACCGCCATGGCGGGCGTGCGCCGGATCTCGGGGCGTTGGAGTTAGGTCAGCCCGTGCCGGTTTATGGTCCGCGCGGGCGGACGGCGGAGGCGTTTTACCGGTGAGGGACTGAATTCTTCATGCGCTGTACGAAGAGGATCAGTTCGCGGTCCCGGGCGTTGCTGCAGGGCGCGTCGCACGCCTCAAGATCCTCAAGGAAACGGCAGTGCCCGCGGCACTGTTCGGTGTCCAGGAGCAGGGCGGGTGGGTCGCCCGGTTCCGGTTCAGGCAGGAGATGGCGCAGCCGCGGGGCGAGGATCGAAACGGAACTGCCGCAACTGTGCTCGAAGACCAGCACGTTGAAATCCCGATTGGCGACGACGGCCTGAAAGCCCAACAGGCGCACGGCGGGGTCCAGAACGAAGCTGTCCCAGGTTGCCCACGCGTGTCTGCAGGAGCCGCAGGTTTGGAAGTTTGCGGTCGGGTGCTCGGGAGCCATCACCAAACTATAGGATTGCACCGACAGCCAGCTTGTGAACTGGCAAGCAGGCCTTCGAACCGCGACAGGGCCGACCGGCCGAACGGATTCCACAACAGCTCGCATGGGGTGGTTCGGATCACCGTCCGGCTTCCAACTAGATTTCGACCATCTCCGAAAGGTCGAACGAACGTGAGTGTGCCGGGCTCGCTGCCGCAATTCCAGGCAGCTTCGCCACCACCGAACCGCCTGGCAGGCGTCCGCGGCCTGACACGGCGGCGAGCCAGTCGCGACCTTCGGTCATTACACCGCGTGGAGTGCCGTTGTGCGCCCGTATATGTTGTCCGGCGATATCCGAGATAAAAGCGCGGTACCGATATCGGCCGCGGTCGAGGATCAGGCAGGCTTTCTTGCGTGGGGCTTCACCGCCGAGCCGCTTGCAGCCTAAGAAGAGCCCCAGTTCGAGTGGCATGTTGAAGCGAGGCACTCCGGTGGCGGCATCGAGTCCTACCGCTGAGATGTCGTGGATACATTATTCGACGAGGCGCTGAATTCTCTCCAGTCTGACCTCGCCGGAATCGTCGAACTCGAGCGCACAGCGCGCGACAAACCCCAGCTCGTACGCTGTGAAAACAACGGCGTTGAAGGTCGGTTTGTCTGCGAAGTCGAAGGGGCAGCTGATGAAGATGTCAGTGTTGCGCGGGCGAACGGCCGCGCGGGTCACTCGGCCGTCAGACGGGCCCGGACAACTTTGCCGACGGCTTTCCTAATGAACTTCCTGCCAATCCGGCTTTCGAAGCCCTGCTAATGCGCAGAGCCTCGGTTGTGACCTCTTTCTTCGTCGCAAACACAGCAACCCTTCCGCCAACTTTCTTTACAATCCAGCGACCCTTCGCGG
>CAYPUQ010000242.1:0-2727 GCA_964413655.1 uncultured Solibacteraceae bacterium | reverse complement strand
TCACACGCGTTTGCGGGCGAGGATAGAGTCCACGCTCCAGGAGCCGCCGCCGGCGGCGGCGAGGTAGAGGAAGAGGAAGCTGTAGACGGCTGCGAGTTCGCCGCCGTTGGCGATTGGCCAGAATCCGCGCGGGACGTGAGCCATGAAATAGGCGACGGCCATCTGGCCGCTCAACAGGAACGCCACCGGGCGGGTGAAGAGGCCGAGCAGGAGGAGGAGGCCGCCGAAGGTCTCCAGGACGCCGGCTACCCAGATCAGAGTTGGAAACTGGGCAACCGTACCGCCGAAGGCGCCGAACATCTTCTGAAGGCCGTGCAGGGAGAAGCAGAAGGCGGCGATGATTCGCAGCGCCGACAACAGTTGGGGGGAGAAAGCAGCTAGTCGATCCATCATGGAGACGTTATAGCAGGTTGGCGCACGTAATGGAACCGCTGGCGTCCGTCTGGATTTCCGACACAACAGTCCGAAAATCCGGCACGGTGGCGGGGTGCGGTAGATCGAGCGCCGCTGTAACTCACTCAATCGGAACGAAAGTTTCATCCGGCCAGCCCTGGCACTCCACCTGCACTAACCGGTGGTGGGTAAAGCCAACTTCACGGCACACCCACAGATAGGAGTTACGGAGATGTTTGGCGTGGATTGGACGGATTCGCAGACACTTTGGCTGAATCTCACGAACCTGACGCTCGGCATCGTGACGCTGATCTGCATTGCGGCGGTTGCTTACGGCGTGGCGCAAGAGTTGTTCGCGCGGCGGCGTGTCCGGCAATCGCTGGATGACGAGGTCCGGCAGTTGACGGCCGGAATCAGCGATCCCTACACGATGCAGGTACCGGGTCTCGGATTGACGATGGCCGACGGCGGCGAGCCGATCGACCCGAAGAAAGAAAAGCGGCCGGCAAAGAAGTAGCCGGCGGGAAACGGGGGGAACTGCCATGCCGTGCCCATTCCTGCGCGAGGCGCGTGCGCGTTACTGCCACGCGGCGAGCGTCCGCAAACTGATTGTCGACGGACCTGAAGTGCCCGGCGCGGGCCGGTGTGCCACACCGGAATACCGGCAGTGCCGGCTGCTGGCGGCGGAACCGGCCGGCGCGGCGCTCTGCCCGCATTTAGAGGAAGTGCTGGTGCAATACTGCGGCGCCGCGCCGGTTCAGAAACTGGTGCCGTTCAGCGACTCGCAGGTCTCGCGGTGCGCCGGTGAAAGCTATGCGTATTGTCCGGTCTATCTGTCGTTGGCGCGCCCCTCGACGGATGGCGAGATCGCGGTGCCAGAGCGGCTCCTCTACGCGCCGAACCACCTGTGGCTGGACGTCGCGGCCGGCGGCGCCGCTCACATCGGCGTGGACGGATTTCTGGCGCGCGTGGCGCGGCAGGTGGAACGGGTTACGTTCGTCTCCGCGCATGGCGTCCATCGTCCGAGCGTCGTGCTGACGGTACGGGGCGTGGACTGGCCTTTGACCTTTCCGAACCCGATGCTTATCACGGCGACGAACAGCTACGTTCGCCGCGATCCGGCGCGGCTGACCGAAGACCCGTACGGCGCGGGGTGGCTGTTTGAAGGCTGGGAGATCCCGGCGGGCGGCGGAAACGCAAACCGCGGCACCCGCGACGGACTGCTGCCCGGCAAGCAGGCGAAGGCGTGGATACAGCAAGAACTCGCGCGCCTGACGCACTTCGCGCACGATGCCTATTCCGCCGCGGCGGCGGGCGCCGAAACAGCGGTGCTGAACGACGGCGGCACGGCAGCGGAGGACCTGATCGAGCACTTGGAGCGGGACGACATCGCGCGTCTCTTTTACGAATTTTTCGCCCCGCAATTGGGGTGGGTGAGGGAACCATGACGATTCGAGGAATTGCGCTGTTTTCGAGCGGACTACTCACCATGCTGGCGGCCGGCTGGGTTGGCTTTCCCGCGGCTCTGTACCGCACCCAGCCGCAACCGCTCGATTTCAACCACAAGGTTCACGTCGAGGGATCGGGCATGGCGTGCACGGACTGCCACTCGCTCCGCGAGGATGGCACGTTCACGGGCATACCCACGACCGAGAGTTGCACCACCTGTCACGGGGCGGTGTTGGGCGAGACCGAAGTGGAGAAGGTCTTCGTGGAGCAGTACGTGGAGGCGGAGCGCGAGGTGGGCTGGTTCGTCTACTCGAGGCAGCCGGCCAATGTGCGGTTCGCGCACTCGACGCACATGGAGATCGCGAAGCTGGAATGCGCGGACTGCCATGGTTCTCACGGCGACACGGAGAACTTGAGGCCGTTTCAGGAGAACCGGGTGAGCGGCTATAGCCGTGATATCTGGGGCAACTCGATGTCGCGGGTGCGGCGGGCGCCGGGCCAGGGTATGAAGATGCAGGACTGCGAGAGCTGCCACCGGAAGAACGGATTCGTGACGGGCTGCCTGGGCTGCCACAAGTGACGGAAGGGAGAAGCAAGATGAAATCGACGCGACGCGATGCGCTGACGTTCGGTGGCGGCGCGCTGGCCGGCTTCCTGTTCACGCCGGTTCCATGGAAGCTGCTCGACGACATCGCGATCTGGACGCAGAACCAGTCGTGGGTTCCGCTGCCGCCGCGAGGCCCGGTCGAGGTCCGGCACACGGCGTGCACGCTGTGCTCCGCCGGTTGTACGATGCGGCTGCGGGTGGTAAGCGGCCATCCGGTCGGAGTCGCACCGGCCGCGAGCAGCCCGGCGGACCGCCGGGGTCTCTGCTCGCTCGCGTAC
>CAYPUQ010000241.1:0-9950 GCA_964413655.1 uncultured Solibacteraceae bacterium | reverse complement strand
CCGGTGCGTCCGGGAAGTTATTCCTTAATCCTTTTTCCCTTTTTCTCTTTGAAATCCGGGGCGAAGCCCCGGGCGAAAATTTTTTTTGGGAAGTCGGCACTTCCCTCCAGAGCGAGATGCGGCAACGCGATCACGCCAGGCGAAGCCAGCCACCCCGGTGTGATACGCTCGCGAGAGGTCAATGTTTCGTCGCGCCCTTGCCACCTTGGGCCTGTTGCTACTCGGGACTAGCGCGGCTCCATACTTGTGCGCAGCCCAAGCTGCCAGTGCCGATCTGGAGCGCGAATTTGCCCGAACCGTCCGGCCCTTTGTCGCCGGCTATTGTATTGGATGCCATGCGGGCGAAACGCCAGCCGCGCAGTTCGACCTCAGGCCTTACTCCACGATGGCCGCCGTGATCCGGGACCATCCTCACTGGAACCTGGTGCTGGAGAAGTTGACGGCCGGAGAGATGCCGCCGAAGCCGGCCAAGCAGCCATCCGCGGATGCCCGCCGGAAGGTGATCGCCTGGATTCAGGCCATGCGCGCAAGCGAGGCGCGAAGGAATGCGGGCGATCCAGGGCTCGTACTGGCCCGCCGGCTGAGCAATGCCGAGTACAACTACACCATCCGGGACCTGACAGGCGTGGACATCCGTCCGACACGGGAGTTTCCGGTGGACCCCGCCAATCCAGCCGGCTTCGATAACTCCGGCGAGTCGCTCACCATGTCGCCCGCGCTGCTGAACAAGTACCTGCAAGCCGCCCGCGAAGTCGCGAATCACATGGTGCTCACCCCCGATGGCTTCCTTTTCGCGCCGCACCCGATGCTGGTGGAGACTGACCGCGAGAAGTTCTCGATCCAACGGATCGTCGACTTCTACGAACGCCAGCCGACCGATTATGCGGACTACTTCGAGGCAGCCTGGCGCTACAAGCATCGAGCGGTGCTGGGCAACCGCGGCCTTACTCTGGCCGCGATAGCGGCGGACGCGAAGGTTAGCGCGAAGTATCTGCCCATGATCTGGGAGATCCTCGGCGAAACGCCGGACGCCGGGGGAGAGGAAGTGGGCCCGATCGCCAAACTTCGGACGATGTGGCGCGCCCTGCCCGCGCCAGGCGGCGCCGGCGCGGAGACGGTCCGCGCGAAATGCGTCGAGATGCGCGATTTCGTGGTCCGCCTCCGGAAGAACACGGCGATGCAGTTCGCGGCGCCGGTGGTAAGGGGTTTGAGTCCTACATCGCAGCCGCTGATGAACTGGAAGCTGCGGGCATTCGCCGCGCACCGCCGCGATTTCGACCGGAACGCGCTGCGGATGGCGAGCGACCCGCCGCCGGTCGTCCCTGAAATCCCGAAGTATCCCGGGCTTGGACGGGAGTCGGCGGTCCGCGCGGCCGCGCTCGCCATGCGCGACCGGGCCGGCGATCTCGACCTCGTGGTTCCCGACGGCCAGCGCGCTCGCTATGAAGCCGCCTTCGCGCGCTTCAGTTCCGTTTTCCCGGACGTATTCTACATTCGCGAGCGGGGCCGCTTTTTCCCGGACGATTCCGAGGACAAGGGACGCCTGCTGAGCGCGGGTTTCCACAACGTGATGGGATACTTCCGCGACGATACGCCGCTCATGGAATTGATCCTGGACGGCGAAGGAAAGAGGGAACTGGACCGGCTGTGGGACGAGTTCGACTTCATCGCCGATTTCACGACACGAACCTGGGTCCAGTATTTTTTCAACCAAAGCGGCGAAGTCGAGGGGAAAGGCCGCGAGTCCGGCAGCGTGCGGCCGTCGGATAAGGAAGTCGCCGCCGAACCAGTCGTCTTCGGACTACGCGACGCCTACCTCGCCAAGGCCAACGCCAGTCCGGACAACGATCCGGTCGCGATAGAAGCAATCGAGGATCATTTCCAGCGCGTGAACGCCACGATGCGGGCAGTGGAGCGGATGCGGGCGGAAGCGGCGCTGCGGCACCTCGATGCCCTCCTCGAGTTTGCGGCACGCGCCTACCGCCGGCCGCTGTCGCCACCGGAACGCGATGAGTTGCGGACCTTCTATGATTCGCTGCGAAACAAGAGCGGGCTGACGCACGAAGAGGCGATCCGTGATTCGATCGTCAGGGTGCTGATGTCGCCCAAGTTCTGTTACCGCGTCGATCTCAGCGCCGCTCCCCCGGACCGTGGCGCATCTTCGGCCTCCGTCACCGCGAAGACGAGCCAGGCGCTGTCCGGGTACGCGCTGGCCAACAGGCTGAGTTATTTCCTCTGGTCGAGTATGCCGGACGACGAACTGCTGGCTCGCGCGGCAAGAGGCGATTTGCAGCAACCGGACGTGCTGGCCGCGCAGGCCCGCCGCATGCTGAAAGACGAACGCGCGCGCGGCCTGGCCGTCGAGTTCGCGGGCAACTGGCTGGACTTCCGCCGTTTCGAGGAACATAACGCGGTGGACCGCGAGCGGTTCCCCAGCTTCAACAACGAACTGCGCCAAGCGATGTTCGAGGAGCCGGTCCGGTTTGTCGAGGATGCGATCCGCAACGGCCGGTCCGTTCTCGATCTACTGTACGCGAAGCACACGTTCGTGAATCCGGCGTTGGCGCGCCACTACGATATGCCCGGGATACCGGGCGATAGCGATACGTGGGTCCGCGTGGATGACGCGAGCCGCTACGGCCGCGGCGGTCTGCTGCCGATGTCCGTCTTCCTGACCCAGAACTCACCCGGCTTGCGGACCAGCCCGGTGAAGCGGGGATACTGGGTGGTGCGGCGCGTGCTTGGCGAGTCCATCCCGCCGCCGCCCGCCGCCGTGCCCGAATTGCCGAACGACGAGGCGAAGTTGGATCTGCCGCTGCGAGAAATGCTGGCCAAACACCGGGAAGACCCGGGCTGCGCGGCCTGCCATGCCCGCTTCGACTCCTTCGGCCTCGCGTTCGAGGGCTACGGACCGGTTGGTGAGCGCCGGTCGAATGACCTTGCCGGACGGCCGGTGGATACCGGCGCGGTTTTCCCCGGTGGCAGCCAGGGGTCCGGTTTCGAGGGCGTGCAGGATTACATCCGCGAGCACCGGCAGGAAGATTTCATCGACAATCTGAGCCGGAAGCTGCTTGCGTACTCGCTGGGCCGGTCGCTGCTGCTCTCCGACGAACCCATCGTCGAGCGCATGGGAACCGCGTTGGCCGCGAACGGCTATCGCTTCGCTTCGTTGGTGGAGACGATTGTCACGAGCCCGCAGTTCCTGAACAGACGAAGCGTCGAATCCTCGTGGTTGTCGCCCGGATTGCACAGAGAACAGAGAGGTGAATAGGATGCCCAATCGAATATCACGCCGGATGGTGTTGCGTGGAGCTGGAGTCACGGTGGCCCTGCCATGGCTCGAATCCCTTCCCTGTTTCGCCGGGCCAACGGCGCCGGCCTCGTTCCCCAAGCGCTTCGCGGTGCTCTTCATGGGAAATGGCATCAACGACGATCATTGGGGATCGGAGGGCACGGGCGCTGAAATGAAGCTCAGCAAGACCCTCGCGCCGCTGGAGCCCATCAAGCATAAGATCAACGTGATCCACGGCCTCTTCAACAAACCGGCGACTGGGCAGGGCATTCACCCGGCGCAGACCGGGAGTCTGCTCTCCGGCGCGTACATTCAAAAGGGCGCCATTATTCGGGCGGGCATTACGGTGGATCAGGTGATCGCCAATCGCCTCGGCCAGGATACCGCGCAGTCCAGTATCGTGCTGGCCTGCGAGCAGCCGATGACCGGCTACCACGAGACGAACTTCTCGATGGCGTACAGTTCGCACATCTCCTGGCAGAGTCCGGACTCGCCGGTGCCGAATGAGGTTTACCCCTCGCTGGCCTTCGACAATTTGTTCGAGAACCGCGGCAGTCTGCGCAACATGAGCGTGCTCGACCGGGTGAAGGAGGACGCCGCTGCGCTCGGCAGTCAGATCGGCTCGAACGACAAGGCCAAATTGGACGAATACCTCACCAGCGTGCGCGAAGTGGAGAGGCGCGTCGAAAGCATGCGGAGGAATGAGAACAAGGCAGCGGATCGGGCGAAGCACAAAAACAGCCCCGTCTTTTCGATGGACCGGCCGGCGAACGGTCTGCCGGAAGACCTCCGCGAACACGCCCGCCTGATGTGCGACATCATCGCCATCGCGTTTCAGACCGACAAGACGCGCGTCGCCACTTTGCTCCTCGCTCGAGACCTTTCCGCGCTCTACTATCCGTTCCTGGAGGTCCGCGAGGGACACCATGCGGCGTCCCATTACAACCTGTCCGACGGTTATGAGCGGATCTCGCGCTTCCACCTGAGCCAGTTAGCGTACCTGGCCACCAAACTGGACAGCATGCCCGAGGGCGACGGCACCGTATTGGATCACTCGTGTCTGATGTTCCTGTCGAACATGTGGAATGGCCGGCAGCACGACAATTCGAAATTGCCGTTGGTGCTCGCCGGCGGGCTGGGCGGCGCCCTGGAAACCGGGCGCACGCTGGACTACCTGAACGCCGGCGACGACAATCGGAAGTTGTGCAGCTTGTATCTCTCTATCATGGATCGGATGGGAGTGAAGCTCGACAAGTTCGGCGACGCCGAGACCCGGCTGGAGCGGCTCTGAGCGGGGCGCGATTCTCCCGATTCCACGCAACCGCACTGTTCGTCTTCATTGTTCCCCTCCTGCCGGCGGCGGACCCTGAATATGCACCGCCCGAAACCTGTCGGCCATGCCACGCCCGCCTCTACGACTCCTACCTCCAGACCGGAATGGGCCGGTCCTTCTCCCGAGTCGGCGACGGACCCGGGCAGCACCGCCCGGAGCCAGGCGTCTTCCAGCACGAACCCTCCCGGCGAACCTACTCCATCGAACAGCGCGGCGGCCGCTTTTTCCTCCGTCGCGCCCAGACCGGCTTCCAAGACGCCCCCAACAACGTTCTCGATCGCGAGATCCATTACGTCGCCGGCTCCGGTAACCACGCCCGTACCTACATCCACCGGCGCGCCGACGGCACTCTCATCGAACTCCCCGTAAGCTGGTACTCGGACGGTGGCGGCTACTGGGCGATGAGCCCCGGCTACGATCGCCCCGATCACTTCGACTTCCGCCGGCCCGTCTCCGATCAGTGCTTGTTCTGCCACAACGGCTATCCAGCCGTCGCACCGCCCGGCGAACTGGCCGGCGGGATCGACTGCCAGCGCTGTCACGGCCCCGGCGTCCGCCACGTCGAGTCGGCGGGCAAAGGACTGCCCCTCGCGGAGGTCCGCGCAGCTATCGTAAACCCGTCGCGTTTCTCGCGCGACCGGCAACTCGAAGTCTGCTTCCAATGCCACCTGCAAACCACCAGCCGCGCGCTGCCCCACGCCCTGTGGCGCTTCGGGCGGGAACCATTCTCCTACCGGCCCGATGAGCCGCTGGCGGACGCCACGCTCCATTTCGACCACCCGGCCGACAGCGCTCATTCCGCGAAGTTCGAGGTCAACAGCGCCGCCTACCGGCTGCGGCAATCCCGCTGCTTCACCGCGCCCGGCAGTACGCTCACCTGCACCACTTGCCACAACCCGCACGAAGCCTTTCGTGGCGAAGAAGCGTCGGCGAAGTACCGGGCGGCCTGCCTCTCCTGCCATGAAGCGGTCCTCCGCCGCGCCACCTCCGATGACCGGCACACGAGCCAATCCGACTGCGCCGCCTGTCACATGCCCAAGCGCCGCTCCGAAGACGCGGTTCACGTTGTCATCACCGACCACCGGATCGGCCGCGCCGCCGGCGCCGAAGACTACCGCAAGCCCCTCGACGAACTGGCCTTCGCGCAGGCGGCGGCGTACCAGGGAGAAGTTCACCTCTATTACCCGCCGCAACTGCCGGACACGCCCGATAACCGGCTCTATCGCGCGCTCGGCCAAATCAAGGACATGACCAACCCGCGCTCGGGCATTCCCACGCTCGAGCGTCTGCTCGCCGCCGCGCCCGATGCGCCCGTCGAGTTCTCGCTCGAACTGGCCGAAGCGCTCGCCAAGGCCGGCGAACACGAACGCGCGGCCCGCCACTTCCAGCGGGTGATCGACAAGAACCCGCGGCTCCCCCGCGCCTGGCGCGGACTCGGCGAGTCCTACCTCCGCCGCCGCCAGCCCGAGCGCGTGATTCCACTGCTCGAGGAAGGCCGCCGCGCCGCCGGCGAGCACGCCGGCATCCTTACCGTCCTCGGCGTCGCCTACGGCCAAGTCAACCGCATCGAAGACTCGGTCTCAGTGCTCCGCGCCGCCGTGACCGCCGATCCGGACCTGCCCCTCGCCTGGCTGAACCTCGCCGTCTCCCTCGAACAGGCCGGCCGGCCCACCGAAGCCGAAGCGGCCTACCGCGAAGCCATCCGGGTCCAGCCGGACTTCCGCCCCGCCCACTCCCACCTGGCGAATCTGCTGGAGGCGGACGGCCGAACCGGGGAAGCCGCCTGGCACCGCCGCCAATAGCGGCCCCCGCGCATTTCCCCTTGCGCTCACCACCACCTGCCACGTCACAATGGTGTATATAGGCTGGCACCCATGAAAAAATTGCCTTTTCGCCTCGTCTGCGCCGTTGCCAGTGTGCTACTTTTAGGGTTAGCCTTCGCGGCGCCCGAGGCAAACGGCCTCCTCCGGATCGAATCGAGCCTCGATGCCATGGGTACCACGTTCACGATTGTGGCCTATGGCGGCGACCGGTATGCCCTCGAAGGCGCGGTAGATCAAGCATTTGAAGAGGTTCGCCGGCTCGACGCGCTGCTGTCCAACTACCGGCCCCGGAGCGAGTGGAGTATGGTGAACCGCGAGGCAGCCGGTGGGCCGGTTCGGGTCAGTCCCGAGCTGTTCGAGTTTCTTGAGACCTGTCAGGAATATAGCCGTGCCTCCGGCGGCGCGTTCGACATTACGGTCGGGCCGCTGATGAAAGTCTGGGGCTTCTACAAGGGTTCCGGCCGGATGCCGCATCGGGCCGAGATCCGGGTGGCGCTGGGCCGCGTCGGCTACCGGAACGTGGAGTTGGACCCGGAGAACTACACCGTGCGCTTCCGGCGCAAGGGTGTGGAGATCGACCCAGGTGGAATTGGAAAGGGATACGCAGTGGACCGGGTAGTGGACATTTTGCGCGAAAAGAAGCTGCACTCCGCTTTGGTGACAGCCGGCGGCAGCAGTATGTACGGCTTCAACGCGCCGCCGGACGAGCGGGGCTGGAAGGTCCAGATCCGCCACCCGCGCCAGCCCGCCGGCTCGCGCGACGTGGAACCGGTGGCGGAACTGACCCTCAACAACATGTCCATGTCCACCTCCGGCACCACCGAGAAGTTCTTCGTCGCCCGCGGCCGGACCTACAGCCATGTCTTCGATCCCCGCACCGGTTATCCGGCCCAGGGCACTCTTTCCGTCAGCGTCCTGGCGGCGCGCACCATCGACAGCGAGGCCTGGACCAAGCCGGTCTTCATCAACGGGAAACGCTGGGCCGCTGCCCACCTCCCCACGGACTTCAAAGCTTTCATCTGCGAGGACAAACCAGAAACACCATGCGCGTGGCTCCCATGAACAGCCGTTTTCTCGATGCCTGCCGCCGGCGGCCGACCGATGTCCGCCCCGTCTGGTTCATGCGTCAGGCCGGCCGCTACCTTCGGCAGTACCGCGAAGTGCGCGCCAAACACTCCATCCTGGAGATCTGCAAAAACCCGGACTTGGCGGCCACCGTCACTCTCCAGCCGGTGGAGATTCTCGACGTCGATGCCGCCATCATCTTCGCCGACCTGCTGCTGCCCGTCGAGCCGATGGGCTTGAAACTCGAATTCGTCTCCGGCGAAGGACCGCGGATCGATAACCCCGTCCGCACCTCCTCCGATATCGATTCGCTGTCCATCTCCAACACGGATGACCTCGGCTACGTCGGCGAGTCCATCCAGCAGGTTACCCGCGCCCTGGCCGGCCGCGTGCCTGTCATCGGTTTCGTCGGCGCGCCCTTCACCATGGCCAGCTACATGATCGAGGGCGGCCCGTCGCGCAACTTCCTCCGCACCAAGCAGATGATGTACCGCGACGAAACCCTGTGGCGCCGCCTGATGGGCAAGATCGTCGATGTCCTCGGCCCCTTCGCCGTCATGCAGGTGGCGGCCGGCGCCCGCGCCATCCAGGTGTTCGATAGCTGGGTCGGCGCGCTCGGCTCGGACGACTACGTCCGCTACGTCGCGCCCTATTCGCGCGCCCTTATCGAACGGATCCGCTCCGCGGGCGTGCCCGTAATACACTTCGGCACCGGCACCGGCGGCTACTTCCGCGAACTGCACGCCGCCGGCGGCGACGTCATCGGCGTCGACTGGCGCGTGAATATCGACCAGGTCTGGATGGACATCTCCTACCGTTCCGCCATCCAGGGCAACCTCGACCCGGCGGTGCTGTTCGCGCCGCTGCCGGAACTCCGCCAGCGGGTACACGAAATGCTGCGCCGCACCGGCTCGCGGCCCGGCCACATCTTCAACCTCGGCCACGGAATCCTGCCCGAGACGCCGCCGGAACACGTGAAGGCGGTCGTCGAGTTCGTGCGGGAATTCAAGCCTTAATGCGTCCGGTCGCCATCGTCGGTGGCGGCATCACGGGTCTGAGCGCCGCCTGGTACCTGGCGCGCTCGGGCATTCCTTCCGTTCTGATCGATCCGCGTCCGCGCCTGGGCGGCGTCATCGCCACCGAGACCGTCGAAGGCTGTGTCATCGAAGGCGGACCCGACAGCTTCCTCGCCGCCAAGCCGTGGGCGGCCGATCTCATCGCCGAGGTGGGCCTCGACGGCGACCTGATCTCCTCGAACGACCATCAGCGCGTCACCTATATCTGGCGCGATAAGCGCATGGTTCCGCTGCCCGACGGCCTCATGATGATGGTGCCGACGCGCATCTGGCCGATGGTCGCGACGGACTTATTGAGCTGGTCCGCGAAGATTCACATGGGGCTGGAGTACCTTCGCGGCAAGCCCGCCGCGCCGCCGCCCGACCGGTCCGTGGCCGATTTCGTCCGCGACCACTACGGCCAGGAGGCCGTGGACTACCTCGCCGAACCGCTGCTGTCGGGCGTCTACGGCGGCGACCCCGGCGAACTCAGCGTCAACAGCGTGCTGCCCCGGTTTGTCGAACTGGAAGCCCAGTACGGCAGCCTGACTCGTGGCGTCCTCGCCGCCCGCCGCAAGGCCGCCGCGAACAACTCCGGGCCGCTGTTCCGCACGTTGAAGCACGGTCTCGGCAGCCTGGTGGAGCGCCTGGAAGACCGCCTCGGTCATCAGTGCCAGGTTATCCAGGCGGCGGTTGACGCCATCGAGCGTCGTGGCGATGGCTGGGCGCTTCGCGCCGGCGAGCAATGGCTGGAGACCGGGCATGCGGTGCTCGCCTGCCCGGCCCACGCCGCCGCGCCGCTGCTGGCTTCGCTGGACGGCACGCTGGCGGGCTTGTTGGGCGCAATCCCGTACTCGTCGTCCATGACCGTCGCGCTCGGCTACCGGCGCGCCGGGCTGGGACATCCGCTGAACGGCTTCGGGTTCCTGGTTCCTGGCAAGGACCGCGAACGGATGGTGGCCTGCACATGGGTCGGGACCAAGTTCTCGCACCGCGTCCCCGAGGACTACGCGTTGTTGCGCTGCTTCCTCGGCGGCGCTGGCGACGAGGCGATTCTCTCCGAGCCCGACGAAACCGTGCTGGCAATCGTCCGCCGCGAATTGCAGCGGATGATGGGCGTCACCGCCGAACCCATCTTCCACCGCATCAGCCGCTGGCCCCGCTCGATGGCGCAATACACAGTGGGCCACCAGACCCGCATCGAGGAAATTCACGCACGGCTGAAGGGGCTGCTGGGATTGTATCTGGCGGGCAACGCGTACGCGGGCATCGGGATACCGGATTGTATTCGCACGGGGAAGCAAGCGGCCGAGGCGGTCGTCAGGGACCAGACCAAGACCGGCAGCTAAACCGTTCGTGGGGCGGTCCCCCATTGGCGCTAA
>CAYPUQ010000240.1:6624-10013 GCA_964413655.1 uncultured Solibacteraceae bacterium | reverse complement strand
TCCGCCAGGAACCGAATCTTCACCACGGGCGAGAGGTGTGCATCTCGCCCCGAGCACGTGTCAGCCGCTCCCGCAGACTAGCCGGCAGTGGTTCCGAGTTGCGCTTTCCTTCGGCCCACTTCTCGCCTTGGCGGACGAGGTAGGCATCGATGGCGGATTGGTTCGCCAGGTAGTACGCAATCGCGCCGTAGACCTCCTCCAGCTGAAGGACCTCGAAGTTCTGGCATATGGTTTCCGGCGACTCTCCCTGGCGGAACGCGTGGACGATCGAATCGAGGGACACGCGAGTGCCGACAACGTAGTAGTTGCCGTCCCGCTGTTCGATGTAGTCCTTGGCCATGCTCTTTGATTCTACTCCTTCTCAGGCGCGGCGCTGAACACTCTCTGTGGTCGATCCGCCTAAGGCACCCTTGTAAAGTGCGTTGACCAGCAATGGCAGATCATTGAGGACCGAATTCTTGCGCACCACAGCCGCGAGTGCCGGCTCGGCAAGCAGGATTGCGTGCGCCGCGGCTGGACATGGAGCCTCTCCTCTTCGATTGAGTTGCCGATGGCACCGGTGAACTGTTACATTGGCGGGGTCGAGACATGCTTTTGAACGACGTTCGTAAGCTGGCGATTCGCCAGCGGATGCAGGTTCGTTTTCGTTTGCCGAATGGTTTGCCGTGCGTCGTCGATGAGCAGGGGATCGGCAGCGTGCCAGGGCTTGACCGGCCGCCGGATTTCAATCTCGAGGAAGAGTTCGCGAAAGCCGGCGAGTTTGAGTTGCAGGCGATAAGGGAAGCGGCCGTGCGACGCGTGAGCCGCGCGGAATTGGAGCAGATGGCGGGGGGCGCGGGCCAAGCCGTCGCCGCCGCACACGCCGAGGGAGAGGAGTGATGGCGGCCGCGTAGCCGGATTGTCGTCATGCATAGTCGCGAATTCCGGGCTGAAGAAACCCAAAACAACAACAATAGCCCTTCCGGGCAGAAGGAAAAGGCGATGGACAAACTGCCCCAGAACATTCAGGAGGCCTTCCTCAATACAGCGCGCAAGGATCGGACCTTCCTCACCATCTATCTGATGAGCGGCGTGAAGCTGTCGGGCCGCATCAAGAGCTTCGATAAGTATTCGGTCGTGCTCGAATCCAACAACCAGGAGCAACTGATCTTCAAACACGCCATTTCGACGGTTGTGATTTCGCGCCCGGCCCACGGGTCGCCGGGGCTGCATTCCAGTTCCGCGGGGGCCGGGGCGGGACCGCACACTCCGGGCCTGGCGGTAACGGGCGGCGACGCCTGATTCGAGGGTCGTGCAACCGGCCGCTGAAGAACAAGCGATCCTAGTGGGCCTTGCCGTGAAGAGGCCGCGGAAGCGGTCCGCTTCGCGGCCACTGGCGTTGGACGACGCCGAGGAATCGCTCGCGGAACTGGAGGTTCTCGCAGAGAGCGCCGGCGCGCGGGTGGTGGAACGCATCCTGCAAGTTCGAGACGCACCGGAGGCGGCGACGCTGGTGGGCGCGGGCAAGCTGACCGAGATCGATCAACTGGCGCAAACGTTGGAGGCCGACGTGGTGATCTTCGACCGCGACCTGAGCCCGACACAACTCCGGAACCTGGAGAAAGCGCTGCCGTGCAAGGTGGTCGACCGGACACAACTCATCCTCGACATCTTCGCGCGGCGGGCGCGCACGCGGGAGGGTCAGCTTCAGGTGGAACTGGCGCAGCTCAATTATCTCCTGCCACGGCTAACGGGCCGCGGCGTGGCGATGTCGCGTCTGGGCGGTGGAATCGGCACACGCGGACCGGGCGAGACTCAGCTCGAGACGGACCGCCGCCGGATCTTCCGCCGCATCCGCACGATCGAGCGGGACCTGGAGTCGGTGCGCGGCGCGCGGCTGGTGCAGCGGGGCAAGCGGATGGCGGTGCCGCTGGCGACGGTGGCGCTGGTCGGGTATACGAACGCCGGGAAATCGACGCTGTTCAACCGGCTCACGGGTGCTGAGGTGCTGGCCGATGCCCGAATGTTCGCGACCCTCGATCCGACGGTGCGCCAGATTCAATTGCCGTCGCACCGGAGGGCGATTTTGTCGGACACGGTCGGGTTCATCAGCAATCTGCCGACGACATTGGTGAAGGCGTTCCGGGCGACGCTGGAGGAAGTGACGCAGGCGTCACTGCTGTTGCATGTTCTGGACGTCAGTTCCGAGCGCGGTCCGCAGCAGACGTCGCAAGTACTCGAGGTCCTGAGCGAAATCGGCGCGGCGGGCCATACGCAGATTCTCGTGCTGAACAAAATCGATCTGCTGCCGGCCGGCAATGGCGAAACGGGCGCGCTGGCGCAGCGGGTTCTGGCGGAAGTGGGCATGGCTGAGCAGACGCCGGCCAACGCGGTGGCAGTGTCAGCCCGCACGGGCGAGGGGTTGGACGCCCTTCTGGCGATGATCGACTCGCTGCTCCCCGTCGATCCCGTGGCGCTGGTGCGTTATCACTTTCCGCTGACCGAGGCGGCCTCGGTTCATCTGCTGCACGAATGGGCGCGCGTCCTGTCGTGCCGGTACACGGAAGAGGGAATCGATGTGGAAGCGGAGGTGCCGGAATCGCTGGCGCGGCGGCTGACGGCGTTCGCCTTTCCAGCGGTCCCACTTGGATGACCACGCTTCGGCGTTTTATAGTGGGTGTTGCCTGAATGAACGTCCCGAATCTGCTGACGCTGCTGCGGATCTTCCTCGTCCCGCTGCTCGTCGCGGCCCTGGTGCAGGAGTCGTGGCAACTCACGATCGGCGGGCTGTCGATCGGTAACGAGATTGTCGCGCTGGCTATCTTTCTCGCCGCGGCCGCCACCGACCTCTTGGACGGCTACGTGGCACGGCGGTGGGGCAAGGTGACGACGGTCGGAACGTTGCTGGACCCGATTGCCGATAAGCTGCTGATTTCAGCGGCGCTGATTGCGCTGGTGCAGGTGCGGCTGGTGCCGGGCTGGATGGCGATTCTGATCATCGGGCGGGAGTTCGCCGTGTCGGGTTTGCGAAGCATCGCGGCGTCGACCGGTTACACGATCCAGGCGTCCGACCTGGGGAAGACCAAGATGGTTTCGCAGGTGCTGGCGGTGTCGCTGGTGCTGTTGAGCATTCGCTGGCCGTACCTGCGTCCGTTCGCCGACTTCTGGCTGTGGATTGTCGTGTTCTTCGGGATCTTGTCGGCGGTGATGTACTTCCTGAAGTTCTGGCGCAAGGTGGACGACGGGATCAAGCAGCGCCGCCGGATGGAGCTGCTGATGCAGGAGCGGCGGCAGAAGATGCTGGCGCGGCGGCACAAGAAGGGGATGGCGGATTCTCCGGTTGAGCTTGGGAAGGCGCGGCAGCCGTAGGAGCGGAGGCGGCTTTTCACCTGGTGATGGAGTTCCGCGAA
>CAYPUQ010000240.1:0-6524 GCA_964413655.1 uncultured Solibacteraceae bacterium | reverse complement strand
GAGGTTTTTGTTGGGATCCACCAGGATGCTTGGTCACGACTGAGCGGCCGTGCCGGCTGCCAATCATGCGCCTTGCAGATAGTCGATCAGAGAAATCTGCCGTTTCAACTCGTCGAAAGCCTGGCGGTTCACGGACTTCTTGCCTTGAGCGGCAGAATGCGCCGAGATCCCAGGCAACAATGGTGGGTCCCTGTAAAACTGCCCGCCGTGGACCCCAGCCTTCACCCAGCACCAGATACTGAGTAGTCGACGGTGTGCCCATCGGCGCAGAGTAGATGGGTCGGGCGAGCGTAATGGATCTTTGCACTGCGGCGGTGCTTGTTCGACGGAATCCCCTGCGGCAATCCGTTCACAAGCCTGTAGTCGGCAAAACCGCTGAAGTGCCCGGAAGGCGCCAGCCAATCTGGCAGGACGGTGAAGGTCATGCTGCGCGGATGACAGATTCCGCGCCGCACCCATATACGCTCGTGCGGGTGATAGTGGGCCTGACTTATTCTCCGGGGTTAGTTACGGACAACCTCGACGTCACAGACGCATACAGATAGTTGCGGCGGTCCAAGATCTCCGTAGCCGCGAGGTTACAAGGCTTGGCGGTCGTTACAGCGCTGGGAGCGTGCCGGCGATCTGAAGGATGGCCAACTGTCGGCTTGCAACAGATATGATGTTAAATAAGTCACAAATTAACAAAGAATAATTTTCTAGTGTTTATTAAGTTTTGATTCCTTGGGAGGCCCTTCGAAGGTATAATCGGACATCCCAATCGATGAGAGGGTTTTCATGGGACGCTTTCCAATTGCCGCTCTGTTAGTTGTGGCGCTTGCCGCCGCTCTCCACGCGCAGGACCCCCGCGGTTTCATTCGCGGAACCGTCACGGACACGACCGGGGCCGTTATTCCCGCCGCCAAGGTCCGCGCGACCAGCGAGGAAACCGGGGTCGCAGCCGTCTCGCAAACCAACGAGGCCGGTCTTTACAACATCCCCTACCTGATCCCCGGATTCTATAGGCTTACTGTAGAGCAGACCGGATTCAAGTCCTTCGTGCGCGCGAAAATCGAAGTCCGCGTCTCGGAGACAGTCGAGGTTCCGATTCAACTCGAAGTCGGATCACTCTCCGAAACGGTCGAGGTTCGAGATACCTCGCCAACCCTCGAAACCGCCAGCGCCTCCCTCGGCCTCGTCATGGATCAGCGCCGCATCTCCGAACTCCCGCAGCGTGGCGGCAACCCGCTCGAATTGACGCTGCTCGCCCCCGGTGTCGCCAACACCACGAACCTGAGGCTCCGCAAGTCCATGGCTCCGGAGGCGACCTCGGATATCAGCGCCGATGGCGCCGGCCGGTTCAACAACGAGTTCCAGATCGACGGCATTTCGAACACGGCGGCCGACCGCGGACAGGGATACGCCCGCGTCGCTTACGCCCCACCGGCCTCGGCGGTCCGCGAGTTCAAGATGCAGACTTCGGCTTACGATGCCAGCGTCGGCCACACGATGGGCTCCGTCGTCAATGTCTCAACGGCGTCCGGCACCAACGACCTCCACGGGGAAGCGCACTGGTTCCTCCGCCACTCCGCCCTCGACGCTCCCAATTTCTTCAACAATAAGAACAATACGCCGCGCCCCGTGTACCAGGACAACCGCTACGGCCTCTCCATCGGCGGTCCCATCTGGCTGCCCAAGATCTACAATGGCCGGAACCGCACATTTTTCTTCTACGCTTTCGAAGGGAACCAGTTTGGCGTCCCGACTCAGTTCACCCGCACCGTGCCCACGGCCGCACAGCGAAACGGCGACTTCTCCGCCCTGCTCGGCTTGACCAACGCCAATTACCAGGTTTACGACCCGTTCACCATCGCGCCGGCGGCCGGTGGACGCTTCTCGCGCCAGCCCTTCCCGGGCAACATCATTCCGGCCAATCTTCTCGACCCGTTGGGCGTCAATCTCACCAACCTCTATCCCCTCCCGAACGCGCCGAACACCGCGACGGCCGACGGCCGGAATAACTTTTTCAGCGCCCCCAAGGCGATCCAGAAGACTTACTCGAATCTCATCCGCTTCGATCACGCCATCAGCGAGAATCACCGCGTCTTTCTCCGCGCCCACTACGACTTTTGGAAGGAAGACAAGAACCACGACTTCCTGAACGAGATAAACGGGATTCATCAGAACCGGCCAAATCGCGGTGTCGCCCTGGACGATGTCATCGTCCTCAATCCCACGACCGTTCTCAATATCCGCTACGGATTCACGAGCACGAAGTGGTGGCAGTACCGCACATCGCGCGGCTTCGACCTCGGAGCACTGGGCTTCAGTCCCCAGCTCGTCAGTCTCACGGAAAGTGGCCAGTCGCCGCTGCCCCGAATCACGCCCGGCGCTTATTCGCAGCTTTCCTGGTGGGAGAACCCCGGCGATGGAGTGAACTCAAGCCTGACACACTCCGCCATCGCCAATGTCACCAAGATCAAGGGCAACCACTCGATCCGCTTCGGCCCCGAGTATCGCGTCTACCGGAGCTTCAACAACCGCCGCCCCATCGGTGTATCGCCCGACCTTTCCTTCACGAATGTCTACACTCGAGGCCCGCTCGATAATTCGCCAACCGCTCCCATCGGACAGGACCTTGCCGCCATGCTGCTCGGCATCCCCGCCGGTAGTATGGAAATCACGGCCAATTCGGCTCTACAGAACCAGTACTTCGCCTTGTACCTTCACGACGACTGGAAGGTCAACCGCCGCCTGACCGTGAACATCGGCCTCCGCTACGAGATCGAAACGCCGATTACCGAGCGCTACAACCGTCTGGTGGCCAGCTTTGACGGCTCGACCCCGAATCCCATCGACGCCCAGGCGCGCGCAAACTACGGCCTCAATCCCATTCCGGAGATTCCCGTCGCGGACTTCCGCGCGCTTGGCGGTCTCACTTGGGTGAACGAGGGCGGCCGGAGCCGCAGCCCCTTCCAGGGCGAGCGCAACAACTTCATGCCTCGCCTCGGCTTCGCCCTTCAACTCACCCAGAAGACTATCCTGCGCGGCGGCTACGGCATTTTCTTTAATACTCTCGGAGTCAATACGATTCTGCCGCTTCAGACCGGCTTCACCCAGTCGACGCCGATCCAGGCATCGCTCGACAACGGACTCACCTACCGCGCCACGACGGCCAACCCTTTTCCCACTGGTCTTCTGCAACCGGCTGGAGCGTCCGGCGGACTCGAAACGAATCTTGGGCAGGGCCTCACGACCTACTTCCATCCCAACAAGCAAGGTTACGCGCAACGCTGGTCGCTTGGCATCCAGCACGTGCTTCCGGGACAACTGCTGCTCGACACCAGCTACGTCGCCAACCGTGGCACGCGCCTCGACATCAGTCGCCAGCTTAACGCCACGCCCGCCGATTACCTTAGCCGTTCCCCGGTTCGGGATCAGCCGCAAATCGACTACCTGAGCCGGCAGTTCCCCAACCCTTTCCGCGGCACGAATCCGATCTACGGCGCTAACATCACCCGCGCCAACCTCCTTCGCCCCCATCCTCATTTCGGCTCAATGACCCGGGAGGAACCTATCGGTTACTCCTGGTATCACTCGCTTCAGGTTCGCGCTGAGCGCCGCTTCGCCCAGGGATTCACCTTCCAACTCGCCTACACGTGGGCAAAGATCATGGAAGCCGTCGAGTTTATCAACGAGGCCGACACCGTGCCTTATGAGTCGATCAGCAACTTCGATCGTCCCCACCGGATCGCCTCCACCGGGATCTGGGAGGTGCCGGTCGGCCGAGGCCGCAAGTTCGGCGCCGGTCTCCCCCGGCCGGTGGACTTCTTCCTCGGCGGCTGGCAGATCGGAGCCGTCGTCGCCCTCCAGTCCGGCGGCCCGATGGGCTTCGGCAACGCCATCTTCAATGGCGACATCAAGGACATCGCCATCCCCACCAGCCAGCGCGATGTCGACCGCTGGTTTAACACGGACGCCGGATTCAACCGCAACGCCAACCAACAACTGGCCTCCAACTACCGCCTCTTTCCGCTGCGCTTCTCCGGGATTCGCAGTCCGGGCCAGCGGAGTTGGGATTTTTCCATCGTCAAGAACTTCCCGATCAAGGAATCGTTCCGGGCCCAGTTCCGTGCGGATGTCTACAACGCGTGGAATCACACCAACTTCAACGCGCCCAACACCGCCCCGACGAACACGGCGTTCGGGCGGATCACCGGGACCGCCGGCGACGCCCGCAACTGGCAGATGTCGCTCAAGGTGATGTTCTAGGTTCGGAGCCGGTCCTGTCCGCGGCGCGCCGGTGCGCCTCTGTCATCTTCTCCGCCGCGTAACGAAGCACCAGCCGCGGCCATGCGCCGCACCAGTCGCACCACTTCCGCCGGGTGAGACCGGTAGCTCTACCGGTAGCTCTCCTTGAGCAGCCACCCCACAGCCTTCTGCACTAATCGGGTCCGAGTCCAGGGCAACCACAGCCGCGTCGCTCCCGATTGCACTAAGGACCAGGAGGGAGTATTTTCTTCCAACGCCGCTCTGGCCAGGCTTCAGCATAGGCGACTATACGTGGCTGCCTACTGCCCGAAACCGCCAGATCCATAGGGCGTTACAGGGCGCGCGGACGCTCGAATTGCCGAATTGCTCCAGGGCGCAACAACGTACCTTTCGGTAGGCTGCCCCATCCCATTGACAGACAGCCATCTGTTGGTTGATGATTATAGACATGTCTACGAAAGACATGTCGAAACAACGCACTGATGTTCCGTATGGAACCTTGGATCTCCTCGTCCTGAAAACACTCGAGACGATGGGAGAGATGAATGGCTATCGCATCGCCCGGCGGATTGAGCAGGTGTCGGGCGACGCCCTGAAGCTGAGCCAGGGGGCCATCTATCCGGCGTTGATCCGCTTGGAGCAGGAAGGCTGGATTCGGGCCAAGTGGGGTATTTCCGAGACGAACCGGAAGGTGAAGTTTTACTCGTTGACCAAGGCCGGCACGAAGCAGCTTGAGGCGGAGGTCCAGAAATGGGAGCAGGCCAACGCGCTGGTGGCGCGGTTCCTCGAGGCGGCTCCATGAGGTGGCGTGGGCGAATCGAACGTGTCCTGGCGCTGGTGCGGGGCCGGCGGCTGGATCGGGAGCTGGAAGCTGAGGTCGAGGCGCACCTGGAGATGGCGGAAAGAGATGCGCGGAAGGCAGGATTGCCGGCCGAAGAGGCTCGGTGGGCGGCGCGGCGGAGATTCGGGGGAATCGAACAGATGAAGGAAGAGCATCGGGACCGGAGGAGCGTGCGTTGGATCGGGACTTGGGTACGCGACTTCCGCATTGCCGTCCGCACGCTCGGCCGCGCGCCGGGTTTCGTTGTAGTGGCCGTGTTGACGCTCGCGCTCGGCATCGGCGCGACCGCGGCTGTCTTCAGCCTGATCCAGGGAGTCCTGCTCACGCCGCCGCCCTATGAGGACCCGGAGCAGCTTGTCCTCATCCCCTCCGCTCGCACTGACGGCCGGCAGCAGGAGAGCCCGCGGCCTTGGCCCGCGGCGCAGTGGCTTGAGTGGCAGCGCGAGGCGAAGTCCGTCCAGTCGATCGCTGCCTACCGCTGGATGTTCGACTTCCTGATCTTACCCGATGGCGTGAAATCCTTCGAGGCCATGGCGGTCACGCCGGAATACTTCTCTGTCGTTGGACTCGAACCGGTGCTCGGCCGCAAGTTCGTTGCTTCGGACACCGCTCCCTCCGCCGCCCCGGTTCTCATGATCGGCTATGAACTCTGGCAGCGCAGCTTCGGCGGCGATCCCGGCATCCTCGGTCAAACTGTCCGGATCAGTCGCCAGGACGCGCCGTTCGAAATCATCGGCGTGATGCCGCCGGGTGTCCGCTTTCTGCCGGCGCCGTCAGCCGCCAAAGAGCCGAATTACGACATTAACGGTCTCGTGGACATCTGGGCGCCCTTCAGCCCTGGATCCGATCCCGAGGAACTCAAGCGCCCGCGATGGAATATCGTCGGCCGCCTGGCTCCCTGCTTCACACCCGAGCAGGCGCAAGCCGAGCTCGCCCTCCTCACCGAGCGGCAAGTCCAAGCTGATCCCGACTTCGCCGGCTTCATGCCCAACGTCCAATCGCTCACCTCCGAGTACAATCGCGACGGCGAGCGCATCCTCCTCCCGCTGTTCGGTGCCGCCGCGCTGGTGCTGTTGATCGCCTGCGGCAACGTCGCCGCATTGCTTCTTCTGCGCGGTCTCGGACGCCAGCGGGAGTACGCCGTGCGAACCGCCCTCGGAGCCGGCCGGGCCGGACTTTTCCGCCAGGCCTCCACCGAAAGCCTCTTGCTCGCTCTTGCCGGCGGAGCACTCGGAGCGGGACTCGCGTTCGGTGCAGTGCGAGCATTCCAGCTGATCGGCGGACACGCCATCCCGCGACTCGACGCCGTCACCTCCGGCTGGCCCGTTCTGCTCTTCGGACTCGCTCTCGCCCTTATCGCCGCCACCCTCGCCGGACTCATCCCCGCCTGGCGCGCCTCGCGTCTTGACCCGAACGAAGTGCTGAAAGGCGC
>CAYPUQ010000239.1:0-10050 GCA_964413655.1 uncultured Solibacteraceae bacterium | reverse complement strand
CCATTCCGGGCGGCGAGATGAAGCGGCGTAACGCCACCATCGGCCCGGGCGTTCGCATCGGCTCCGTACCGGAGGAGCAGAGCCACGATCTCCACGTGCCCGTGCTTGCTTGCAACGTGAAGGAGCGTTTCCCCTTCACGATCCACCTGAGCGATGCCCGTGCCCAGCAACTCTGCCACGCGGTTGGCATCTCCGAGAGCACACCACAGGAAGATATCCGCGTCGCCACCCGCTTCGATCACGCGCCCGGCCGCGGCGCGGCGGCGCGCTCCATAACTCGCGATCACGCTCAACGGCGTCCAGCCGTACTTGTCTAACGCGGCCAGATCCGCTCCGGCGCGAATCAGCACATCGGCTACCTCGGCGGTCGCGGCGAAGTGCAGCGGTGTTGCGTGATTGGGACCTCGCGCGTGAACCAGGCCTGGATCCTCGGCGAGAAGCCGCCGGACGTGCCCCGCGTCGCCCATGGCGCTCGCGGCCCAGATATCCACAATGGCGCCATGATCGAGCAGCATGCGAACGACCTCGCCATGAGCCGCCGGGCCGTGGTCGTGATGAATGGCCGCGTGCAGCGGCGACCAACCGTCGTAGGCATCGCTCGGCGGGTTGGGATCGGCGCCCCGGTCGAGTAACTCGTGCACGACCTCTGCCCGGCCCCATTCCGCTGCGACGTGGAGGGCATGGGGTTCTCCTCCCCAGAACGGATGGGGCCCACTGGCGTTGGCAAGCGCCGGCTGGGCTTCGAGCATCGCCCGCACCTCACGGACATCACCATCCGCGGCAGCCCGAAGAAACGGCGTCACCCCCATCACCGCCAGTATCCTTCAGCCGGCAGTTGTGCGGAGAGCGCTACAATCCGGTTATGGGTAGCACGAAGGCCCTCGTCTCCGCTGAACAGTTCCTCCAAATGCCTCCCCAGGAAGGTAAGCGGTTCGAACTGAACGAAGGAGCGTTGGTTGAAATGACCTTCCCCAGTTTCAAACACAACAAAGTGGCCGGCCGGCTGTATGTGCAGCTTGAACTGTTCTTGCGAGAACATCCTCTGGGAGAGGCCTTTCCATCCGACTCCGGATATCAGCTTGGTCCAGCAACTGTCCGAGGTCCGGACATCAGTTTCCTCCGCACCGAGCGGATGCGATCTCTGAATTGGGACAGCAACGATTTCGACGGCGCCCCCGATCTGGCCGTCGAGGTCGTTTCCCGCTCCGACTCGGCCCGCGACCTGCAACAAAAGGTCGGCCAATACCTGGAGGCGGGCGCCCATACCGTCTGGGTGATCTACCCCGATACTCGCGAAATCCACATATTCGCTCACGACGGGTCGGTTCGCCGGATCGGCGCCGACGGCGTGCTCGAAGTACCCGAACTCCTGCCCGGATTCTCGGTTTCAGCCCACGAATTGTTCGCATAGTTACCGCCGCTGCTATCATTACGGCATGGGCGCGATGCATCGTCGTGAATTCTTTGGTCTCGCCGCCGGCGCACTCGCTGCCCGCGGCGGGCTCGCCGCTCCGGCCAACGCCGAGTGGCGCAACAAGCAGTCCGGTATGGCATACCGTCCGCTCGGGCGCACCGGGATCATGATCTCGGAAGTGGTTAGCGGCGGGGACCCCATCCGCCTCGACAACTACGACCATCTCAACCTGGCCCTGGACATGGGCCTGAATTACCTCGACATGGCGCCGGCCTACGGCCGCGGCGACTGCGAACAGGCCTACGGCAAGCTGCTCGGCGGCTCCGCCAGACGCGAGAAGGTCTTCCTGACCACCAAGATCAGCGCCTTCGGCGGCGTGCGCAACCGGCTGTACAAGGAGATCTTCGACAGTCTGCCTGCCGATAAGCAGAGTGTCATCGTCAAACGCGCGAACGAAATGAAGGCCGAGCGCGGCATCGAGAAGCCGGGCTACTTCTTCGAGTACTATCCCGGCCAGCGCAACCAGATCGATCCCACCTACCTTAGCAACGCGATGATGAAGGACTACGCCCATCGCGTCGAGGGTAGCGCCGAATACCGGAAGGTGATTGCCGAAACTCTGGAAGGCAGCCTGAAGCGCGTCGGCACGGACTACTTCGACATCCTCATGTGCCCGCACGGCGCGTGTACCCCCGAGGAACTGGACATACCCGAGATCCGCCAGACCTTCGAGAGTCTCAAGAAGCAGGGCAAGGTCCGCTTCCTGGGCGTCACCTCGCATACCGACCCGGCCGGCATCGTCCGCCGCGCCACCGAACTCGGCCACTACGACTGCGTGATGGTCGCCTACAACGCGATCAACGGCGGCTATCTCGATGAAGCGATCCGCCAGGCCGCCGCCAAAGGCGTGGGCGTGATCGGCATGAAAGTCGCCATGGCCGTCGCCACCCACCATAAGGTTCTGCAGCCCGTGCCTCAATGGCGCATCGACAAGGTCAACCGCCTCATCCCCGGCGACATGAAGCCGGCGATGAAGGGTTATCTGTGGGCGCTCCAGAATCCGAACGTCTCGGCGGTTATCTCGAACCTCTGGGACCAGACCTATATCCGCGAGAACCTGTCGCTGGCCGGTAAGAAGGTCGAGTTGCAATCGGCCTGAGCCGCGCGACACACCTACGATCGGGAGTTTTGTTGTAACCTGGAACCGGTCCGGCACGTAAGGCTAGTCAGCCGGGCCCTTTCGGCGGCGGGATCAGCTTGTGGCGAACTCTTTCACGTGCTGGCTCAGTATCGGCGTGATGGCGGTTGCCATCCACGGCTTGGCCGCCGCGGAGGAGACCGAACCCGCCTTCCGTACCGATGTGTCCATGGGACGCCTTGATGTTCAGGCGCTGGACGGCCGGTATCAGACCATTCCAAATTTCCTCGCGGACGACTTCATTCTGCGGCACAACGGGACCCCTATCCCCATCCGCGGCTTTTCCTATGAACAGTTGCCGGTCGACGTGCTCCTGCTTCTGGACACCAGCGGCAGCATGCGCGAACATGTCCAGCGCGTCGCCTCGGCGGCACATCGCGCGCTGGCGATCCTCGGTCCCGAAGATCACGTCGGGATCATGGTCTTCACCACCAGGACGAAGGTACCGCTGAAACTCGGCCCAAACCGGGCAGAGGTCGAAAGTAAGCTCAACGAGATCGTTGGGCGATCGTTCGGTGGTGGCACCGACATCAACCGCGCGCTGCTCGACGCTGCCGCCTATATTGGACGCGAAGGCCGGAAGGAAGCGCGGCACGCCATCGTTATCGTCACCGACGACATGGCCAAGCCCTGCGACCGGGAGCGGGTGTCGGTCGCGTTGTCCGAAGCCGATGCGGTGCTGATGGCACTACTAACACCCAAGGCAGAAGATCCATGGGGCAGCCCAGGCGGATCTTCGGGGGGCAGTCCTCCCGTGCTGCGCACGCCGCCGTGGCCCGGCCCGGGCGGAGGCGGTCCGTTAGGCGGTGTGATCTGGGGACGCCGGCGAGGGCCCGGTGTGCCCCGATCCGGAGGTCCGCCGTGGGGAGGGCCGGGTACTCCGTATGAGGACATGTCGGCGGGTACCGCGGCTATCGCGGACGAGTCCGGTGGTGAAAGTCTCGCATCGAGCGCGGCTCTCGCGCTGGAGACCGCATTCGCGCGAATCCGCCAGCAGTACACCATGTATTTCTACCTGCCCGAAGGCCTCGAACCTAGCGACGCCAGCAGCGTGCAGGTGGATTTGACTAATGCGGCCCGCCACCGGCATCCCGACACCGAATTGCGGTATCGCCAGATATACCTCTCCGGCTCCGTCAAGCGGACCTTCGTCACGCGGGTGCCACGGCGCCCACCGGAAGGCCGGGAAGATCCCGTGCCCACAACGCCCGCAACCGTTTCAGCGGGGCGGCGGCGGATCGCGGTCGACGAGACCACCGGGTCGCGCGTAACGATCTCTCCAATCGAAAAGCGCCGCGACGCCACACCGGCCGCCGACCCTCTCCCGGACCCGGTCGAGACGGCTGGAACGGACGATCCCAAGCCCCGCCGCCCCGCGGTCAGCGAGCCGAGGGGTCCGCGCATCAACACCATCCCCCCGAACTGACGGTGTATTGTTTGCCGCCGCTATGATCGTAGGGACGGCACCGATGCTGAAATTCCTCGCTAACATGGTTCGCGGTCTGCACATGACCATTGGCATCACCCCGCCGAAACCCGAAGAGGAACGGCTCAGCGTGTTCCTCTGGACCGGCATCGTCTTCGTCTTCTCCTTCGGGTTTGCCCTCTGGGTGTATCTCTTGCTTCGATGAGTCCCGGCCGCGATCAGCGCGGGGCGTCGCCCGACAGATTGACCGGGTGCGCGTAGCCGGTCATCTCGAGATAGCCGAGGCCAGTGATCGCGCGGCCGGCCAGCGCACCGCGATAATCCACCGCGCCTTCCCAGTAGGCTAGCGGCTGCCGTCCGCGGCCCACCAGTTCCTGGTTGTCGAGCCGGGTCGTCAATTCGAGATTCAGGTCGAGCGCCGGGACGCGGATGCGCCACTCAACCGGATACCGCGCTCCAGTCGCGGGACTGTCCCAGGTACGAAGCGGCTCCAGATCGAACTCGCCCGGCTTCAGGAACCGGGTCCTTCCGTCGCGCTCGACGAAGGTGCCGTGAAAGGTTCCCGCGTCGGAGCCGTCGCGGCGGCGAATGCGGCCAAGCATCAGCTCGGTTTCGTTGTCGAGCTGGATGCTGAACCAGTCCCAGCCGGCTTGGTCCGGCTCAAGGACGTGCGTGAAGAATTCGTGATCCATCCATGCCGTGCCCTCGACTTCGAATTCGCTGCCTTTCACCTCGATCCGCCCCTCCGCGGCGATGCGGGTATAGGAGATGTAGTGTGACGCCTTGCCCTCGCCGGGCGATTTCTGGCTGACGCCGTTCTCGCCGTGAATCACGGGTGGCTTCAGGCGCCGCAGGCGGAGGTCGACCCGGAAGTCGCCGCTCACCGCGCGGAGATGTTCTTTACCGGCCTCCCAGTTGCCGTTCCAGACGAGCCGTTGTTCGAGACTCGCGCCGGCCAGTCCGGGGCCGGAACGGTTTGTCCGTTCGCTATGGAAATAGCGGCGCCCCTCGATGTCGGAGAGAGCGAAATGGGCGAGCCAGACGTCGCGCGGCTCCCAGGTCGAGGCAGCCAACGCCGGGCGCAACGCCTGGCGGAAGAAAGTGAGTTCGAACCCGAACCGGCGGCCATCGGCTGTACGGAGGTTGCCGGTGTAGTACCACCATTCCGTCTTGAATTCCGGGTGCGCGTAGTCGTCGCGCGGGAACTCGTAGCGGTAGCCGGGGCGCGCGACGGCGAACTCCGCCGCCGGCGCGGCCACGGCGAGAAGCAGGAACACCGGGAGAAGCCTCATTCTTCGTGGATCACCTCGATAGGGTTCAACCGCTGCGCCACCCGGGCTGGATACAGCGCGGCGAGCACGGTAGACAAGTAGATCGCCGACAGCGCCGTCCAGAGCAGCGTCACCGGCCAGTGAAACTGGATGGTCCACCCAAACGACTGCACGTTGATCACGTAGATCAGCACCAGCGACAATACATAGCCGAGCACAAACCCGGCGGCGTTCGCCAGCAGGCCGAGCAACCCGGCCTCGGCGAGAATCAGCTTGCGGATTTGCGGCCGCGCCGCGCCGAGGAAGCGGAGCACTCCGATCTCACGGCGGCGGTCGATCACCAACGCCAGCAGCGCGCCCGCGATACCGAGGACCGCGACGAGAATCGCCACTGCCTCCAGCGCCCAGGTAATGGCGAATGTGCGGTCGAAGATCCGCAGCGCCTCCTCGCGCAACGACCGGTTCGAGAAGATGACGAGGTTGCGTCCCGCCACGGCCGACTCCAGGCTTGCTCGCAGCGTGGCCAGATCGGCGCCGGCTTTGGCATAGACCGCCAGGCTCGACGGCGACGGATCGGGCAGAAAGCGCAGCAGCGTCTGCCGATCGACGATCACGTAACCGCGCTCGTTGGAGTAGTCGTGGTACACGCCAAGGACCTCGAAGGTGTGCCTGGCGTCTCCGATAGGTAAAACGATCCGGCTGCCGGCCCGTACATCGTGCTTGTTGGCGAAGGGCTCGCTGACAATGCAATAGTCGCCTTGCGGCAGCCTTTCCAGGATGGCGTCGCGGTCGTGGCCGGGCAGAAAGTTGGTCCGGCGGAACTGGCGAATCACCTCCGTCTGCCCGGCGCCGAGCAGCGCCGGCGCCCCGCCAAACGTGATCTCGTGGACGCGAAAGCGGTCGACCACGCGGACCTCTTCCAATCGCTCAATCGTATCGGCTACACCGGCAGCGAGCGTGGGATAGCGGCCCGCCGCGCCGCCGCCCGCCGGACGCAGGTAAAAGTCGGCCTGAAGTTGATCCTCCATCCACAGCGCGACCGTCTCGCGAAAACTACCAACCATGATGCCGACGCTGATCATCATTGCGATGGCCGTCGACAGAGCGCCGACGAGCACCGATGTGCGCGACAGCGAGGCCGCGATACTGCGGGCGGCCAACAGCCCTTCCACGCCGAGGACACGGTGCGCCAGGGAAGCGGTCAGGCGCGCAGTAACGGTGACCAGGGCGGGAATGGCTAGCGCGGCGGCAAGAATGAACAGGAAGCAGGCGGCATAACCGAAGACCGGGCGGCCGTCGATCGCCGGTTGCATGGCCGCAACGATTCCGGCCAGCGCTACCGCGGCGGCCAACGCCAGGTCGCGCCAGACATGCAGACGCGCGTGATATTCGCGCTGGCCCCGTGCCATCGCTTCCACCGGCGGGACGCGTGATGCTTCGCGCGCTGGCGCGAAGGCCGCCGCCAGCGCGACGCCCAAGCCTACTACCAGCGCCTCCACCAACGTGCCCGCCGTGAAGGCGAGTTCGCCGGGCCGGCTGCTGACGTATAGCGATTCCACCGTGCGTGCCAGCAACTCCACCGCGCCCGATGCCATCGCGCGCCCGGCCACCAGGCCGGCGGCCGCGCCGAATAGTCCGAAGAAGGCCGCTTCGGCGAGGAAGAGCAGCATCACTTGGCCGCGTGTGGCGCCGAGCGCGCGCAGCACCCCGATCTCGGACCGGCGCCGGACCACGGATACGGCGATGGTGTTGTAGATCAGAAACGCGCCGACTACGAGCGAGATGTAGCTGAGCACCCGCAGATTCCAGCGGAAGGCGGCGAGCATGCGCCGGTTCTGATCGGTCCGGGCGCCATGCGGGCGCAGTTCCACTCCGCCGGGCAGTTCGCTCGCGAGCCGCAACTCCCAATCGGCGGGCTCACCGGTTTCGGGCAGGTACACCTCGATGCGGTCAAACCGGCCGTCCTTGCCGGTGGCGATCTTCGCGCCGTACAGGTCCATGACGAGGAACGGGTCGCGGCCGTCGAACTGCCCGCGGACGATGTACTCCGCGGTGCTGTCGTTGATGGTCAGCCGGAGCCGGTCGTCGCGCTGGTGGGCCAAAGAAGAACTGACCCACACAGAACGGGGATCGAGCAGATCGTCCGGCGAACCGTCGGCGTCTTCTTGCGGTTCCTGGGACAGGAAGTCCAAGCCGATCAACGGAACCGTGGTTCCCGTTTCGGCGATCACGGCGTAGTCTTCAATGCGCGGTTCGAACCGGTAAGGCTGCGGCAGCCGGACGAGTTGAGCGAGCAGATCCTCCTTGACACCTCCGGTGGCGGCGATCTCCAGTGGTGCCTTGCCGGCGAGCGTTTCCAGTGAGGAGCGGAAACTGCCGGCGGCGGCGTCGCCGGCGAGGTCGATCGCGATGACGACGGCGACGCCGAGGGTGACGGCGAACAGCGTCAGCGCGGTTCGCAAGGGTTCGGCGGCCAGCGGACGGAGGATGAGCCGCCGGAAGATCGGCCAGGATGTCATGCGCGCCGTTCCACGTCAGCCACCACACCATCGCGCAGCCGAACCACCGTGTCGCAGGCCTGGGTCGATTCGATACTGTGGGTGGCCATGAGGATGGTGGTTTGGCGTTCGGCGGCGGTGCGCCGCAGCAACTCCAGCACACCGTTGCCCGTAGTGGTGTCGAGATTGCCGATCGGCTCGTCGGCGAGGAGGATGGCCGGGCGGTGAACGAGCGCGCGCGCAATCGCCACTCGCTGGCATTGCCCGCCGGAAAGCTGATGGGGGAAGCGGTTGGCGAGGCCGTCCAGTTCGACCCAGTCGAGCGACTCGCGGGCCCGTTCGTGCGCGTTCCCCTCGCCCGCCAACAGGAGCGGAAGTTCGACGTTCTCGATCGCCGTAAGCGACGGGAGAAGCTGGAAGAACTGGAAGATGAAGCCTACCTTGCCGCGGCGCAGGCGGGTAAGTTCGGCGTCGGAAAGGCCGCTCGACTCCCTTCCGGCGATCTCCACCGAGCCTCGAGATGGGAAGTCCATCGCGCCGCACAGGTTCAGGAGCGTTGTTTTGCCGCAACCGGACCGGCCCACCAGCGCGGCGAATTCGCCGTGCTGGAACTCGATCGACACGTCGCGCAGCGCCGTGACGGTCTGCCCGGCGGCCGCATATTCCTTCCAGACATTCCGAAGGGAGAGGGAAACCATCTGTTATCAACTTTACTGATGCACGAAGGGGGTGTAGTTGATGGGGATTTTTCGCGCGTAGCCGAATCGCACCGGGCTGCGTCTAATTGCAAAGCTGCGTAACAATGAGAGTAGCTCCGATGTGGTTCCGCCTCGCCATTTGCCTCCTCATCGGCGCCCTCAGCCTGCCGGCGCAAATGAAAATGAACGTCGAGCAGTTGAAGGCGTTCCTCAAGTCCTCGGCCGAGTTGCGGCATGACGACCGGAAGGTGGCCGACTACCTGAAAAGGATCAACCTGACGCAGCGGCTCGACGATGCCGTCCGGCTGGAACTGCTCGGTCTCGGTATTGGTCCGCGCACCGCGGAGATGCTGCAAAAGCTGGTCGACGAAACCAAAGGCCTCAGCGCGCCCGCCACCCCCGTCGCGGGGAAACCGGCGCCCGCGCTGCGGCCGCCCACATTGGAGCAGCAGCAACGTCTGATTAAGAACCTCCGCGAGTACGCCAACAACTACACCAAACAGCTTCCCGACTTCATCTGCGCGCAAGTCACACGGCGTTATATCGATCCGAGCGGTCTGGAGTTTTGGCAGCGTATGGACATGGTGACTACCCGGTTGACCTTCTTCGAACAGAAGGAGGACTACAAGGTGGTGATGGTCAACAGCACGCCCACCGACATCGATTACGACCGGCTTGGCGGCGCGACATCGGCTGGCGAGTTCGGGTCCATGATGCGGGAGGTCTTCGAAGATTCGACCCGCGCCGAGTTCCGCTGGTCCCGCTGGGCGACCCTCCGCGGCCGGCGCAATCACGTCGTCGAGTACCGGGTGGCGCAGCCGAACTCGAAGTGGCGGATCAGTTGGCAGCGAACCAAGGAGTACGTTCCCGGATATCGCGGTCTGATTTACGCCGACAACGACACCGGCATGGTGACGCGCATCACATTGACCGCCGAAGGGATCCCACCCTCGTTTCCCATTCAGGAAGCGAGCACAGTGTTGGACTACGACTTCGTCAAGATCAGCGACATCGAATTTCTGCTGCCCCTGAAGTCCGTGGTGCGAATGCGGGAAGGCCGTTTGCTCATCAAGAACGAAACCGAGTTCCGGATGTACCGCAAGTTTGGCGCCGAGGCGGTGATCACCTTCGACACGGAACCCGAGCCACTGCCCGAAGAAGCAACCACCGAGCAGCCGCCGGTTCCATAGCGCCACCCGTCCGCGCCGGTCCCGACCCGGCGGGGTAAGATAGCAGGACATCATGGCTGAAAAGTTCCGGTATGAAGAATTCACTTGGCCCGAGATTCGCGCCGCGGTGTCCGAGGGCCGGGTGGCGGTGTTGCCCGTGGGCACGGTAGAGCAGCACGGACCGCACCTGCCGCTCTCGACCGATGTGGTGACAGCGACCGAGATGTCGCGGCTGGCAGTGGAGCGGATCCCGCGTGAGGCGGTGTTGCTGCCGAGCGTGTTCTACGCGTTCAACGAACACCATCTCGATTTTCCAGGGACGATCGCCGTGGAGGGAGACACCTTCATCCGCTACGTAACCGACATCGGGCGGAGC
>CAYPUQ010000238.1:0-10086 GCA_964413655.1 uncultured Solibacteraceae bacterium | reverse complement strand
GCCGAGCGCCGAATCCATGTAACTCTCGTACAGCCGCGGATCGCTGGGATTCGGCAGCACCTGGTCGATCCCGCGCCCGGTCATGACGTCGCCACACAGGAACAATGTCGCCATGTCTTGCGCTTCTTCGGGAACGTGGCAGGCCGGCGTGGCCAGCCCGACGGCAATGCCACCCGACTGCCGCAAGAAATCGCGCCTGCTCGACATCGGCGCCTCGCGCCTCCACCACTATCTTCGTTCGGAGCGCCGGTAAAGGGAAGGCACCTTTTGGAGCGGGAGAACGGTGCGGAGCTTCTCGAACACGGCGGCGAAATCCGGCGCGGGAAGCGCCAGGTATCGAGCTGCGAGTTCATCGGCTTCTGGTTCCCAGCCCTCGCTATACTTCCGCCAACTGGTCGGAGAGAGCCGGTGGCACGCACCGTAGCTTCCGCCCATGAAGATAACCGGGATTGAAGCGCCCGACGGCCCCTCACGGTGGCCATGTCGCGCAACGGCGTGAGCGATCAAATGCGCGAGAAGCAGCGATAGGTTCTCGTCGGATTCGAGACGCTCCAGGACGCCGGCGCTCAGGTAGAGAAGTCCTCCGGGCAGAACCGCGAAAACGGCCTGCCGGGTTTCAGGAACGCCAACCGGCGCCGGCAACTCGAAGCCCGCCGCCTGGGCGATCGGCGACGCGAGACGGTTGACGCGCTCGCTCAGCGTGGGCTCCGCCGACAACGAGTGACGGCTCTCGAATTCCTTCGCGAGGGCGCGGCTCAGCGCTTGCTCGCGTTCGCCGCTCGCCGGCTGGGCGAAGGCGGACCCCGAGAGCGCCAGCAGTGCGGCCCATCTCCAAAACACGCACCGGATCATCCACACTCCTTCGCTATTCCAGTTATATATGAGCGGTCCCAGCGACGGCCTGCGATAAGATCCTGAGATGCATCCGCTGCTGGTACTGGCGCTGGCCATCTTGGTCGTCTTTGTCCTCATCATCCGGTTGAAGATCAATGCGTTCATCGCGCTCATCGTCGCGGCGATTACGGTCGGAGTTCTGGCGCCCGGCGTGGCTTTTCCCGACGTGATGCCGGCCGTCGTCCGCGTGTTCGGCGACGTCGCCGGGCGCATCGCGATCGTCATCGCGATGGCCGCCGTTATCGGCGCATGCCTCATGGAGAGCGGCGCTGCCGATAAGATCACGCGCGTCTTCGTCCGCATACTGGGCGAAAAGCACTCGTCGTTCTCGCTGCTCGGCAGCAGCTATGTGCTGGCCGGACCCGTGTTCTTCGACACTGTCTTCTATCTCCTCGTTCCTCTCGCGAAGGCGATGCGCATCCGCACCGGCGGGCACTACCTGCTATTCGTCATGGCGGTGGTGGCGGGCGGCGCGGTGACGCACACAATGGTGCCGCCCACGCCAGGTCCGTTCGCGGCAGCCACCGCTCTCAATGTCGACCTCGGCATCATGATCGTTGCCGGTATGCTGATCGGCATACCGATGGCGCTGGCCGGCTGGCTCTTCTCCGCCTACATGGATCGCGTTCTGCCGGTTCCGCTCAGGGAAACGGCGGGGCTGTCCATCACCGAGCTCGAGGAACTGGCACATCGCGACGAACAGCATCTGCCCGGTTTTTTCGCATCGATCCTGCCCATCGCGCTGCCGGTCCTGCTGATCACCTGTAACACCGTCGTTGGAGCGGTGGCGCCGGAAAGCGGCCTGCGCCGGATCACGGCGTTCTTCGGTGATCCGAACCTGGCCCTGCTGCTTTCGGCCACCATTTCGCTTCGGCTGCTGGCCGTCCATAGGAATTACAGCCTGATGGAACTCGCCAGGCCGGTGCAGGTATCGCTGGCAAGTGCCGGCGTCATCATCCTGATCACGGCGGCTGGCGGCGCTTTCGGCGGCATGCTCGTGCAAGCGGGCGTCGGGACCTCGTTGGGCGAACTGGCGCGCGAGTACAGCGTCCCGTTGCTGCTGTTGGGCTTTCTGCTCGCGGCGCTGCTGAAGATCGCGCAAGGGTCCGGCACCGTGGCGATGATCACCACGTCGTCGATTCTCGCGCCACTGCTGCTGGAGACCCCGCCCACCTATCACCCGGTTTACGTGGTCTGCGCGATCGGTTGCGGCTCACTAATCGGCTCGTGGATGAACGACAGCGGCTTCTGGGTCTACAAGGAGATGTCGGGCGTCACCGAAATCGAGGCTCTCAAGACATGGACCCCGCTACTAATCGTGCTCGGTGTCTCTGGCTTCCTGGTGACACTGATCGCAGCCACGGTTTTGCCGCTGCGGTAGATAATCGCTCACCCCGGATGCCTGCAATCAGTGCTGTCATGTAGGCATGCACACGGCGTCGCATAACCCACAGTCCATCGCCACTATGCGTATCAGGATTGCCAGAGCTCTGATTCAACATCTCCCTTGCTGCTCCTTTTACTGCACACTTCGTTTATAACACAGTAGTAGCCGCCGCCATCGTTCGCGTACTCCAGTGCGTCCCTTGGTCGGGCGTCTGCCGGGTCGTCATTTCGAGATACTTCCGGATCTCGTCCAAGCCCAACTGATCGGGCGGGCGGTGGAAATGCTGAGCGAAGTCGGTCACCACCCGGAGATAAGTTTGCATTGTAGTCTGGAGTAATTACGACGCTGGAGTTCCTCCAGGATCATTTTGCGTAACTGGGTCACAAGGACCTCCTTTCCTTGTAACCCAAATTATTCCTCTCAAACGCCGAGCGCTTCCCCTACCGGTACGTGTCAGCGTCCGCCGCGCCAGCGGCTTCATTCAAACGGCGTAGCGGTTACCGCCCGAAGACCGCTACCGGAATGTGGGCCGCACCCGCACCCGCGAGCCAGTCGCCCAAGTAGGTCCTCCCTGGTTGCCAGGGGTTTGCCCATCCCTGACAACCGTTGCCTCGCGTGCGAAAACTGGCCCTTTCTCACGCCTACCCTGGACCGCGCCGGACGCCCTCGTCCGGCTGCCGGGGGCGAGCGCCTTTACCTGACTCGCTATACTGGCTATCAAGGCCGCTTGTGATGCGTCGATGGCCAGCATTCGCTGTTCTCCTCTCCCTTTGCGCCGTGCCGGGATCGTCGGAACCCGCGCATTTCAATCGCGACATCCGGCCCATCCTTTCCGACCGGTGTTTCACCTGTCACGGACCGGACGAAGGCGCTCGCAAGAGCCCGTTGCGTCTGGATATCGAGAAGTCGGCGAAGGCCGATCTCGGCAAAGGCCGTGTCGGGCTGGCGCCGGGCAATCCCGAGCGCAGCGAGGTCTACAAGCGGATTGTCTCAACCAATCAGGCGCTGCGTATGCCGCCGGCCTACGCCGGTCACGAAGCGTTGACGGAGCGCGAAACGAAGTCGATCCGCGAGTGGATCGAACAGGGCGCCGGGTACGACGAACATTGGTCGTTCACCGCGCCGCAACGGCCGGCGCCGGCGGAGACGCGAAGCCCGGAGTGGATTCGCAATCCGATCGACGCATTCGTGCTCGCGCGACTGGAGCGCGAGGGACTGCGTCCTTCGCCGGAAGCGGACCGCGCGACGCTGATCCGGCGCGTGTCGCTTGACCTCACCGGTCTGCCGCCTGAACCGGCGGAGGTAAGCAAGTTTGTCCGTGACAGGTCCGTGGATGCCTTTGAGCAGATAGTGGACAGCCTGCTCGCCTCGCCGCGGTATGCCGAACGCATGGCCATCCGCTGGCTGGAAGCGGCACGCTACGCGGACACCAACGGCTACCAAACCGACGGCCCACGTGATATGTGGCGCTGGCGCGACTGGGTGATCGACGCGTTTCGCCGGAACATGCCGTTCGACCAGTTCACGGTGGAGCAGATCGCCGGTGACCTTCTGCCCGGCGCGACCCGCTCGCAAAGGATCGCCACCGGCTTCCATCGTAACCACCGCACCAGTGCCGAAGGCGGCATTGTGGACGAAGAGTTCCGCGTCGAGTATGTCGCCGACCGGGCCGAGACGACATCCACCGTCTGGCTGGGTCTCACCCTCGGCTGCGCGCGTTGTCACGATCACAAGTACGACCCATTTACGCAGAAGGAGTTCTACCAGCTTTTCGCGTTCTTCAACAACGTGCCGGAGAAAGGCTTCGTCTACAACTTCGGCAACGAAGAGCCGTACATCAAAGCGCCGCTGCCCCCGCAGGAAGCGAAGCTCGCCGAATTCGACGAGCGAGTCGCTGAACTCGAGCGGGAATTGGAAGGGCGGCAGCCCGCGATCGAGCGGGCGCAAACGGAATGGGAGCAGAAGATCGCTAAGGGGAAACGGGTGGATTGGAACGTCGGCCACGGGTTGGTCTTTCACGACGATCTCGAAAAGAGTGAACCCGGCCGGATCGGCAAAGCCCGCCGCTTCGACGGCAAGGAGTTCGTGAACGCCGGCGCGGACATCGCGAAGTTCAACTACCGCGACCCATTCACTTTCGCGGCTTGGATCAAGCCGGAGTCCGGGAACGGCGCCATTCTCTCGCGGGCCGAGGACTACTTTGAGGGCCACGGCCACGCCTTGTACGTGCTCGAAGGAAAGCTGCGTCTGCACGTGATCTTCCGCTGGACTGATCTGGGGATGCGGGTGGAAACCGAGGAGCCGCTACAACTCGGCGAGTGGCAGCATGTTGCCGCCACGTACGACGGCAGCATGAAGGCGGCCGGCGTGCGCCTCTATGTCGACGGCAAGCCCCGCAAGCTGCGCGTTCTGTTCGACCAGTGCATCTGGCCAATTGAGACGAAGGAACCGTTCCGGATTGGCGCCGGCGGCGGGATGCGGTTCAAAGGCGCCATCGACGAAGTCCGCGTGTACAACCGCGGGCTGACGCCGGACGAAGCGGCTGTGTTGCCGCTCCTCGATTCCGTGAGTGAGATCGCGGCCATTTCGCCCGAGCGCCGAACCAAGCCGCAAGCGGACAAGCTGCGGATGTGTTTCCTGGAGTTGTACGCGCCAAAAGAGGCGATCCGCCTGCGCGCCAGGCTGGACATGGTCCGCGCGCAGCGGCAGGTTTATCTCGACCAGGTTCCCACCGTCATGGTGATGGTGGAACGGGAAGATCCGCGCGACACGTTCTTACTGAAGCGTGGCGCGTATGACGCTCCCGGCGAAAAGGTCGCGGCGGGCGTCCCGTCGGTCCTACCGCCCCTTGCCCCGGACTGGCCGCGTAACCGGCTGGGTTTGGCGCGGTGGCTGGTAGACCGTTCGAATCCGTTGACGGCGCGCGTTACCGTGAACCGCTTCTGGCAGATGCTGTTTGGCACCGGCCTGGTTAAGACGGTCGAGGACTTCGGCTCGCAGGGCGACTGGCCGCTGCACCGCGAATTGTTGGACTGGCTGGCGGTGGCGTTCATGGAGAGCGGTTGGGATGTGAAGCACCTTCTGAAGACCATCGTGATGAGCGCAACGTACCGCCAGTCGTCAGCGGTCTCGCGCGAACTGCTGGAAAAGGATCCGGAGAACCGCTTACTCGCGCGCGGCCCGCGAGTGCGGCTATCGCCGGAGATGATTCGCGACCAGGCGCTGGCGGCGTCCGGGCTGCTCGTCGAGAAGGTAGGAGGGCCGTCGGTGAAGCCCTATCAGCCACCGGGGCTCTGGCAGGAATTGCACGGCGGCAAGGGATACACGCAGGACTCGGGCGAAGGTCTCTACCGCCGGACCCTTTACACGTACTGGAAGCGCACCGTAGCGCCGCCGTCGATGATCAACTTTGATTCGCCGAGCCGCGAGGTCTGCGTCGTGCGCGAGTCGCGGACCAATACGCCGCTGCAAGCGCTGAACCTGATGAACGACGTCACGTACATCGAAGCCGCAAGGAAGTTGGCGGAGCGTATGCTGCGCGAGGGCGGGACGACACCGGAGGCGCGCATCGGGTGGGTCTATCGCGTCGTGCTGGCGCGGGCGCCAACCTCGCGCGAAACGGAACTGCTCGACAACGCCTTGCGGCGGTTCCACGGCTATTATCAGTCGAACCGTCGCGAAGCGCTCCGGTACCTGTCGCAAGGCGAATCGGCCCGCGACCCGAAACTCGACGTTAGGGAACTGGCCGCCTACACTGGGGTCGCGAGCCTGTTGTTGAATCTGGATGAGACTATCACGAAGGAGTAGCGCATGAACCCGCGCGAAGATCGGCGACTGTTGCTGACGCGCCGCCACTTCTTCGGCCGCGCTGCCACAGGCATCGGCGTCGCCGCGCTCGCCTCGCTGGTCGAGAACCAGGCCCACGCCGTCCAGCCGGGTCTGCCGCACTTTCCGCCGGCCGCGAAACGGGTCATCTACCTGTTCCAGTCGGGCGGCCCGTCGCAGATGGAACTGTTCGACTACAAGCCGCGGCTGGTGGAGTTCCAGGGCAAGGAACTGCCGGCCTCGGTGCGGATGGGCCAGCGGTTGACCGCGATGTCGGCCACGCAAGCGAGCTTTCCCCTGGTGCCGTCGAAGTACAAACTCGCGCGGCACGGGCAGTCGGGCGCATGGGTGAGTGAGTTGCTGCCGCACACCGCCGCGATCGCCGACGAACTGTGCTTCATCAAGTCGATGCACACCGAGGCGATCAATCACGATCCGGCGGTTACGTTTTTTCAAACCGGCGCGCAGATTGCCGGCCGGCCGAGCATGGGGTCGTGGGTCGTGTACGGTCTCGGCGCCGAGACCGAAGAGTTGCCGGCGTTCGTGGTGATGATCTCCCCGGGCGGCGGGGGCGGCGGCCAGCCGCTCTATGATCGTCTGTGGGGCAGCGGATTTCTGCCGAGCCGCTATCAAGGGGTTAAGTTCCGGTCCGTCGGCGATCCGGTGCTCTACCTCACCGATCCGCCCGGATTCCCGCGCGAGAACCGCCGAACCTACCTCGACGCGCTGGCCGAACTCAACCGGATGAAGCACGCCGAATCGGGCGATCCGGAAGTGGACACCCGCATCGCGCAATACGAGATGGCGTTCCGGATGCAGAGTTCGGTGCCCGAACTCACCGACCTGTCACAGGAACCGAAACACGTACTGGAGATGTACGGACCCGACGCGGCCCGGCCGGGCACCTACGCGTACAACTGTCTGCTGGCGCGCCGGCTGGCCGAACGCGGCGTGCGGTTCATTCAGCTCTATCACCGCGACTGGGATCATCACGGCGGCCTTCCGAAGGGCTTGCCCAAGCGCTGCCAGGAAACCGACCAAGCCTCGGCTGCGCTGATTCGCGATTTAAAGCAGCGCGGCATGCTCGACGACACGCTCGTGATCTGGGGTGGCGAGTTCGGCCGCACGGTGTACTGCCAAGGCCGGCTGACCGCAGACGACTATGGCCGCGACCACCATCCGCGTTGTTTCACCGTCTGGCTCGCGGGCGGAGGCATCAGACCGGGCATGTCGTTGGGCGAAACGGACGATTACAGCTACAACATCACCGCCGACCCCGTCCACGTCCACGACTTACAGGCGACCATCCTGCGCTGCTTGGGCATCGATCACACCCGGTTGACCTACAAGTTCCAGGGCCGGCACTTCCGCCTCACCGACGTGCATGGTCATATCGTGCAGCAGGTGTTACGCCAGACCTAATGCACGATGCCCCTCAGAAAACAATGCGGTCCTCGCCGTGGACTGTGTGGCAGGGCCTTCGGGCCGCCCGGACCAAGCGGCCTGGGAGGCCGCCGCAGCTCAAGGGGCTACCCCACTTCGCCAGACGCGTTAACCTGACATGCCCTTCCCGCCCCAAGCGCCGCCGCCCGAACGTGTTGCCGTCGAACAACCGGCCGCCGTGTCCCAAGCGGCGTTGCTCGAAATGCTGGTCCGCCAGGCGCGGGACGTACCGCAGGCCGCCTTTGAGCAGGCTTCCGCGCTCCACCACGAAGAAGACAGCGACCGCGTGCGCCGGCTCGCGTTTCTCGCGGCGGCGTCACGGCAGCGCGACTTGGCGGCGATATGGCTGCCCGACGTGATCGACCGTCCGTGGCTCGGCGAGGTGTCGTTGTATGACGCTGTGGCACTCGCCGCGTCGGCCCCGGAGGAGCACGGCGAGCGGTTGGTGCGCGCCGCGGTATCGCGCAATCCGAGTCTGGCGCTCCGGGAGGCGCCCCTCTATTCGCCGTTCCCGTTCGGCGCAGCGGTTTTCGAGGAAGCGGTGCGCGGCGCTCCGGACGAGGCCGCGGCGCTCGCGGCCGGGCATTCGCCGATTTCACAATCGCTGCTGGAAGCTTTGCGCGACAGTGATTCGGAAGAAGTGCGGGTACTGGCGGAGATCGCCAAGCTGCACGGGATCGATCAGCCCCGGCGGGCACGGGTCGCTGTTCTGCATCGGGAGATTGCGCGCGGAACGCTGACACTCGAACGGGCCGTCGAGATCGCCGGCAGCATGCCGCGCTACTTCGCCGCGCTGATCGATCTGCGTTTAGGGGCGAATGAGGATGCCGTGCGGTCGCTCGATCGCGTGCTGGAACGGCAGTCGTTGATTCTGTGCCGCGCGTTCCAGGAAGGGCCCGGAGCGGCGGAACTCGGCGCGTTCGCCGTGCGCGATTTGTACCTCGTCCTGGCGTATAGCCGCGCCGAGCATGACGACACTTTCTTTCAAGGTATCTTCGACCGTCTTCTCGCGCCGAAGCTGCGTGCCGCCGGGACCGGCGCCCTCCCCCGCCTTCTCGACACCACACGCAATCTGAAGTTGCGAGCCTTCGTCACGACGGCGCTATACTTCCGGCGCTTCGAGCAGTTTCTGACACTCGCCGGACCGGAGACCGCGCGCGCCGCGGTGGTCCAGCGCGTCATCCAGGGGATCGAGCAAACCGAGAATCCACTCGAAGAAGCCGTCATTGCCGCCGAGATCGTGGAGGGCACGAGCAACTTCGATCGCCTCCGGTTAATGGGCAGCTTTGTAGCGGCCGAACACGACCGCATGCTTGTCGCCAGCGATTCGCGCGCCGCGGCGATCTACGGCGTCCTCGCCGCGCGTGTCGCGCAGAAGCTGCCTCATCCTCCGCACCGGCTCAGGGCGATCGGCGACGCGTACCGGCCGCATTTTCGCGAATTCCGCGCGCTGGACAGCGCGGCGCTGTTCAGCCGCGACGGAGTCTGCTTGCAGCGCCATTTCTTCTATAACGACTTGGATGGGGTGGAGTCCTTCGACAGTTTCCTGGCCACTTACCACGCCGATCCGCGTTGGGCGATTCGCGACCACGGCGGGTGGGTTCATCTAACGGCGCGCGGCGCGGGCGGCCGGCGGATCGAGATTTACGCCAATGTGCCGGTGGACGTGCTCGACCGGCGGAATGCGAAGCTCGAAGCGGAGGCGGCGCTGCGTCAAATGGCCGTGTCGCGGGTGCTGAGCGATCGCGGCCTGACGCCATCGGTCATCGTCCATCGCGGCCACGCCTACCATGTCGACGCCACGCTTGACCACTTGGCATCGACAACGCAGTTCGTTTTTCTTGGCAGTTGCCGTGGGCTCGGCAAGGTACACACGGTGATGGAAACGTCGCCCGAAGCCCACGTCATCGCCTCGCGGAACGTGGGCTCGCTGAGCGTCAACGATCCGATACTGAAGAGCCTGAACGACCAGTTGCTCGCCGGCGGAGACTCTGTAGACTGGCCGGCGTTCTGGCAAGCCCAACAGGCACGGCTCGGCCGGAACGGCAGCTTCGCCGATTACATCGCCCCGCATCGCAACCCGGCCTCGATCTTCCTGCGGGCCTACTTCAGCGCCGTCCGCGGCGGCGCACCGTAGCAAGACAGGCAGAACAGCCAGTAGAGCGGGTGCGCGATCATAAGAATAAGAATGGACGCTCGATTGAGCGGGGGGAAATTGCACCATATCTGAGTGGATTAATATACTCACACAAAGAGGTGCCTTTTGTCCCAATCCCTGTCCGACCTCGAAGCCGCGCCCATCGAGCTGTCCAGCGTCAGGCTGCTGCCGCCGAACCCCGTTCCCGCTGCGTTCGTGTTGAAGGTGATGGGGCTGGCGCGGGCGCTTGCCACCATCATTAACTAGGTGAGAGGGACTTGTGTCAAGAAGGCGCGAAAGCGCCGTGCTGTAGGAAGAGATGAGGGTGGACCCCTCGGAGTCGCATTGCAGGAGGAGGCTTCAAACTGCCATGAGCTGCTTCGGTCAAAAGCCGCGGTGG
>CAYPUQ010000237.1:0-10094 GCA_964413655.1 uncultured Solibacteraceae bacterium | reverse complement strand
TACGTGCCAGGCTCAGGCTTTGGCAGTTGGCAGAGCTTAGGTAAAGCCTTTTCATCCGACCCCGTAATGAGTGCGTCGCCGGATGGATCACTCTATATTCTCGGAATCGACCACTCTGGTGTGCTGTGGAGCGGTTGGTTCGCTCCCGTCAGCTATGCGTTCCAGGGCTGGACCCTCCGTACTAGTAATGTGCAAGGTGCACCAGCGATTACGGTCGGCACCGATCGGGTGGCCTACCTTGTTATTCGCGATGGTAGCAATGGGTTGTGGCTCGGCAGAGTGCAGGAAAGCAATTGGCTCGGATGGAGTGCCGGTGGTGCAATAGTCAGCCAGGATCCGCAGATCGCCTCGCGGGGCGATGGCACCGTGCAAATCCTGATTCAGGATTCTTCGGCGGCAATCCGGACCCGTCAGTTCACACAGGGGACCGCGAGCGGATGGGGCACCTGGACAGCCACCGGCGGCACATACCCGACCGTGAGTCTGGGCGCCCATTCCGGCCAGGTCTACATCGTTGGACGGGATGCGGCATCGGACCTTTGGCGGTACAATCTACAGACGGGTCAGTGGGCACTCCTAGGTCACAGAGGATTCAGCGTCGGCGGAATCGCTACGTCGCCGCGCTTCTCATTCCCGCTGAACTGAGGCCGCACATAACTGGGGGCGTCGAAAGTTACGCCCCCACAACCTCGCCGATAATATCGAGCTTCCGGTCCGTCAGGTATCCGTAACGGTTGACCCAAACACGCCGGCTGGCGGCCTCGTGGACGACAAGCAACCGGCGCCGGAAGTCCTCTTCCGGGCCGTAGCCATGCGCCAACGCGTAGATCGGCATCTCGCCGGCCGCCAGGCGCGCTTGCTCGATCTTACGCCGCTGCGCGCCCAATCCAACGGGATGCGGCGTGTCCGGCTCCGGATACGAGTAATCGGCGAGGTGATGCAGCCCGTCGTTGTCGACGATATCGAACACTCGCAGCAAGGCGCGGACGAGCAGCGTTTCGTTCAGGCCAAGGTTCGCCTCCTTGAGGACATCGCCGTAGAAGCGCAGCATCATCGGCCAGTGCATGGTGTAGGTCTTCACGCTCGCACCGGCGCAATGCGGCGCGATACGCGCGAAGTCGAGACCCGAGGCCAGCGTGAACGGAGGTGGGAAGGCGTTGGCGAGCAGCGGTTTCGACGCGGCGCCCGCCGCGTTCAGCGCCTCGCGAAAGCCGCGCAGCAATTCGACAACGAGCGCCGATTTGAAGCGGAGCCACTCCAGCAGCGCCGGCTGGCCGATCAGCGTTTCCATCAGCAGGTAGCGCGCCGAATCGGCCTCGGCCCAAGGCCGCAGGTGCCGATCGGTCAGGCCGCCGTGAAGCAGTTCATACAGCGCGCCGGCGGCGCGTCGCATACTCTCGAAATCGAAGCCGATGCGGTCGGCCGCCGCGCGAGCGTGCCCGGAGAAATCCAGGAAGACGTCGTCAAGGAAGTACGGCGGATACTCGGGCCAGTCCACGCGAAAGCCGTCGATCTCCGGGTAGGCGCGCGCGAGGTCGCGCAAAAGCGCCTCCGAGTAGCCGCGGATCTCGGGACTGGCGAGGCTGCCGTTATTGGCCAGCCGCCGCGATGGAATGCGTCCGTCGGGCAGGCGCGCGCGGTCGTCCTCGCGCGGACCGCCGAACTGTACGCGGTAGCCGGGTGGGATCGCCGCCTGAACCTGAAAGAAGACCTTGACGCCCGCCGAGTGGGCCGCCCGAATGAAGCGCTCGATCACGCCGCCCTCTTTGCGCGTCAGGTCCGCCGCCGGCGATGGCTGATAGTGGAGGCCGCGATACAAACTGAGGTCCGGCTCAAAGCTCGGCGCCGTGCGAACGAAGAGTTCCCGCTTGCCGAACAGCGGCCGATCGAGCAAACGCACCTTGCCGGCCCCCGCGTCCATGGGCGGCTCGCGCGATCCTGTCTTTTCGTCCGCCAGTTCCATCACGTAAGGCGAAATGGTGACCGCATTCACCCGCGCCCGCCGCGTCAGATTATGCAGCACGCCATCGATGCCTTCCGACTGTATGTATTCCGGTAGCACCGTGATCCCGGCAAAGCGGTCCGCGTGCGGTTCCTGCGCCACGGCCGGAACAGCAGCGAGCGCGGTAACGAAGTTCCGCCGCGTCACGGCTCAGAGCGCCTCGGCGCCTGCTTCGATTCGCTGGCGCGGATCGATGAAGGCCCAACACAGCCCGCCGATCAGGAACAGCAATCCAGTGACATAAAGCGGAACGCTCCAGTTGGCCCAATACTGCACCGCGAGGCCGAGGATCACCGGGCTCAACATACCGCCCACCTGGCCCGCCGTGTTCATACAGGCGCTGACGACGCCGGCGTGGTGGCCGGCGATGTCGAGGCAGGTGCCCCACGCCGGTCCGAGGCAGAACGTCGACCAACCGGCCGCCAGCGCCAGCAGGACGGCAGCGGTTTTCGGGTCCTGGGCAGCGGTGCCAGCGAGCATGCTCGCACCGGCGAACAGAAACGACGCCCCGCCGACTACCGCGCGCCCGATCCGGAGACCGTAAGCGCGGCTCAGCCGGTCCGTCGCCAGGCCGCCGGTCACGTCGGCGATCACGCAAAAGATCATTGGCAGCGCCGCAAAGAAGCCGAGCCCCATCGCGGAGAAACCGCGCTCACGCGCGAGGTACGTCGGCAGCCAGGTGATGAAAAAGTAAAAGCCGTACGTCTGGGTGAAGTACATCAGGCACAGCAGCGGGACATTGCGGCTTCCGAAAATGCGCCGCCACGGTACGCCCTTCAGCGAATGACTGCCGGCGGTAAGCCGGCCGGCCTCGATGTACTTCAACTCGGCCGCGCTGACTTCCGGGTGCTCGGCGGGGTCGTCGCGGTACCAACGCCACCATCCGATCGCCCAGATGAAGCCCACGAATCCGAAGATGACGAAGATCCAGCGCCAGTGCATATAGCCCAACATGAAGGTCACCAGAATCGGTGTTAGAGCCGCGCCGCCGTGCGCACCGGTGAAAAAGATGCCCTGCGCCGACCCGCGCTCTGTTGCGGGAAACCACCGCGAAAGCGTTCGTGCGACGTTCGGCCATGCCCCGGCCTCGCCCGCGCCAAACAGGAACCGAATCGCCAGCAGAACGTAGTAGTTGAACGCGGCTGCCGTGAGGATCGTGAAACTCGACCACCAAGTTACAATCCTCGTGAGCACACGGCGCGTGCCGACACGGTCGCCCCACCAACCGGTCGGGATCTCAAACGCGCCATAGGCCAGCGTGAAGGCGGAGAAAACCAGCCCCATCTGCGTGTCGCTGAGGCCAAGATCGTTCATGATTCCGGGTGCGGTTACCGAGATGCACACGCGGTCCATGTAAGTGACAGCCGCCAGCAGGACACACCACGTGAGGACCTTGTAGCGGACACGGGTCGCCGTGGTTGGCGAGGGTGCGGGTACCCGCACCGCGGGTTGAGCCATAGTTGAGCATCATACCGGATGGCGGGTGGCGGATGGAGTTTCCGGAACGGCTATACTGCGATCCATGGCGTCCGTTTCCACCGCCACTCCCACCGAAACAGAACAACGGGCCATCGCACCGCCGGCCGCGCGACTCGCGTCGCTCGATCTCTTCCGCGGCTTCACCATCGCTTCGATGGTCATGGTAAACCTGCAGACCGGACCCGCGCCCTACGCTCCGTTACGCCATGCCGATTGGCACGGCTGGACGTTCACCGATCTCGTCTTCCCGTTCTTCCTCTGGATCGCCGGGGTAGCCACGACGCTGTCGGTGGCGAGGCGCGTCGAGCGCGGCGAGAACCGCCGGCAACTGATCCTGCACGCGCTACGCCGCGCGGCGCTGATCTTTCTCACCGGCCTGGCGCTGAACGCGACTTCCAACCCCGACCTCGCGACGCTCCGCATACCCGGTGTATTGCAGCGCATAGCGGTGTGTTACCTGATTGGTACCGTGATCTTTCTCCACAGCGGAACTCGCGGGCGTGTCGTCTGGTTGCTTGGCCTCTTCGCGGCATACACCGCGATGATGCACGGCGGCGGGTATGAGAAAGGAGTGAACTTCGCCGCACACGTGGACGAAATGTTTCTCAGCGGGCACATGTGGTCCTACTCGAAAACTTGGGACCCCGAAGGAATCGTGAGCACACTGCCGTCGATCGGCACGTTCCTGTTTGGAATTCTCACCGGGCAGTTCCTGCGAACGGATCGCGGCGTCGTCGAGAAGACGGCATGGATGCTCTTCGGTGGAAACGTTCTGCTGTTCGCCGGGATTGTTCTGGATCCCCTCCAGCCAATAAACAAGAGCCTATGGACGGTTCCCTACACGTTGCTGACGGCTGGCCTCGCACTGATGGTCTTCGGAAGTTGCTACTGGCTGGTGGACGCGATGGGCTGGCGTGGCGCGTGGATGAAGCCGCTCACGATCTTCGGGATGAATGCGCTCGCCGTCTACGTCTTTCACGCGCTGATGAGCCGGCTCGCGTCGCTAGGTGGCGCCGCCTCGGTTCGCGCGGCGCTGTACGGCACGTTTGAACCCGCCCTGGGCGCGGCAAACGCGTCGTTGCTGTACTCGCTCATGCACATTGGCGCCAGCTTCGTCTTCGCATGGGTCCTGTGGCGCCGCGGATGGTTCCTGAAATTCTAATTACAGCCCGTGCGCGGTGGCGAGTTCAAGGGTCTTGCCGCTGCCGAGGTCGCGCAGGATCACCTTGCCACCCTGCACCGCCACATCGTCCACCTGGGCGAATCCTTCGGGGACCCGGGTGAAGAACATCAGAAATCGCGCGGTGATCCTGGACTTTGCGGGCAGCCAGCGAAACGCCGGAACGTCGAACATCTTGCCGAGGTCGACTGTCTGGCGGCGCGGCACGTCGAACGGCTGTGTCCCAAACTCGAGGCCGAGAGCCTGGCGCGTACCGGCGGCAGGGTAGCTCATCCACTTCTGGATCCACGGGAAGTCTTCGCGCTTCCAAACGTAGCCGAGCAGCAGCCTCTTGTCGAGGTGAATCGCGGTGACGAAGGCCAGTTCGCGATGCGGATCTAGCGTGCAGCCGGAGTGGTCCATCGAGTTGTGTCCCCCCGGCATGCGGCGAAGGTCGGCGACTCCGCCGCCGTCCGCCGGCGCCAGCGGCCACGTGAACTCCCGCTCCGGAATCGTGCGCCGCGGCGTGCCGGGCGCACGCACCGAGCCCGGACGCGTCATGCAGCGGCCAGCCGAGGTGTCGATCACCGTACGTTCGGGCACAAGGAACGGCGGGCCAATGGTCGCGTGCTCGGCCCAACTGATTGGGCGGTCGAAGCCGAGCAAGCTCTCCAGTTCGCTCTCGACGTAGACCACTTGCTGCTCCGCGTCCAGCGCGACCGTACGGCGGAAGACCTCCTGTACCACCGGGAGATTCGCCTCAAAGCGGAACGTCTGCCGCGGCCCGTCCTCGCGGTGCAGGATCACCTTCCACGGCTGCCGGTGCGCCTCGCCGTGGTTGAGCAGTCCGGCGGCCCGCTCCTCGTTCGACACGCCGCCGAAGCCGTCGACGCAAACGAAGTGGCCGGTCGATGTAACCGCGTTCACGTCCTGGCCCGCCTCGCGCGCCAATTTCAGCGGATTCCACATCGGGTTAGTCTTTTCCCGGTCGTCCTTGAGCGTCAGGCTGGCGAATGCGCCGCCTTGCGGCAGTAGCAGCAACTCGATCTTGTCGTTCTCGATGACGATGGCGTTGCGGCCTTCGAAAGAAATCTCTCGTTGGGCGAGCGCCGGCACGACGGCCAGCGCCAGGAATAAGATCGGGCGCACGCAGGTCTCCTTACGGAATCAGTAGAAGCGGATGTTATCAAGTTCCAGCCAGCCGAGTGCGCCGGCCGGACGCGAGACCTCGAAGCTCAGCATCGTGAGATCGCGCCCCGTCCACTTCACCGGACGTTGCGGGTTCGGTTGCTTAAGCGAGACGAACGGGATTTCGATCTCTGACCAATCGCCCTTCGCCTTGAACGCGGCGGCGAAGTGCGCATCCTCGCGGACGGCGCGGCTCGTGACGATCAGGCGGTACTCGCCGTTGCCGCGCGCTTCGAACCGGACGCCCTGAGAGCCGCTGGCATCGACCGGTTCCACCGCGCCCTTGCTCAGAGGGATGTTCAGGCGTCCCCACGGCCGGTCCTTAATCGCCATGCGCGCCATCATCGCAAGGGCGTGGTTGCCTTCGGAACGAAGGATGCGGCCCCAGGTCATGCGGGTGTTGTCGTTGCCGGCATCGGTTGTATTCACTGGGAGCGTGTCCGCGCGGGTGCGCCCGTCAGCGGATTCGAAATCGGCAATCAGCGCGGAGATTTCACGCGCGGGCAGTCGAGTGACATCGTCGTTGGCGATCGCGCGAGCCAGTTCCTTCCGGTCCAATTCGACGCCGCCCAAAAAGACGCGTGCAATCTTCTCGATGTCCTCGATGTTCCGGTGCGGCGCGCCATTGACCAGAACAAGGTCCGCCAGCAAACCCGGACGAACGAAGCCGCGCTGGCCCTCGACGTTCAGCGCCTTCGCACTGTTTCCGGTTGCCGCGGTAAGCGCGTCGAGCGGCTTCATGCCTCCTTGCACCAGCAGCTTCAACTCGCGGAGCGTCGACCAGCCGTGGTACGCACCCGTGACCCCGGCGTCGGTGCCCGTGCCGTGCCGCACTCCGCCGGCGTTCAACTTTGCCGTATTCGCCATGAGGCGTTGCCAACGGATGCGCCGCGTCTCGACATACAGCGGACTCTGCCGCGACGGCTGCTTCGCCAGCCGTTCCAGAATGGCGACGGCGCCCGGCTCGAGCACCGCGCGCAACAAAGGCGGCGGCGGCTCGCGGCGGCGCTGCTCGTACACGGCCAGGGTGGGGGCATACGTCGTGCCCTTGGCCTTCATGAGATCGACGATCTCGTCGTCGGCCTCATCGTCTCCGATGCCGTGGGCGATCACGTCGACCCCGGCGCGCGCGGCTATCTTGGCCTTATCGAGTGTCACAGTGTGCGTGAGAACTTCGAGGTCGTTGGCGTGGGCCACATCCACGATCGCCTTCAGCGTGCTCTCTTCCATTGACGTCATGTCGGGATCGGAGCCATAGCGCCAGCCGTCGGTGAACACCTTGATGGCGTCCGGGCGATAGGCCAACCACCGCTTCATTGCGTCGCGCGCCTCGCGTGGGGTCTGGACTTCGAGCGTGAAGAAGTCGCCGCGGCCTCCCTCGGCGCCGTGTCCCAGTGGCGTCGTCAGCCGCGCCGCCAGGTGAATCCGCGGCCCGGGAATAATTTCCTCGCGCACCAGGCGGCGCATCGGCTCGAACATCTCGGGGTACACGCCGAACTCCACGACGCTGGTGACGCCGCAGTACAGGTACGCCTTGAGGATCTTCGGCCAGTCGCCCCACCAACCGGGGACAGCGGCGTAGGGGAGGTGCGTGTGCAGATCGAAGATTCCGGGCATCAACAAATGGCCGTCCGCGCGGATGACGCGGGCGTCCGCAGGCGGCTGTACATCCGGACCCACTGCTTCGATGCGCTCGCCGCGAATGACCACCGTGGCGTTGACGGGCACCGAACCCGTGCCGTCGAACACGCCGGCGCCGACGATGGCGATCGGCTGCTGCGCGAAGACCGCCGCCGCGGCGGCCAGGCAGAGCAGAACGGTTTTCTTCATGCACGCTCCTGAATCTTTATAATGCCTTCGGAGGTACTTGTCATGCTAACCCGCCGCCAGATGCTCCGGCTCGCCGCTGCCTTACCGCTCGGCGCCTCGTTCTTCCGGTTTCGCGCCTTGGCCGCGCCCCACCAGGGCAAAGTGAAGATCACCGCGGTCAAGGCGATGCAGATCACCAACATCGCGAACAACTGTCTGATCAAAATCGAGACGGACTCCGGCCTGGTGGGCTATGGAGAAGCAGGCGCTTCCGGGCCCATGGCGCGGGCGCGCGTCCGGACAATGGAACGATTGTTGCTCGGCCAGGATGCGCTCGCCATCGAACGGCACTTCCACAACATGACTTCGCTGATGCACACGTATATGGCACACATCCCGACCATCAGTGGCATCGACATCGCGCTGTGGGACCTGGCGGGGAAGATCCTGGACCGGCCAGTCGTCGAACTGCTTGGCGGACCGTTTCGCGATGCGATTCCGATGTACTCGCACGGGATTGGTTTGAAGATGCTCGACACGGCGTCGTGCCGCGATTGGGCACAGCGGGTGAAGAACAGCGCGGAAGGGTTCACCGCGTACAAGATCAGCATCGACCCCGTGGCCGGCGTCCCGGCGGGCCGCTATGCAACCACGCTGGATTCATCGCAGATCCGCAATGTCGGTCGCGCTTACGCCAACACGCGCGAGGCGGTGGGCGACGAGATCGACATCGCGGTGCATGGCCATGGCGAATTCGACACGCCCACTGCCATCGCGATCGCCAAGGCGGTGGAGCCGATGGATCCACTGTTCCTCGAAGATCTGTTGAACGTACCCTATTCGGAAGGTTGGGCCGCGTTGAAGCGATCCACGCGGAGCCCGATCCTGACCGGCGAGAAACTCGAGATGGTCGCCGGATTCCGTCCGTTCCTCGACAACCAGGCCTGCGACATCATCCATCCGGATCTGGCGTTCGCCGGCGGTATCACCGGCACGAAGAAGATCGCCGACTACGCGATGCTGACCCGCTCGCCGGTCGCCCTGCACAACGTCGGCTCGCTAGTGCTCACCTACGCCTCGGCGCACTTCGGCGCGGCGATCCACAACTTCTACCGGTCCGAAAGCGCGCTCGGGCGCCCGTCGCGCCAGGTGGAGGAACTGGCCGCGGGCAATGCTCCGGAGGTGAAAGAGGGCAGACTCAAGGTTCCGGCCGGCGCCGGGCTCGGCCTGCAATTCAACGAGGACGCCCTGCGCCGCCGCGTGATGGACGGCGAGCCGTGGTGGGGCTGAGCTTTCCCCCGGGGCGCAAGACGCTCTATCGCGTCGCGGCGGTTTGAAGGTCGGCGCGGCGGTACGCTTCGATCTTGGTAAGGGCCTGGCTCATCCCCCGGCCGCCGAGCCGGATGGCCTTTTGAACCCAGGCATAACCGTCGATGCGGGTAGCGTCACCCCGCAGCTTCCAGTCTTGGCGCTCGGCCGGAGAAAGCATCTCATGACGGTAGACGAAGGTGGCCTGCCGAACAGTCTCGACGAAATAGCCGGCATCGAACCAAACCAGCGGATCGGATCGCCCGGCAGCTTCGGCGTCGGCGACTCGCGCGAGAAGATGGGAAGTCATACGATCGGCCATGCCCGTGTGATGGGCGGCATATAGGGCGGCTCGGCGCAGCGTCTCCTGCCGCACGTTGACTGGTGTGGATGGGGTCAGCAACACGAGTGTGTCGGTGACCAGGTGGGCGACACGGTAAGAGGGGTCCACACCGTTCCACCCTCCTGAATCCTTCCAGGGCAGGGAGCGGGCGTCTCCGATGTTGACTGGTTCGCAGATCAGCGGTGGGCCGGCGAAACCGGGGACCGCTGCCAGCAGGAGGGAAATCGACAGCCATTGGCTCTTGTGACGGGTCATCGTGACAATTTCCTTTCCGAGTGCGTATCGCACTCATGCTGGTAGAATCGACGGCACCAGAGCCTGTGCGCCAGTAATCCAGCGGCTAGCTTACTGCTAGCTTACCGTGACAAGGCGCTCGAAGTCATTGAGTTTCCGGAAGCGGTTGTGCGAGAGTCGGGGAGAGAAATGATACGCGAGCGGGATGTGCGGGAACACCTCGAAAAGATCCTGGCGAGCGAAGGGTTTGTCAATTCGGAACGGTTGTGCCGGTTCATGCGGTTCACTGTGGAAGCAAAGCTGCGAAACGAGGCGGGACAACTCAAGGAGTACCTCGTTGGCCGGGAGGTGTTCGATAGGAAAGAGGAGTACGACCCGCGGCTCGACCCAATCGTGCGTGTGGAAGCAAGGCGGCTGCGGAAACGGTTGCAGGAGTACTATGACGGACCGGGAAGCGCCGATCCTTTGCGAATCGAGCTTCCGCGAGGCGGTTATGCACCTGAGATCCAAGAAGCTGGGAAAGCGAGCCGGCGCTTTCCGCGGCGGCTGATTGGCGTGGCGGCTGGCGTCGC
>CAYPUQ010000236.1:0-10106 GCA_964413655.1 uncultured Solibacteraceae bacterium | reverse complement strand
TCTTGAACCATGGATAGCACACCGCTGGGGTTGGGGCAAGGAGAACCTGCGGCCGCGACAGCCGCCGCTTCAAAAGAAGTACCGGAGTTTCAGCCCCATCATCCGCGGCGGAACGAGCCGGGTCCCGACGAAGATCGACTGGAAATTATAGAGCGCCGTCCGATTGGTCAGGTTGTTGACCTGAACTTGCAGGTCCCAAACGCGGCGGTCGTTTCGGCGATGGGAGTAGCCGAACGCCAGGTCGGCAACGGTACGCGGCCGCACCCGCGGCGGGTCCGCCAGCAGATCCACGTAGGGCAGCAGATCGGCGAAGTCCGGGTCCGCCGCCACGTCCGCCGGGTTCGAGGGGTTGGAGACCAGCCCGCTGTCATACCGCACCGTCGAGCTGATCCAGAAGCTGGGCGTCAGGTTGTAGACTACGTTCCCTTGCACGCCGAGTTTCTGATCGTGGTCGATGACAAAAGGCGCCTCGGTGAGCGCTTCCACCGCGCCGTCGTTGAGAAATAGGCCGCCGGTGAAGGGCGGTGTGGAAACGGCCTTGGCGTGTGTCAGACTGACCGATGCCGAAAAACCGCCGATCTCCGGCAGGACCAGCCGCGTTTCGAGACCGTTCACGCGAATCTGGCTGAGCGTTAGCGGGAAAATGATGCCCGTGTTGAGAAAATTGTCGTTGTCCTGCTGGTCGCGCGAGTTCTTGTGATAGTAGGCGACGTTCAGACTCGCGCGCCGGAATAGCGCCTGCTGGACGCCCACTTCGTAGACGTTCTGCCGTTCGGGGCGGATGTTCACGGCCACTTCGCCGCCTAGCGCGTCGCGGACGGCCGCTGGGGCCAACAGGCCCGCCTGCCGGGAACTGGAAAGGAGCAGGTTCTCGTTTGGCGGTGTCTGATAGTTCCGATTGTAGGAAGCGCGAAACACGGTGCCCGTCTCGCGCAGGTGCCACGCGATCCCGACGCGCGGCTGAATCTGAGCGCCGTTCACGAGAAAACGGTAGTTGTCGTAGCGAAGTCCGAGGGCGAGGCTGAAGCGGCCCCAGCGCACGTTGTCCTGGAGAAAACCGCTGTAGAGGTTTCCCGCCGCGCGGTCCGAAAAATAGAAGCGGCGGCCACCCTGCGTCAGGTCGTACCCGAGCAGGCTCTCGCGAAAATCCGCTCGCGCCGGGTCGTTGAAATCCGCGCTGGTGATGCCGAACGAAAAGTCTTCACTGAGCGGGATGTGCTGCCAGTCGGCGCCCGCGCGAATGGTATGCGCGCCGGCAATGCGCGTGTATCGCGTGTTCAGGGTCAGCGTGGAGAGATGCCGGGCCTGGTCGGCCGTCACGGGCGTGTCGCCCGGACTCGAGAACAGTTGGGCGACACTCGTTCGATAAGCCGCCGTTGTTTCGACCGTCGAACTCGGGCTGAGTGTCCGAACCCAACCCGTCCAGAAGGCGGCATCCCGCAGAACCTGGCGCTGCTGCTGCTCATTGGAGTGCTGTGAGCGGAGGTTCGCGAGCTGGAACGAGGAACGCCCCGTCATGGCATGGAAGCGGAGAACGTCGCGCCCGGTGGCTTGGTAATCCAACCGTGTGAACGCGCGTTCGGCGTTGCCGCCGTTATGGAGGTTGGCGAGCGAGACCTGGTCGAGGAAGCGGTTGGTCTTGATCGCGAAGACCGAGCCGAAATAGCCAAGGCGGCCGCGCTGCCCGCCCGCCTGCGTCACATTCCCGATCGTGTCGAAACTAGCCGCCTGCGCTTCGGTCTGGCCGAAGAAGCGCCGGTTGGTACCCAGGCCCGACCTCGTCACAACGCTGGCGACGCCTGAAACCTTGTTGCCGAACTCCGCGGGAATGTTGCCGGTGAACAATTCGAGCGAGTGGGCAATGGAGGGATCCAGCGAGCTGGCGAAAGATCCGGTGAGCTGGTCCGAAATCGGCATGCCGTCGATCACGAACGTCATCTGGTTGTGCGCCCCGCGCGGGTGAATGGCGCCGTTGGCGTTCTGCGCGAATCCGGGGAAGCTGACCAGGACCGCTTCCAGCCCGCGCGTACCCACCGGAATGGGCGTCCGTTCGACCGACGCCATGCTGAGCGCCGTGCGCGTGCCCGTTGCCTCGGCGTCCACGAGGTCGGCGGTCTCGTACGCGGTGACGGATATGGCTTCGCCGACGGTCGCGAGATCCAAGGGAATCCGGAGGCGAACCGGTACCGGTGAGCGAAGCGCCACCCCTCGCCTGGTATCGGCAAAGCTGCCTCTGCGGACGAGAAGGACATAGTCGTGGAACGGAACATTGGTGAAGGTGAACTCCCCGGCCAAGTCGGTTTCGACAATCGCCTCGAAACGGGTAACGGCGTTGGAGAGCGCCACTGTGGCGTCCGGCACGGCGGCGCCGGCCGAGTCGACCACCTGGCCGGTCAAGGTCGCAGTCTGCTGGGCAACGAGAGCGGATGCTGATAAAGCCAAATACAGGCCGACTAGGAAACTGCATCGCACTCACATGAGCCTATCACGACTCAGACTCTTATGTAAAGCATAGTTAAATGCTGGGGTAAAACCTGAGCTATCAACCTGATCGGGGGTATCCGGACGCAAGAACGGCGGACCGACTCGGTCCGCCGTTCAGGGAGTCAAGCGATCGGAATCGCGTCCTTACACTTTCTCCGGCACAACAAAAGGCTTCCGGTAGTTCCGTGTGAACATCGCGGTGGCTTCCTTGTCGCCCTTGCACGTGTACGAGTCCGAGTCAAAATGGATCGTGCGGCCCACCCGGTAGGAGATGTTTGCGAGGTGTACCAGCGTGGAGGAGATGGCGCCCTCCTCGATCTCGGCGTTCAACTCGCCCCGCTGGTTGCTGCGCAACGCGTTGATGAAGTTCGCCCAGTTCGACCCGCCTTCGCGCCGCTCCGGACCCGGCTGCTGTTCGCGGCCTAGGAAGGTCTTGTACTGGTTGTAGCCATCAATGGACATGTAGCCTTTCGAGCCGTAAAACAGGTTGCCAACGCAGTTGCTCGGTTTCCCGTCGGTGCGCTCGCCGATCCCCGCCTCGAAATTCGTCATCCAATGGCGCACTTCGAAGACCATCAACTTCTTCGTGCCGTTAACGTCGAACTCGTAGGTAGCGGTGATCGTGTTCGGCGTGTCCTGGTCGTCGTCGAACATGTACTTGCCGCCCATAGCGCTAACCTTGGTGGGGTACTTCACGCCGAGGCCCCAGCGGGCGATGTCCACCTCGTGGATGCCCTGATTGCCGAGATCGCCGTTGCCGTAGTCCCAGAACCAGTGCCAGTTGTAATGGAACCGGTTCCGCGTGAAGGGGCGCTTGGGAGCTGGACCGGTCCAAAGATCGTAGTCGACTCCGGCCGGAACCGCTTCTTCGGGGGTCCGCTTAATCGTGTCGCGCCACTTGAAGCAGAGGCCGCGGGCCATGTAGACGTCGCCGATGACGCCTTCGTTCAGCTTCTGGACCGCTTCGCGCAAGGCCAACGTCGAGCGGCTGTTGGTGCCGTGCTGAACCAGTTTGTTGTACTTGCGGGCGGCAGCGACAATCTGTTTCGATTCGAACATGTTGTGCGAGCAGGGCTTCTCGCAGTACACATGCTTGCCCGCCTGGAGGCTCCAAATGGTCTGCAGGGTGTGGACGTGATTCGGTGTCGCGATCGAGATGGCGTCGATGCTCTGATCCTCGAGCACTTTGCGCAGATCGGTGAAGCCGGCCGGCCGCTTCTTACCCATCTTCTCGATCTCGTCGAGCCGTTGATCGCGGATCGAGTCGTCGATATCGACCAGCGCGGCGATTTCGACGTTGCTCATACCCGCATACTCGCGAATGTGCGAACGGCCTTGGCCGCGCACGCCGACGATGGCGACGCGGATAGTGTCGTTGGGGCTGGCAAGGCTTTTCGCCGTAGTGGCGGCCGCCACTGCCGTACTCATCAGGAAATGTCTTCGATCCATGGGGACTCCTTGGCCGGATGGTGCTAGGCGTGTATCTTGACCAACACTATATCAAACTTCAAGTTACTGCAGAGGTCGCGCACCCCGGGCGAAGCTCACGATTGACATAGACAGAAAAATCTTTCAATATATCGTTATGCGACATGTCGTTGGCGATACGCCCCTTTCGGAACCGGTTTTCTTCATCCTCGCGAGTCTTGCCGGGGAACCGCGTCACGGTTATTCGCTGCTGAAGGACATCGAAGTCATCAGCGAGGGCCGGGTGCGGCTGAGCACGGGGACACTCTACGGTGCGCTCCGCCGCCTGCTCGATCAGGAATTGATTGAACGCGCGAGGACGGAGGACACATCGCGGGACAAGCAGACCTACCGGATCACGCCGCTCGGGCGAGCCGCTCTGCGCGAGGAAAACACCCGCCTCAAGCAGCTAACCCGTATTGGCGCCGCGCGCCTGCGCGTCGCGGAGGCATGACCGTTGCCGGGAATTTATCGAGCGCTGCTCCGGCTATACCCGGCCGAATACCGCCGGCGTTTTGCCGATGAGATGGCCGGGGTGTTCGCGCAAGCCGCACGGGAGCGGCGCGCGCACGGCCAGTTCGCGTATGCAACCTTCCTGCTGAAGGAGTACGCGGGACTGACAGGCGGATCCTTGCTGGCGAGGGATTTGAGCGCGGCGGTCCCGGTATTCGGCGGCGCTGTGGCGGCCGCCGTGTTGCACGGCGCTCTCTATACGTCAGTGTGCCGCGTCCTCCGGGCAGGAGCCTCCGCGCTACGGGATGCCTCGATGCCTGTTTCGGACCCTCTCACCGAGACGTTAACGATCAGTGTTTTCGGGATTGCGAGCCTGCTTCCTTTGCTGCCGCTATTCCTGCTGCTCAGCATCCGGCTGACATGGCGGAGCCGATAGCGGTGCTGGAACTTTGCCGCGTATCGAAACTCTACAACGGCATCCCCGCGGTGGACGACGTCAGTTTCTCGGCCGCACCGGGCGAGGTTACCGGATACCTGGGTCCGAACGGATCCGGCAAGTCGACAACGATGAAGATCGTCACCGGGCTCATCGAGCCCACGGCGGGCCGGATCCTGTTTCGCGGGGAACGGATCGATCGGGACTGGAGCGCCTTCAAGCAGTCGATGGGCTACGTACCGGAAGAGCCGCATCTTTATACTCATCTCACGGGGTCCGAGTACCTGGAGATGGTCGCCGATCTCCGGGACCTTCCCGCCAAAACGGCTAAACAACGAATCGATGGTCTGCTGCGCCTCTTCGGACTGCACGACGACCGGCACAGCCCGATCTCGGCCTACTCGAAGGGGATGCGCCAGAAAATACTTCTTATCGCAGCGTTGATGCACAATCCCGCTCTCATCCTGTTGGACGAACCGTTCTCCGGCCTGGATGTCGGTTCGGCGCTGATCTTGCGCAGCCTGATTCAGGAACTGGCGGCGCGGGGCAAGGTTGTTCTTTTCAGCTCTCACGAGTTGGAGACGGTGGAGCGGGTGTGTTCGCGTGTCGTAATCCTCCACCGGGGAAAGGTAGTCGCCGACGATTCCATCGATGGGCTCCGAAAGCTGATGGCCGTTCCAACGCTGGAGGGAATCTTTTCCCAACTTGCCGTCGAGCAGGACAGCGCGGCGATTTCACGCGAGATCGTGGGTCTGATTGAGACATGAAGATGGAGAGGCGCCAATTTCGCGTGCTCTACCGCGAGTTCCTGTTTCGCATCGTCGATCTGGAAATCCTGTCCTCGCGCAGCGACGTAACGAAGCTGCTCGGACAGTTCGCGGCGATGCTCGCGGCTCTGAGCTTCATGCTGGCCATTCACGCGCGGCGCTACGCCGAAATGGAATTGCCGGCCGAAGACGTTCTGATCAGCGCGTGGCCGATCCAGCACTTTCTGATCGCGACAACCATGCTGATGACAGGACTTTTTGCTCTGTTGTCCTGGGATTCGGCCTTTCCGGACCGCCGCGACGTGCTTGTTCTGGCGCCGCTGCCCGTTCGCGCGCGGACATTTTTCCGCGCCAAGATTGCCGCCCTCGGCAGCGCACTCGGCCTGACCGTCGTCGCCGCGAATGTCTTCACCGGCATCAGCTATCCATTGGTTCTGGGGGCTCTGAAGGGCGGAGTTCTCGGGATCGCGCAATCGTTCGCGGCTTACTGGCTGACGGCGTTCGGCGCGGGCGCCTTCGTTCTCGGTACGGTCCTCGCGCTGCAGGGCGCGGCGCTCCATGTGCTGCCTCGCCGGATTTTTCTTCGCGCCTCGGGGTTCCTCCAACTCCTGGCGTTTTGTCTCTTGCTCTCCGTGTACATCCTTCAGCCGCACATGGCGACGCCGAGGTATCTGATCGATCCCCAAAACCGGTTGACCGCGGTCTGGCTTCCTTCGTACTGGTTCCTCGGCTTACTGCAAGAACTCAGCGGTTCCCCGCATCCCGCGCTTGAGGCGTTCGGCAGGCTTGCGTGGGCGGGGCTGGCGATCGCCTGCCTGAGCGCGACGGCCACCTTCCTGTTGTCGTACTTCCGAACATTGCGCAAGATCGTTGACGAGCCGGACATCGCGCCCCGGCGGCGCGCGGCTTGGCTACCCAGTTTCCGGGATTCCGTCATGACGGCCGTTTTCCAGTTCAGCGCGCGGACCCTGATGCGCGGCCGCCAGCACCGGCTTATCCTCGCTTTTTACCTTGGAATCGGGCTGGCCTTCGCGCTTGCCTCCGCGCGGAGCGTCATCCAAGGAAGGTCGCCCCATTCGTGGAATGACATCGATGGCCCGCTGCTGGTTTCGAGCATCGTCGTCCTCTGTTTATGCGTTCTGGGGATTCGGGTGGTCTTCACGATGCCGATCGCTCTGGCCGCCAACTGGATTTTCCGTGTGACGGCAACTCGCGGCGCCACCGGGTATCTCGAGGCCGGGCGGCGCGCGCTGCTTCTGCTTTCGGTGGCGCCGGTATGGGCGGTTTCCGCCATCCTTCTTCGTGCCGTCTGGCTACCCGCGCATGCGGTCGGACACCTGCTGGTTCTCGCCCTGCTGGGACTGATGTTTGTAGAACTCTCCTTCCACGGATTCCGGAAGATACCGTTCACTTGCTCCTATCTGCCTGGAAAAGCGAACATCCACGTTGTGTCCGGCGCCTACGCCCTCGTTATGCTGGCGATCACCGATCTCTTTGTCCAGTTCGAGAGAATTGCGCTGCGGGGCCTGCCGCGCTTTGCCGTGTTCATCGCGGTGCTGGGTACGGTCGCGCTGCTGATCAGAAGGCGGACCAACGCATCCCTTCGAGCGCCAGGCGCGGAGCTTCGTTTCGACGAACTGCCCGAGCGGGACATTCACGCCATCGAGCTTCATCGGGATGGCGTGTTGGTGGAGCGATGAGATGAGTGCAGGGACAACGGCTTCCGGCCAGCGTCACCGAACACCCCTGACCCGACACGCCGGGAAGGGAGGTGGGTCTGGTCTGGCGCATCCGAGCACCGAGGAGCCCTTCATGGGACTCACGAGGATGTCGCCAGTTGTGTCGTCTGCCAGCCAGGTCGGGTATGGAATCGGCGTTGAGGTCGGCGACGGCAACGACGGACAGGAAGAGAAGCGCAGATGATCCGGGGACATGGTCCCTGACAGGATGTTTCCGTGCGCGGCGGTCATGAGCCAAATCTGGAGTTCCTTCGAAACGGCATGCTGCCAGAGGACATCGAGGATGCCATTGCCGTTGAAGTCCGCCAGACCGGCTTTCCGTTCCGGTTTACGTCGGCGGCGGCGGCTGGCTAGCGGAGCAAACGGACCATGTTCGAAAAGTCATCGGTCCAGAGGCCGATGCCGGGCGATGTCTCGGCAGGCTTGCCCGCGCCCTCGAAAGCCGGCTGCGCGAAAACATCCGGTGAGTTGGCGAGCAAGACGTAGGTGGTGCCATAGCAGGAGCCGGCTTCGCCATCGTCGGTCTCAACGACAAGACTCGCCTTGTCCAGTGCGCCGGCCGCTTGAGCGAGCACGGGCTCGAGATCGATGTATTTGTTCGAGATGTGAACCACGAGGATGCCGTCCGGCTTGAGATGGCGAAAGTAGACTTCGATCGCCTCGCGGGTCACCAGGTGCACCGGTATACTGTCGCCGCTGAAAGCGTCCATCATCAGTACGTCGTATTCCTGGGGCGATTCGCGTTCGAGCGACAGGCGGCCGTCGCCCATGACAATGTCGACGCGGCCGAAGCAGTCGTCGAGGTAGGTGAAATAGCGGTCGGCCAGTTCCGGCACGACGGGGTTGATTTCATAGAAGCGAAAGTGGTCGCCGGGCAGGGCGAAGGCCGCCATCGAGCCTGCGCCGAGCCCAAGGATACCGGCCTTGACGGGCGCACCGGTATGTTTCACCTGCATCGTCCGGCCAATGCCGGTCGGGCGGCAGTAGTAAGAAAGCAATTCGCGCCGGCGTTCGGGATGCATCCACTGCTCGCCGTGGTTGATGCTGCCATGCATCAGGACGCGGTATTTCTCCCAGTCCTCGCGTTCGGTGTGTTCCCGGACGCGAACCGAGCCGTAGAAGTTGCGCCGGGCTTCCACGTAGTCGCCGAGCGAATCAACCATCGTCCGGCCCAGGTAGACCCACAACGCCGCCACGCCCATTAGGAGCGCGAACGACCCGAGACTGGCCAGCGCCTCGCGGTAAGGCACGCCTTCCTCATCCACCGCCACCATGGCGGCCAGCAGCGCGCACAGACTGATTGCGATCGGCAGCTCGAAATACGTTGGAAAGACATACGGGGCCACCACCGCGACGAACAACCCGCCGGCGGCGCCGCCGATCGCGAGCATCAAGTAGAAGGAAGTGAGGTGGCGCGGCGATGGCTTGAGCCGGACGAGTTCGCCATGGCACACCATGCACCCGACAAACAGGCACAGCGCGAAGATCGCGATCACCCACAGCATTGCCGGGATCTTCGCGTTACTCCACTGGAGGTAGCTCATCCCACCGAGCGCCGGCGCGAGTAGAACGAGGAATGGTCCGCGCTGGTACCAACCGCGGGCGTCGAACGTGAGGATAAAACTCAGCAGGTAGACGCTTAGCGGCAAGACCCACAGGAACGGGATGGAGGCGACGTCCTGGGTGAGGTGATTCGTCACCGCCAGCATTAGCATCGATGGAACGGCCGCCAGGGCGATCCACAGAAGCTTGAGTGGAACGCCGGGCGGCGGTTCGGTGGGTTCCGGGTCGGTTCTAGCGGGGGCGTCAGCGGTCAGCGGAGCCAGTTCACGGCTTCGGAAACCGGCCAGAGCACAGAGCCCGGCGAACGCCAGGTACGCGCCTGACCAAACCCACCGCTGCGTATGCACAGCCAGCCAGGGTTCGACGAGTGTCGGATAAGTTAGCAGCGCCAGCATAGAGGCAAGGTTCGACAGCGCGAAAAGACGCCAGGGAAATGCCGCCCGCCGGGTCCGCGCGTACCAGGCCTGCAGCAGTGGGCTCGTTGTGGACAGCAGGATGTACGGCAGGCCCACGCTCAGCGTGAGCATCGCCAGGATTCGCAGCGTGGGATTTTCCTCGCCGGCCGGTTTCCACGCGGCGCCGGGACCCACCGGGAGCAACAGTAGGCTGGCAGCCAGCAGCGCGGCGTGAAGCACAGCTTGCCGGGCGGGCGCCAACCGGCTGACGGACCAGTGCGAATAACCGTAGCCGGCCAGCAGACCGGACTGGAAGAACAGCATGCAGGTGGTCCACACCGCCGCCGATCCGCCGAACCACGGCAGGATGATCTTGGCGATCATCGGTTGGATCTGAAAGAGGAGAAAAGCGCTTAGGAAGATCGTGACGGCGTAAAGAGCCACCAATTCACGCTAACACAGCAGGTGCGGGCCAACTCGTTGCGAGAGCTCATCGGCGCCCGCCAGGGTGTGGCCAGTCGTACGGATCCGTCGCCCGGCAGGGCCCGATAACTGTCATGAGCACGATGGTGCGGCGCAGGTCGAACGGAGTGCCGAGGCCCGCGATCACCGTGCCTCGTCGCGCGCGCCGGCGCGCCGTCGAATCCACGGGCGCGTCTGCCCTTTGGGGGGGCGCGATCACCGCATCGGGCGATGTGCGAAGCGCCGCTGCCCGCCGTGGCTGCCGCTCCCGCACCGGCGGCCGGCGCGCGGATGAAGGCTGTCCCTTGGCCTGCTCCCGTTTAGGCCCGTCCCGCTGGCG
>CAYPUQ010000235.1:0-10155 GCA_964413655.1 uncultured Solibacteraceae bacterium | reverse complement strand
CTATACGGGCAACATCTTCTTCGGCGCTAGCGGGCATATGGAGGTGGACAGCAGCGGTGCCCGAATCTACCCCGACGGGAAACTCGAACCGGCACGAGAAATCAAGCCGGCGGAGCAAGGCCACGAAGACACCGTCAAGCATCTCCAGAACTTCCTTGCTGCGGTGAAGGCTCGCGACCATCGCCTGCTTGTGTGCGACGTCGAAGAAGGGCACTTCTCGGCGGCCCTCAGCCATCTCGCCAACGTCAGCTACCGGACCGGGCGGAAACTCAGCTTCAACCCGGCGACGGAAACGGTCGCCGGCGACGCGGAAGCGAACGCTCTCCTTCGCCGCGAGTATCGCGCACCGTACATCGTGCCGGATAAGGTCTAAAGGGGTCTAAAGGCCTAGCGCTGCGAAAACTCCCAAACGCGTAGCGCTTCGCCCAGGGAGTCGGCGATACGTAGGTTCTCCGCCTTGCCGTGCAGGCCGAAAATTTTCATGGTGTAATCGAACTCTGCCGGGAACCTCGTGAGCGAGACGATCTCGCGCGGAGCCACCATGCCCGCGACCTCAGCGAGGTCTGTGTACCGAAGCACGTTCAGGAACGGAGGGCCAGTCCAGTGCGACCCCGGAACATCTTCCACGATGACGCGGGTAACGCGATCATCCAGCGCGGCCGAGTAAAGCGCCACGACGCCCATCTTCCCACGCCCGTAAACCGAGACGGCGCTGAGATTCAATTTCTCGTGCTCGACCAGGTAATCCATTGAGCGCAGCACGTCCCAAAGCTGCATGCTCTCCAGAGTCGTGCCGAGCAGCGCTGCCGACATCTTCGTTGACGCGATCCGGAAATTGTCCATCGGATAATCGACGGCTCGAGGCCGGAGCACGAGCACGACATGGTCCGCGAAGGCGGAGAGAAGGTTGTCATAGTCCACCGGGTACACCAGGTCGCTCTTGTCCCTGACGTAGATCAGCGCCGGATGCGACTTGCGCCCACTACGGGGAACGAACAACTGGCCATGAACGCGGATACCGTCCTCGGTCGTGAACTCAATGTTGAACGAGTCGGTGTAGCGTTGCGTCCAGACCGTTTCGGGTCCCTTCCACGCCGCGAATGGCACGGGGCTTCGTGAAAAGGAGCGGAAGACTTTGTTCTTCAACTCGTCGCGAAGCGCGGCACGCCGCTTCTCCCAAGCTTCGCGCGAATCCCAGGTCTTGAATTCGTGAGCGCGGATGAAGCGCTTCTGAATTCCCTCATTGCGAGCGTCTGGCGGATAACCGTCGAGCGCCGTCAGCACCTTGTGCTCCTCCGGCTGAATCCCGGTTTCGTCGTAGGCCGGCGCCGAATCTCTCAGCCACCGGCTGATCCATAGGTTCGCTTCCCGCCGGTACGGCTCCAGGTCGTCATGGCCGGTGTCCATCTCGAACTCCGCAACCTTGCCCGCTGCGCCATACCAGCCATAGACCCGGCGTAACTGCTCGACGACCGGCTGGTATCCATGCGGCGGAAACGCGACGTCCTTGGTGGCGTTGATGATCATCAGCGGCCGGGGCGCGATGAGGGCCGCCACCACCGGAAGATCAAGTTGATAGTGATTCCAAAAGTAGATGCAGTCGCAGTTGTGCCGCACCGTATCCCGCGCCACATGTGGACCGGCCGACCAGGTTCCGTGAACCGGCGACGCAACTTTGACGCGCTCGTCCGCCGCGGCAGTAAACCACGTAATGGCCCCGCCGCCGGAACGTCCCGTCATCGCGATTCGGCTGGCGTCCACTTCGGGCCGGGACTCCAGATAGTCCAGCGCACGGATCGCGTTCCATACCTCGACGCTGGCCGGAGTGTATCCCAACGACAGCCAGTACCACATCTCCAGGTTGTGCAGACCGTGGTGAATGCCCGGAATCTCGCCGAACTCGTTCGTGTCCAGCAGCAGCGCAATCAGGCCGTTCTTCGCGAACCAGATGCCGTGGCGCTGGTAGTCGACCTTGGCGCCGGCCGGTCCTGGCGAGTGTCCGGAGACATAGAGCACCGTCGGTGTCTTGCTGCCCGGCACCGCCGCGGCTGGGAGGTACAGGTTGCCGGTGACATACAGCCCGGGCATGCTCTGGAAGACCACGTTTTCCACCCGGTACCCTTCCCGTTGGAATCCGCCGGTCACGCGGGCGTTCAAAGGCGTTCGCTGAGGCAGGGGGTTGAGACCCAGACTGTCCAGGAAATCCGCCCGAATTCGCTCCCGGTTGCGCTTCCACTCGTCCAGGTTCCCGATGCCGCGAAACTGGTGCCGGGTCACCGCCTCCCCACGATTGGCAAGGTGCCGGCGAAAGAGATCGTACCGCTCCTGCGGCGAATGCCTGCGCGCATCCTGAGCAAGGACGGTTGTAACGCCCGTGAGCAGGAGTAGGGTTGCCAGCGCTCGATCCAGCCTTCTCATGTTCACACCTCCAGGCATTTAATTCACTCAGTGTATTTAGATCTTGTGCAACTGTCAAACCCGCCGTCTCACATCCATGCCTGTGCTGATTTGACCGTTCACGCTGAGCTGGCTATACTTTACTCAGTTATTGAATTAATTATTGTAGGGCATCAGGAGGATTAAGATGCACGAATCTTCGCGGCCTCCACTCAACCGTCGTTTCTTTCTTTCCGGCGCCGCCGTGGCCGGAGCGCGATTCGCTGGCGCAAACGACCGGCTTCGTCTCGGAACTATCGGCAGCGGCGGCCGCGGCACGTACCTGACGGCTCAGTTCCGCGAGCACGGCGCCGAGATGGCGGCAGTTTGCGACGTCTACGAACCCCACCTTCAAAACGGCCTGCGGGCGGCCTCGACAGGCGCTCGCGGCTACGCGGACTATCGACGGCTGCTCGAAGACAAGACGCTCGACGCAGTGGTGATCGCCACGCCGGACCACCTCCATGCCGTGATGACAGTCGAAGCGCTAGCCGCCGGCAAGCACGTCTATCTCGAAAAGCCGCTGGCGCGCACCATCGAAGAGGGGGTCCAGATCGTCGAGGCCGCGAAACGTTCCGATCGTATCGTTCTGCTTGGCACGCAGCGCCGCAGCTACGATCTCTATCATGACGCGAAGGGTGTCCTCGACTCGGGCGCGGCGGGCGCGATCCGGCTCGTCAACGCGTGGTGGGTGAACCGGTGGGAGACGCTCCGGACACCGCCGCTGAAGGGCAAACTGGATTGGGACCTCTTTCTCGGACCCGCGCCCAAGCGGTCGCTGGATGCAACCAGGTTTTTCAACTGGCTCCACTTCTGGGACTACTCCGGCGGCATCATGATCGGCCAAGCCGCTCACGTCGTCGATGCAATCCATTGGATGATGAACTCCCAGGCACCGCTTGCGGTCACGGCAGCCGGCGGCCGGACGAACATACCGGGCGCCGAGATCCCGGAAACCAGCAGCATGCTGGTGGAGTATCCGGAGAACTATCTGCTGGTGTTCACGCTGGGCTACCAGGCCATGCGATACAACATGCATCACGACCAGCAAATGCAGTTCCACGGCTCCAGTGCCCGGTTCGATCTCGGCCGCGAATCGTGGTCTCTCCACCCGCAGAGTCTGGAACTCGACCCGAAGCCCAGCCGCGAACAGCGCAAGCCGCGCAGCTTCGAATCGTCGAGCCACGCGCACCTCCGCCACTTCCTCGATTGCATCCGCAATGACACGCCGCCGAATTCTACGGTCGAAATGGGTCAATCGACGAATATTGTGCTGGGGATGGCGGTGGAATCCCTACGGACGGGGCGTCGGGTACGGTGGGATGCCGCCGCCAGAAAAATGGCCTAATTAAGTTAGAAGATCTCATAGATGTGAGTCATCCAGCCGGATACCGTAATCTCGCCGCCCCGGACCCTTCGCTTGCTGCGCATCTCCTCAAGTGATTCATAGATATCGAACAGCAGGCGGTCATAGCCACTCCAATCGGTTCTCAACGCGCTGAACTGACATGTGGATCGTCGGCACTGAGATCGGCGCGGACGGATCGGCGCCCGTGCGAGGCGCGATCAGTCGCAATGGTGACCGGCCCCCTCCCACCGGACAACCGTGCCGGCCGATTGGAAATTTTCCAGAACGGCGACTGTCCCCGTACCGGCCTCGTGGACACCAGTCCCGCAACCGCTGCTGGAGAATCGCCCAGCAGTATCAGCAGGCCAGAAGAATAGGCTCGAATTTCGCCTCGCCAATAATAAATTCAGTTACTAAACATATTAGAAACGGACCGTCGCTCTGTCAATGCGGTGCCCGTCCTCACCGTGCCGCGTGAATTGAGACGGATGCGCGTGGACGCGCCAGGTTTGGGTGATCGAAACTGCGGAATAATCGCGTCAACACAAGCGCCTGAGCCCCCATAAGCGAGCAATCGACGCCGTGCTTGGACGGAAGAATGCGGACACCTGTCAGATAGTAGGCGGGGACGCGGCTGCGCAGTACGCTCCACACGGTATCGGCCATGAGACTCCATCCCGCGGCCAAATAGTCGCCGACGATGATGGCCTCCGGATTCAGAGCGAAGATCAGGTTGATAAAACCGAGACCAACGTGATAGGCTGTCTCTTCCACGACACTGAGGGCGATCTTGTCCCCCTGCCCGGCCCTGGCGATGATCGCCGCGGCGTCTGTCTCCTCCGAGCCGCCGGCGCCCGCCGCCAGGGTTCGCTCGCGATAGAGGCGGCAAAGCGCCAAATCGGAGGCGTACTGTTCCCAGCAGCCGACATTGCCGCACGGACAGCGCCGGCCGTTGATATCGAGCGAGACATGACCAAATTCCGATGCCGCCGAGCTGGTTCCCTGGAGAATCTGCCCGTTGATAATCACCCCGGTCCCTAAACCGCCTCTGGTCGACACAAAGACGAAGTCGCGGAGCGGCCGCGACTCCCGGTCCGACGCCCACATCTCGGCCAGCGCTGAAGCCTTGGCGAGGTTTTCGAAGTAAAACGGCAGTTTGAGGTCCTTGCGAATCAGGGCACCCGCCTCCACTCCGAACCAGTTGAAGTTCTCCGCGGCGATCACCTTGCCGGTCTCTCTGTCGATCGGGCCGGGCAGGGTGACACCGGCGCCAAGCACCTTGTTCGGCGCGACAGGATCAATGAGAGAACGGATAGCCGAATGAACCTTGTCGAAGAAGACATGGTAGTTGGCCGACCACGGGACGACCTTGCGTCCCACAATATGGTCGTTCCAATCCCCGAGCACAACTCGCGCCCCCGAGAGCGTGACATCCACGCCCACCGCCAACCGCGCATCGCCCCGCAACCAGAGGCCGATCGGCTGGCGCCCAACCTGCGCGCGACCATTCAGTTTTTTCTCCAGGATCATGCCGTCGCGCATCAGGCGGTTGACGATGAACGTCACCGAACTCGGCGACAGGCCCGTCATCCGGACGATCTCGGCACGGGAAACGGCCGGGTTCCGCCGGATAGCGTTCAGAATCAAACGCTCGTTGGCGTGCCGGAGCGCGGACTTGTTCAGTGCACCTCTAGTGGTGAACGTGATGGCTGGCATCGGGGCAACCTGTCGGACTTGGGCGGTGCCGGGTGCGGTTCGATTGCTTCAGCAATCAAACTAATCGACGTTTCCATTATCGCGCATGACCCATCGTTCATCGGCTGTTCCTTCCCGGCTGCTCAGCAGAAATCGTGCGACTCCACCGCCGCCCCCGCAACCTGGAACGCCTCAATCCGCCCGGCCTTCACCGACACCACCCCATACTGATTCTGCAGAACACCGTGAACAACCAGGTACGGCTCCTGCACGACAATCGGCCGCAACCGCGCGAACACCGGCGGGGCCAGGATGATATTGGCGATCCCGGTTTCGTCCTCCAGGCTAAGAAACACAAAACCCTTTGCGGTCGATGGCTGCTGCCGGCAGATCACCCCACCCGCGACCTTAACCACCCGCCCGTCGGGTAGATCCTTCAGCCGGGCTGCCGGTAAAATCCCGCGCCGGTCCATCGCGGTGCGGCAAAAACGCATCGGATGCACGCCAATCGTAAGCCCTGAGTTCTTGAAATCGGCGCCGAGGCGTTCGAAAGGATTCATCGGCGCCAGCGGAGAAGCAGGCTCGTCCGGCGTGGCCCCATCGAGCAGCGGGCCGGCCGGCCGCATCGCCAACCCCGCCTCCCACAACGCGTCGCGGCGGTGATGAACGCGCGCGCCGAGGTTGTTCAGCGCGCCCAGTTCCGCCAGCGTGTTCAACTCCTCACGCGACATCCGCGCCACGCGGCGCTTCAAATCGTCGATGCTCGAGAAAGGACCACGCGCCCGCTCGGAAACAACCGCCTCCACCGTCTGACGCCGAAAGCCCTTGACATAGTTGAAGCCAAGCCGCACGGAAAGCTCCGGCGTAATCGCACAAAGCCAGTCCGAATGCGCGGCATCGATCGGCAAAAACCGCAGCCCATGCCGCTGGGCGTCCTTGACGATTGTCAGCGGATTGTAGAAACCCATCGGCTGGTTATTCAGCAACGCGGCGGTGAACGCGGCCAGGTAATGGCACTTCAAGTAAGCGCTGGCATAGCTGAGTAGCGCGAAACTGGCGGCATGGGATTCGGGAAAGCCATACAACGCGAACGAGGTGATGGACTGGATAATCACATCCTGCACCGCGGCGGTGATGCCGTTCCGTTCCATTCCGGCCCGCAGTTTCACCTCCACCTCGGCCATGCGCTTCTGCGACCGCTTGAAGCCGAGCGCGCGCCGCAACTCCTCCGCCTCGCCGCCGCTGAAATCCGCCACGATCATCGCCATCTTGAGCAACTGCTCCTGGAACAGCGGTACGCCGAGAGTCCGCTTCAGCACCGGCTCCAACAGCGGGTGCAGGCACGTGGCTTCTTCCAAACCCTGGCGGCGGCGCAAGTACGGATGAAGCATCTTGCCGACAATCGGGCCGGGCCGGATGATCGCCACCTGCACCACGATGTCGTAGAAATTCTTCGGCCTGAGCCGGGGCAGGCAGGACATCTGGGCACGGCTCTCCACCTGGAACATGCCGATGGTATCGGCGCGCTGCAGCGCGTCGTACACGGCGGCATCGTCCGGCGGCAGGTGCGCGAGATCGACCTCCTCGCCGTAATGCCGACCGATCAGTTCGATCGAATCCCGCAGCACCGCCATCATGCCCAGGCCGAGCAGGTCCACCTTGATAATTCCCATATCCGCGCAGTCTTCCTTGTCCCACTGCACGATGACGCGATCCGGCATGGCGGCAGGCTGAAGCGGAACGATGCCATCGAGTTCCCCTTCGCAAATCACCATGCCTCCGGAGTGCTGCCCAAGGTGGCGCGGCAGGTCCTGAATCGCGAGCGTGAGCGCGAAGAACTTCCCAATCAACGGATTGTCCGTGTCGAGGCCGGCCTGCCGGAACTGCTCCTCGGGCGAGAGATAGCTTTTGTTCGACGGATCACGCTCCCAACCGCCACGGCCGGTGAGGTTCGACAGCCGCCGCAGCGTGTCGGGATCGAAGCCCAGCGCCTTGCCGATGTCGCGAACCGCCGACCGCCCGCAATACGTGATGACATTGGCGGTCATTGCCGCGCCGCGCCGTCCGTAGCGCCCGTAGACATATTGAATCGCTCGCTCGCGCTCGTCTCCGCTGGGGAGGTCAATATCGATGTCCGGCCATTCCCCGCGCTCCTCGGAAAGAAACCGTTCGAACAGCAGTTCCATCCCGACCGGATCGACCGCGGTGATTCCCAGCGCATAGCAGACCGCAGAATTGGCGGCCGAACCGCGGCCCTGCGCAAGGATGCGCTCGCGCCGGCAGAACTCGACAATATCCCAGACAATCAGGAAGTACCCGGCCAGATCGAGCTTCTCGATCAGCGCCAGTTCACGCTCGATCTGCCGGCGCGCCTTCTCGTGGTAAGGACGGTATCGCCGCCGCGCGCCCTCCTCTGTCCGCCGCCGCAGAAACGAGTTCATCGTCTCGCCCTCCGGGACCGGGTAGCGGGGAAACCGGTAGCCGAGGTCCGTCAGCGTAAACCCGATCCGCCCGGCGAGTTCGCGCGCGTTCGCCAGCGCTTGCGGAACGTCGGCGAACAGCCGCTCCATCTCGGACGCGGGCTTCAGATGACGTTCGGCGTTGCGAGCCAACAAACGGCCCGCGCGTTGAATCGTGGTTTTGTGCCGGACGCAGGTGAGCGCGTCCATCAGTTCCCGCTCGGCGGACGTGGCGTGGCAAACACCGTTCGTCGCAAGCAGCGGCAGTCTGAACCGTGCGGCGATCTCGCGGGCGGCGGCGTTCCGGGCCTCCTGGTCGCGATGATGATGGCGCTGCAATTCCACGTACACGTTGCCCGGGCCGAAGACCTCCACCAGTTCCCCAATCCGCCGGTCCGCCTCTTCCCTTCCTTGAACCAGCGCGTACGCCAGCGGACCCTCCGCTCCACCGGTCAGGCAAATCAGCCCCTCGGCATGCTCGGCGATCTCCACCCTGCCCTCCAACTTGCTCCGGCTGATCAACCGGCACAGGTTCCGGTACCCCGTGCGCGTCTCGGCCAGCAGCGGATAGCGAAAGCCGCCGGGCGCGGTAACCTCGGCACCGATCAGCGCGCGAATCCCGCGCTTTTCCGCCTGCTTGTGAAAGCGGACGGCTCCGGAAACACAATCGCGATCTAGCAGCGCGACGGCGGAAATCTCCAACTCGGCCGCCCGGTCGACTAGGTCTTCCGGCAGCGAAGCGCCTTCCAGGAAGCTGAAAGCGGAGCGGGCATGGACTTCCGGGCACACTTCAGTCGTAGCTTCCTTCCACAAACCACGAACCCGAGTCGTGCTGCCGATAGATACGGTAAACCGCCCCGCCGTGCAGGCCAACATCCCATTCGTCTCGCGCCCATGCGGTGGAAGTCCACCACTCGCCGGAGGCTCGCCAAGGACCGGCGGCGGCGAGAACCCGGCCGCGAATACCCGGTGCGGCGACATGCGCCGGCCGTTCCGCCGCCAGCGTTACCGTCGCGTCAAGCGCTGGACGAAAAAATCGAAAAGCTAATTTTAACAATTGAATACGTTCCGATATCTCAGGTAATTTCAAGGCCGCTGATAGCGGCCGGATCTGGTGTGTGTCCGGACGATGCGTATCGAGAACCTCCGGCGCGCCGACTTCGTGGCGGGTCAACGCGATCAGCTTCGCGATCAACACATGAAGCTTCTCCGGCTCCGGCGAAGCCGGGACGAACAGCCCGTTCTGAACCGTGCGCGGACTCGCCGGCCGCAAGGTCACGGCAACCGCCCGGATCGGCGCTGCTGGCGGATGAGCCTCCAGGTCAAGCTGAATCTGCTTCAGCACGATACGGGCATCGCGAACCGGCACGGGGAACTCGAGCGTGCGCGTGTGCCAGGCACCATCGGCAAGTCCGAGCGTGAGGGCAATCTGGTCCGTGGCGAGCGAGAACCCGGCAAGACGGTGCAGAACTTCGTGGATCAGCGCCGAAACAACGAAGAGTAGCGGCTCCAGCAGCGCGACAGGATCTTCCAGTTCCGTGTGGGCACTGAAGTCGCGCGGAACAGCAGTGGCGTAGAGAGGACGCGAAATCTGCCCGAGCGCAAGCAGCCGCAGATAGTGTCCCTCTTCTCCGAGACGGGCGGCCAAACCGAGTGGCGGCAGCTCGGTAACATCAGCCAAAGTACGTATTCCCCAACGCTTGAGGGTTTCCAGTGTATCAGTCTGAACGGGAATGGCTTGTATCGGCAAGAGGCCAAGCGTTTCAGCCTCGCGGCCCGGCGCGATCAGCGTGACGCCCGGCAAGTTGCGAGCGGCCAGCACGGCCGTATCGGGGTTGGCGGCAATCGCCAGATTCGCATGGAGGCCGAGTTCGGCGCCCTGCCGGCAGATAGCGGAGGCGATCTCCCGCGGCCCCCCGAACAACCGTCCCAGCCCGCCGATATCGCACACCACCGTGTCGTGCCAAGTCAGTTCCACCAGCGGCGAGAACTGTCGCGCCAGAGCAAGCAGAGTGGATGATTCGCCGCCGGGAGCATGGACACAGGCAAACATGACTAAATTCGCCTTTTCTTCGCTTCTATTTTGCCGCTTGCTCCCGGCGGAGTCAAGTATAGACTAAGCGGCCTGCCGCTTCGGGAACAACAGCGACAACACGACCGATGCCGCGATCAACCCGCAGATCACGCTCAGCGAGATCCCCACCGGGAACTTCCCGC
>CAYPUQ010000234.1:0-10218 GCA_964413655.1 uncultured Solibacteraceae bacterium | reverse complement strand
TTGCACACCAGCGTCGGAGACCCGCCGCTGGTGACTGTCGGAATGTCTTTGCTGTTCTTGAGTGGCGCTGGTGGCCTGCTATTTGAGCGCTCGCCAAGCCACGAAACCGACCTGACAAGTGGCCGTTCCCTGACCTAACCTAACCCCGTCTCGGCTGCCACTTGCCAATCGGATGGAACGTAAGATGACCAGACACAACGGCGCAAACAGCGAACCAAGGAGCGTCTACGGCCGTCCGGTGGGCAACGGGAAACCCGCATCGGCGTCCTCGAGGATCAACACCCAGTCCTGGCCGCGGCCCGATGTTGGGGACGTGTAGGTCTGGAACCCCCACCGGTCCGTTGTGTGGACATCGTGCGCAACACCATAACGGGGGTCGTACCAGATCTCCTTCACCCGTTCGGAGCGAATCACCTCTTTGTGGATCGAGAACTTCTCGCCGCGCGGGGAGTAGATAAATGCGAAGGAGCCATCGTTCGCGCGGGCGGCGCGAATTTTTGCTCCACCGTGGCGCGGTCCATCGACGATCATCGACTGATCGGGCACGAGTTTGTGGAACGGACGCGACTCGAATAAGCGGCGGACAAATCCCATCTGGAGGGCGCCAGGATGGTCGAGGGCCTCGCGCCACGGAACATCGGCCATGATACGCACCTGGCGGCCCGGTTGCCACATCTGCCAGACGTTGTTGTTGCCGTATGTATGTCCGCACGCTCCGGCCAGCAGCGACCAGTACGCCGCTTGGCGCATGTCGTAGTCGTCGAACCGGTCGTAGCGGTTGTAGTTCCGCATGTAAAAGCCCACCGGAATCGTCTCGTAGCGGGGTTCGCCATCCAGCGTCGGCTTGGCGGGTTTCAGTCTATAGTCGTGTTCGGCGAACAGGCCGGTGTCATGGTCGCGCGCCGCGTGGGAGGACTGGTACATGTTGAAGTCCAGCCACTTTGCCTCGTGGAGATGCGTCGAGGACTGCCCCGGACCGCGCGGGTGAAACGTGATTAAGTGCGCGCCACCGTCGCCCTCCCTCAGGCCGGCGGCCATGGCGTCGATGACGGCCCGCTCTTCCTTGCTACCGACGGTCCTGTCGCCGCCGAGAATCCAGATGATCGGCTTCTCCTTGTACCGCCGGCCGAGGAAGCGGCCGTAAGCGTGGGCGTTCTCCACCGTGAAGATGGCGCGGGACTGGTCGCCGCCGCGGTGCCAATAACTCCCCCACGTCGGCAGCATACCGGCGAACATGCCAAGCGAGGCCGCCTTGTCGACGATGTAGTCGACATGCCGGAAATACGCTTCGTTGGGCCGCGCCGGGTCTTTGTCAAGCAGCGGCAGATCGCCGTAGGGATTGGGATCGTCCAGGCCGTCGATCTCGGCGAGAACGACCGCCTGAATCACCGTGAAGCCTTTGCGGGCGCGATTCTCCAGGTAGAAATCGGCTTCTTCACGGCTCAACCGGTGGAAGAGTTCCCAGGCGGTGTCGCCCAGGTAGAAAAAGGGAGTACCGTCTTCGAACTGCAAATACCGGCCGTTCCCGGTTACCTGGAGACGGCCGCGAATCTGCGCTGTCGCGAACTGGGCGACGACCAGTCCGAGTGCGAGCCAGGCGAAGCGGCGCGGCATCGGCCGTCAGTTTGTTCGCGCCGTTGCCTGAACCTTGGGCTGCGACAAGTAGCCGACGATGCGATCCTTCTGCACGTCGTTCACGACGAGTTCGTACGGTTGGCGGTACTTGGAAGTGTAGAACTGGACGGGCTCGTTGACCGTCCGGTCCTTCTTCTCGAACTTCTTGTCGTCGGCGACGAGGTCGATGGTGTACCGGTTCCGCTTCTGGTCGGCGCGCTTGAGCTGAATGGTGATGTCGGCGATGCGCATCGCCTGTTTCGACCGGGCAATGTTGAACTCGAAGTAATTGCGGTCGCCGAGCGCCTTCAGCGCGGCGAGTTCGCGGCCGTTGGTGGCAACCAACCCGCTCTGGACGCCAAGGTCGCCCGTGACGCGCTTCAAGTTCTCGATGGTCTTATCCAGTTCCGCCTTGCTCGCTTCGACGTCTTTCTTCACGGCGCCGACTTCAGTCGAAACGCCCTCAATCTTCGCCGACGCCGTCTGCTGGACTTCGGTGATTTCGCGCTTCACTTCCTGCTCGACGCGGCGTTGGCTTTCTTCGAGTTTCGCGGCCAACTCCTCGGCGCGCTTGGTGGCATCCACTTTCGCCTGGCCGGCGGCCATCTGGGCCTGACGCCGGGCCCCTTCGAGTTCAGCCCGCATCGTCTCGACCTGCCGGCGGCTGGTCTGCGTGTCGAGCGTAGCGGTCTCGCGCACGCTCGAAACCTCGTTGAGGATGGACTCCCTCATCTTGGCGACGTCGGTGCGGACCTGACCGAGTTGGAAGAACATGTACACATTGGCGGCTAACAGAGCAATCACGATGCCGAACAGAATCGCGATTTTCAGCCCCGGACCGCGTTCCGGCTGAGGTGGCAAGGCATAATTGTTCATCTCGGGCCCTCTTGGTGGAGTAGTTTCGCTACTATCTTAGCTGATTCGTAGATGTGCGGCGCGCTCGGAGGGTTTCAATCGGCGCTATTCTGCCGTGGCGCTCGCGCGAAATCCAGGACCTCCTGGTGCGGCGCCCCGGGCTCGAAACAGCGCCGGCAACGCGCCTCATAGAGCCCCGCCGCGCCGACCACGATCAGGTCCGCCGACTCCACCAGCCGTTGCGTGTGCTTGGCCGGGTTGCCACAGCGCACGCAGATCGCGAGCATCTTGGTAATGGATTCAGCCAGTGCCAGCAGGTCCGGAACCGGTGGAAACGGACGGCCGAGATAGTCTGTGTCGAGACCGGCGACGATCACCTGCTTGCCGCTATCGGCAAGCTGCGTCGCCACCCTGGCCAGTCCGGCGCCCAGGAAATTCGCCTCGTCGATTCCGATTACCTCACTCCGCCAGTCTAGCCGTGGAAGGATGTCCGAGGCGGCCTCCACTACCTCCGACTCCATGCGGATGTCGGAGTGCGAGACAATCTCGCTGCAGGCGTAACGGTTGTCGCGCGCCGGCTTGAACACCTGCACGCGCTTGCGGGCGATCCGCGCGCGGCGCAACCGGCGGATCAGTTCCTCGCTCTTGCCGGAAAACATCGGGCCACAGATCACCTCGATCCAGCCCGTGTTATTCGTCAGTACGTCCAAGCGCCGCCGCTCACATCATCAGGGACAGACCGGCGGTGATCTGTAATTGCCGTATGTTGCCGCTGGCGTTCGGTAGATCGAAAGGTTTGCCTGTCAGAAATTCGCGCACGTCGAGGCGGATACCCCACATCGGGTTCAGCCGGACCTTCACACCGCCGCCGTAATTGACGCCGAACTTGTTGTCGCCACCGCCCCATTGCGCCGAGGCGCCTGGCGGCACGAAGTTACTGAAGTGGCCTCCACCCGAGACGAACGGCCGCACGCGCGAGCCTTCCCGAGTCCCGTAAAGAAGGAAGTGATAGAAGCCCTGATGGATGGCCATGCCCTGCTCCTGCACCGGGGCGGTTTCGAAGCGGAGTTTGGTCCGGTTGTACGCATAGCCGAACTCGTGGCCGTAGAAGCCATCCGAATTAATCGTCATCCGGAAGCCGAAGTTCCAACCGTCGGCCAGGCTGACTCCAGGATTCTCCGTGGGCGACGGATCTCCAACACCAAGAGTTCCGACGTTCCTCCCATTCAGCCGGGAGACACCGCCGAAACCACCCACCTCAAAAAGCTGAGCTTGCAGTGTGGGCATCCCTAACAAAAGCACGAACGCGGTGGCGAGGGTGAATTGTTTCATCATCGTTCTACCAGTACAACATGGATTTCGCCCGGCCCGTGAACACCGCGGACCAGGATCTGCTCGATATCGGCGGTGCGGCTCGGCCCGGTAATGAAGACCATCGAACTGGACAGCCGCTCCGGTTCCGGGAGCAGCGTGAACAACTCGTCGAGCCCGGTGAGCAGCCGGTTCAGCGGAACGACGGCAATATGAACCGGTGGAAGCAGTGAAACCAGTCTTGGCTCCTCAGCCGAGGCGATCATGACCAGCGAGCCGGTTTCGGCCAGCGCATACGCCGCGCTGGTAATGCCCACGGCCGCGCGCGCACACGCTTCGCGAAGTTCCCGCCAATCCGTGTAACCGGTGGCGATTTCATCAATACCGCACTCGCGCAGGAATGGCGCATGCGACGCTATCGCCTCGCGGCCGCCGGTCACCTCTTCGACGTAGCGGCGGGCAGCCGCGGCGCCACCGGCCACATGAACCTTGCCGCCGAGTTTCGTCAACGCGGCGGTGAACTGTTCGATCCGCTGTTCCACCGGGACATCGGGAATCCGAATCAATGCGGGTGGAGGCTGCGGCACTGGGCTCGACCGGCCCAGCGCGTCGCGGATGTCGTGCAAGATCGCGTCGCGGTCGTTCATTGGTTCCCCTCCCCCTCGTCGCGGCGCGCCTGCCGTTCCTTCCACAGCTTGCGGAACGGCTTCGGCGCCGGTACCGGCAGATCGCGCTGGCTGCTCCAGTTCGTCACCGGTTTCAGTTGAATCAGGCCCGGTAGTTCCTGGACCCAGCCGTCGCCCGCTCCCCCAAGAAACTTGGGCGCGAAGAATCCACCCAATCCGTATAGAACCGGATTCCGCATTGCGAACGCCCACGCCTGAAAGGCCAATTTCTCGACCCGGCCCTCGCCCCGCTTCCGCTTTTCCTCGACGATCTCGTGGCGCAGCTCGAGCAGAATTTTCGGTATGTCGATCTTTACCGGACACACCTCGCCGCAGGCGCCGCAGAGGCTCGACGCGTAGGGCAGCCACGGATCCTGCGACACTCCGTGAAACTGCGGCGAAATGATGGCGCCGATCGGTCCCGAATACACCCACGGGTAGTTATGCCCACCGATTTTGCGGTACACCGGGCAGTGGTTCAGGCACGCGCCACAGCGGATGCAGAACAGCGATTGGCGCTTGAAGGAATCCCGCATCAGCCGGGTCCGGCCATTGTCCAGGATGAGCAGGTAGAACTCGTCCGGACCGTCCAACTCGTTCTTTCGCCGCGGGCCGGATAGAAACGACGTATAGACCGTCAGCGGCTGGCCCGTTGCGCTGCGGCCAAGAATCTTCAGAAACGTGGCCAGGTCCTGTGCGCGCGGGAGGATCTTTTCCACACCGGCCACGGCTACTTGGATCTTCGGAGCGGAACTCGACAGCCGGGCATTGCCTTCGTTTTCGACCAGCACGACCGCGCCGGACTCGGCGATCAGGAAATTGGCGCCGGTGATGCCAAGGCCCGCCGTCAGGAACTTCTCGCGCAACACCCTCCGCGCGATCAGGGTCTGCTTCTCGATCTCCTCTTCCCGCTCCACGCCAAGCTGGCTAGTGAAGATGTCAGCCACGTCGTAACGCGTTTTGTGCAGCGCCGGGGCGACGATATGGTACGGGCGTTCGTGAGCGAGTTGGAGAATGTACTCGCCGAGGTCGGTCTCGACGACCTCAAAGCCCGCGTGTTCGAGGTGCTCGTTGAGATCGATCTCCTCAGTCGTCATCGATTTCGATTTCACGATCCGGCTGACGTCCTTGGATCGCGCGAGACTGAGGATGAAGTTCACCGCGGCGGCGGAATCCCTGGCGTAGACGACCCGGCCGCCGTTGCGGGTGACGTTCTCTTCGAGCAGTTCCAGGTAGTAATCCAGGTGCTCGATAGTGTGCTTCTTGATCTGGTGCGCCTGCTCGCGCCACACTTGGAAGTCGTCCGCCATGTCCGCGGGGATCGACGATCGCCGCTTCTGCATCAGCCGGGCGGTGGAATCATAGATCGCCTTTTGGAGCTTCGGGTTCGAGACAGCCTCGTGGATCTGTTGTTCGGGTAGCGGATTCATACGGGTCAGCGGCTGGCGAGGACTTCGGCCAAGTGCATCGTGCGGACCGGCAGGCCGGCCCGCCGGATTGTGCCTTCCAATTGCATCAGGCAACTGGAATCGACCGAAACGACGTAATCGGCGCCGGTGCGCAGAATGGAATCGATCTTGGTACGGGCCATCCCGCCGGACACCTCGGGAAACTTCACCGAAAAAGTCCCGCCGAAGCCGCAGCATTCCTCGGCAATGTCCATCTCCTCCAGCTTGAGGCCGCGCACATGGCTGAGCAGGCGGCGCGGCCCGGCTTTGATCTTCATCTCGCGGAGTGCGTGGCAGGAGTCATGGTAGGTGACCTTGTGCTCGAATCGTGCGCCGACATCCTCGGCTTTGGCCACTTCGAGCAGAAACTGCGAGAACTCGTAGACGCGCGGCGCGACCCGGCGGGTACGCTCCAACGCTTCGGGACGGTCGCGGAAGATGTCCGCGAAGTGATGAGTGATCATCGATGCGCAGGAACCGGCTGGCACGACGATATAAGGAATTTCGGCAGGTTCGTCGTACACATCCAGGAAATGGGCCGCCACCGATCGCGCCTCCTCCCAGAATCCACTATTGAAGGCCGGCTGGCCGCAACAGGTCTGCCGCTCGCGGAACTCCACCTCCCAGCCGAGGCGTTCGAGCACATCGGCCATCGCGAGACCGACGCGGGGGAAAAGCTGATCGACAACGCAAGTAACGAAGAGCGAGACACGCTTGCGCATGGAAGCCTCAATTCTAGCATTGGGTTGGCACGCATCAGGCGATTCGGCGGCGTACCGTACAATAGAAATAGTGAGGGCTTTCGCTGCGTCATTCCTGCTGTTCGCGGTGGCGTTCGGCGCCGGGCCGGGCAAGGACCGGATTATCGGGAAACTCACGCCCGGACAAGAGGGGCGAGCGCCTATATTAACCCTCGACTCGGGCGAAAAGGTCGAACTGACCGGCGACAAGGAGTCCTTGGAAGTACTGGGCGATTCGCGGCTGAAGGATATGAAACTGGAAGCCGTCGGCAAGCTTCAGGAACCTGGCAGGTTCCTGGTCGATCCCATCCATACCAAGGCCATGCGTGTGCACCGGCATGGAAAGGAGCTCCTCATCAGTTACTGGTGCGAGGTTTGCTCCATCCGCACCTACACGCCCGGCGTCTGCATGTGCTGCCAGGACGAGACGGCGCTCGATCTTAAGGAAAGGATCGATCCATAGGCGCCGCGGAACCGCCGCTATAATAGCGGGATGAAATCGCCCGCCGTCCTTCTCCTCTCCGTCAGTCTCATGCAGGCAGCCAACTATAGCGCCGGGAAAATCCGTGTCGAGGACTACGAGGTAGTCCGCCTCGCCGACGCGCGGAACGAAATCGAAGTGCGCGTCATCCCGTCGTTCGGAAACAACGCGTACCGGATGACGGTGAAGGGGCACGACATCTTCTGGCCGCCGGCTCCCAGCTTGAAGGCTTGGCACGAAAAGCCGGGACAGGTGGGCAACCCGCTCCTGGCGCCGTGGGCGAACCGCATCGCCGGCGACTCCTACTTCGCCAACGGCAAGGAATACGTGCTGAACCCGAAACTCGGCAACTTCCGCCGCGACGGGAGTGGAAATCCGATTCACGGTCTGCTGGTGTTCGCCCCGTGGGATGTAACGGCAATGCGAGCGGACGACAACGAAGCCGTGGTGGTCAGCCGGCTGGAGTTCTGGCGCAATCCGGACTGGATGGCGCAATTTCCGTTCGCGCACAACCTGGAAATGATCCACCGGCTCCGCGACGGAGTACTCGAGGTGGAGACAATCATTGAGAACCTCGGAACCGAACCGCTGCCGGTGTCGCTCGGCTATCACACCTACTATCAGTTGACCGACTCCCCGCGCGATGAATGGAGCGTTCACGTCGCGGCGCGCGAGCAGGTGGTCCTTTCGAAGGAACTGATCCCGACCGGCGAGCGCCGGCCGGTTCCCTACAGCGATCCCGTGAAATTGGGCGGTGTTTCGTTCGACGACGTATTCACCAGCCTCAACCGCGGCGTCGACGGGCGAGCCGTCTTCTCGGTGCAGGGCAAGAAGCAGAAAGTGGAAGTGATCTTCGGACCGAATTACCCAGTCGGTGTCGTCTGGTCTCCGCAAGGCCGGCCGTTCATCTGCTTCGAACCGATGGCGGGCGTCACCAACGGGTTCAATCTCGGCCACGCGGGCAAGTTCCCCGTGCAAAGCGTGGCGCCGGGCGGGCAATGGCGCGAGAGCTTCTGGATTCGCCCGTCGGGGTTTTAGTATGGACTCATTTCCGGTTACCGAGCGAACTCAAGTCCGCCGCTTGGCCAAGCGCGGCCGCTACGACCGAGAGACCGTCTACTCCATCCTCGACGCCGGGTGGATCTGTCACGTTGGCTTCACGGTGGACGGGCGGCCGGTCGTGATTCCAACCGCGTATGGCCGCGACGGCGGCCGGCTGATCATCCACGGATCGGCTGCGTCGCGCATGCTGCGGACCATGGCGGGCGGCATCGAGGTGTGTGTCACAGTGACGCACGTCGACGGCCTGGTGCTGGCGCGCTCCGCGTTTCATCATTCGATCAACTACCGGTCGGTGATGCTGTTCGGCCGGGCGCGGCTGATCGAGGAATCGGAAGCGAAGAACGACGCCCTGCGTCTGTTCACCGAGCACTTGTTACCGGGCCGATGGGCCGAGGTTCGCACGCCGAACGAAAAGGAACTGAAGGCGACGACAGTTCTGGAACTGCCCATCGAGGAAGCGTCGGCCAAGGTCCGTACCGGTCCGCCGGTGGACGACGAGGAAGATATGAGTTGGCCGGTGTGGGCCGGCGTGATTCCGCTGAGCGTCGTCAAGGGCGAGCCCGAACCGGATCCCGGGCAGCTCACGGAAGCGCCGCGATAATCTTCCGGTACTCTTCCTCGGAAAACGCCTTCAAGGTCTGGGTGGATACTGAACCGCGGGAAGCCACGGTCAACAAAGCGCGGGCATATGCCTCATCCGAAGGGGCATCGCCGACGATGACGAAGTCGTATTCACCCATCGTCAGGTAAAACTGCTTTAACTCGGCGCCCTGAGCCTTCATGGCGTCGCGGGCTTTGTCCAGCCGGTTCGGGCTGTCCTTCACGTTCTCGATTCCCTTTTGCGTCCATTTGCACAAAGTGATGTAAGTGGGCATTGTCTTCCTCCACTATGGAATTGCCAGCGGAGCCAGTATACGCCCGCGGAGCGGCCAAGGCGAGGGGCGGGTGAGCCGAAGGAGCGGGGCGTTTGCGCGTTCTCCGTCAGAGGATGCTCAAATCGATGAAAAAAACTTACGTCCGGTTCGGTTACTTGTTGGCGCCGGCCCTGCTTGCCGGCGCCCTTTCCTTGTATGGCGCCCGCCAGGATTCTCCGGAAGCGGACGCGAAACTCGCGGCCGCGTCGCGCAAAGGGGATCTCGCGGCCATCACGGCCGCCCTGAAGGCCGGAGCGAACCCGCGCGCCGTCGACGCTGCCGGTACTCCGGTTCTTATGAATGCGGCATTGTACGGGAACGCGGCAGCCGTCCGGCTGCTGCTGAAACGCGGCGCCGATCCCAACGCCACCGATCCAACCGGCGCAACCGCGCTGATCTGGTCGGCGGGCGATCCGGAGAAGGCGCTCGCGCTGATCGAGCACGGCGCCAACGTCAACGCGCAATCGAAACCCGGCCGTACGCCGCTGATGAACGCGGCGATGGCGGCGGGCGGCGCACCGGTCGTAAAAGCCCTGCTCGGCGCTGGCGCGACGGTGGATGCGCGCGATCAAATCGATCCAATGCCGATCCTGATGACCGGTGGCGGCAAGGGTACGGCCCTCATTGAAGCGGCGCGTGTGGGCGACCTGGAATCGGTCCGGCTGCTTGTCTCCGCCGGGGCGGACGTGAACGCCGCGGCCGCTAACGGCGTTACCGCGTTGAGCGAAGCCGTGATCTACGGACGCCGCGACGTGGCGGCCTATCTGATGGATAAGGGCGCCCGCACCGATATCCGGCTGGCGTTGGCGAGCTACCCGCTTCTGTCGCTGGCGGCGATGCGCGGCGATGCCGCGATCGTGCGCATGCTAACTGCAAAGGGCGCGCCAGTCAACGCGGCCGACCTGACGGGACAGACGCCGTTGATGTGGGCGGCGTCTTCGGACCGCGGCGCTCAGGCCGTTGTCGAAGCGCTTGTGGCCTCCGGCGCCAATCCGCGGGCACGGAACAAGGGCGGCGAGGCGGCGCTGACGATGGCGAGGCGACGCGGCGACGACGCCACGGCGTCCGCGCTGAGAGCGGCAGGCGCCGAAGCCGATCGGCGCTGCAAGAGATGAAGCGACGTGAGAT
>CAYPUQ010000233.1:0-10221 GCA_964413655.1 uncultured Solibacteraceae bacterium | reverse complement strand
TATCGACGCGCGCCTCCATCAGGTCGAACAGCGCCTGGTATACCTCGCGGCGCTGTGCGTCCTGGGTGAGCAGGTCGCCGAACCACGCGGCGACGTACGGATTCAACGCCGACTCCTCGACCGCGTTCCCGAAGGGCGGCGGCGCGGCGGGAATTTTCAGAAACGGCTCGACGGCAGCCCAAGGCTCTTCGACGATCTGCCGCTGCCGCGGCGACAACTCCGCCAGCAGCGGCGCCGTCAGCACGAACAGCGCGAGCGCCCGCATCTACGTGGTCTCCGGGCCGCCGACGGTGCACGTGTACGAGTTCATCGGAAACGGGTTGTGCACGGTGGCGGCCAGAAAGTCGACGTCCTCGCCGCCGTCCACCGCTGCAATCCGCACTTCGCAGATTTCACCTGTCTCGCTGGTCAGCGCGACGGAAATCCGCGTCTTCGGGCCAAGGCTGCTCTTCAGTTGAAACACGAACGGCGAGACGCCGCCTTTCTCCGCGCCATCCAGCCGAAAGGCGACCGCGCCGGAACCCGACGGCTTCGCCGTAACCGTCACCGTCTCACCCGCCTGACCGGCATAACGCCGTGGGCCACTCTTGTGCATATCAGTATGATTGTCGTCCAGGAGTGAATTCCAGTGGACTTCGCGTTTTCACCGAAAGTGGAAGAATTGCAGGCGCGGCTTCGGGCATTCATGGAGGCCCATATCTATCCGAACGAGCGGCGGTTTGTGGAGGAGTCGCGGCAAGAGCAACCGTGGCGGCCCACCGCGGTCGTGGAGGAACTGAAGCCGACGGCGCGCGCCGAAGGGCTGTGGAATCTCTTTATGCCGGGGAGCGAGTACGGCGCGGGTCTGACGAACCTGGAATACGCGCCGCTGTGCGAGATCATGGGCCGGTCGCTGCTGGCACCGGAAGTCTTCAATTGCTCTGCCCCGGACACGGGCAACATGGAGGTGCTCGCGCGCTACGGGACCGGGGAGCAAAAGGAGCGCTGGCTGGTTCCGCTGCTCGCGGGGCAGATCCGGTCGTGCTTCGCGATGACAGAGCCGGACGTGGCGTCGTCGGACGCGACCAACATCCGCGCCAGCATCGCGCGCGACGGCGGCGAGTACGTGCTGAACGGCCGCAAGTGGTGGACGTCGGGCGCCGGCGATCCGCGCTGCAAGCTGATTGTCTTCATGGGCAAGACTAACCCGGATGCGCCGAAGCACCTGCAACAGTCGATGATCCTGGTGCCGATGGACACGCCCGGTGTGACAGTACGGCGCATGCTGACGGTTTTCGGGTACGACCACGCTCCGCACGGCCACGGCGAATTGACCTTCGAGAACGTGCGGGTGCCGGCGTCGAACCTGCTGCTCGGCGAGGGGCGGGGCTTCGAGATCGCGCAGGGGCGGCTCGGTCCCGGCCGCATCCATCACTGCATGCGGCTGATCGGCGCGGCCGAGCGGGCGCTCGAAGCGATGTGCCGCCGCGCGCGCGAGCGCACGGCCTTCGGCAAGCGACTGGAGGAGATGGGGACGATCCGGGCAGACATCGTGCAGTCGCGGATCGAGATCGAGCAGGCACGCCTACTTGTACTAAAGGCCACCTGGATGATGGACACAGTGGGCAACAAGGCGGCCCGCGCCGAAATCGCGATGATCAAGGTGGTGGCGCCGAACCTGGCGCTGCGCGTGATCGACCGAGCCATTCAAGCGCACGGCGGCGCCGGCGTCTGCCAGGACTTCGACCTCGCCGCCCAGTGGGCTTGGGCCCGCGCGCTGCGTCTGGCCGATGGGCCGGATGAGGTGCACATCGAGAGCGTCGCCAGGATGGAACTCAAAAAGCGCGATTGAGTCGCCCGATTAAGTCACGCGCAGCAGTTGAATCCGGTGCGGACCCGGCTGATGGTAACGGCGCTGCACTGCCTTCTGCCTCCAGAGGTCTTCCCGCCAAAGATTGCCCCTCACTCGCGCCGAACCTCAACTCCGCATTCGCGTGAACAAGTACAACCCCGCGAACGTGAACAACACATCCGGCGACCACGCCGCCAACGCCGGCGGTAGCTGATCGAGATTGCCGATCTCCTCGAACAAACGGCTGAACGCCCAGTAAGCGATGGCGATTCCGAAGCTCAGACCCACCGGCGCCAGCGCACCCTTGTTCCCCGTGAGAAACGCGAAAGGCGCCGAGATCAGCGCCATGATGAGCGCGAAAACCGGCACCGCGAACTTCTTGTGGAACTGAACCTTCAGGCGCACGGTATCAAAACCACTTTGCTCCAATTCCCGGATGTACCCGGCAAGCTCCTTGAAGTTGAGCTGTTTCTCCTGTTTCACTTCTTTCAAAAACCAGCCAGGCGGCTCGCTAAGATCCGGGAAGGTGGTCGCCTGGTACGTTTCGTACCGCACGGCAGCCACGCCGTCAAAGTCGCGCACCCAACCGTTCTGGAAGATCCACTGGTTCAACGACGGCGCCCAGCGCGCGCTCTCAGCCGAGATGTGGCGGCGCAGGCGGAACGTTTCCGGCGCCAGTTCGTACACGTTTACGCCGATCATCAGGTTCTGCGCCGCGTCGAAATATTTGTAGTAATAGATCCGCGAACCCTGTCCGAAGATCCACTTCCGCTCCGGGCGGAGATACGTCTGCACCGGCCGGCCCTTGATCTCGTTGAGAATTCCATCCTGAATCCGGTTCGCCTCGGGAATGTAGTAATGGTCGAAGGCGAACAGGCCGGCGCTCAACATACCACTGACCAACAAAATCGGAATGGCCAGACGGTACAAGCTCACGCCGCACGCCTTCATCGCGGTGATCTCATTGTGTTTGGCCAGGATGCCGAAGGTCACCAGCACAGCCACCAGCACGCTCATCGGCGCCGAGTCGTAGATCAGTTTAGGTGTAAGGAAGAGATGGTAGGTCAGCACCCGATTCCAGGCGATACCGTGCGAGAAGATGTCGCTCAACAGCTCGAAAAAGATGAACGTGTGCGCCATCATCACGAAGCTCGCCAGCAGCACCAGGAAGTAGAAGAGGAAGGTATTAAGGATGTAGGCATCCACCAGGCCCGGCAGCAGCGGAAAGCGGAAAGCAAAGCCGCTGCCTCGAGCCACCGGCGCACGATGCAGCAACTCACGGCCGCGGTTCCACCAGTGCCCGGCGGCGGCGCGCAGCACCTCCAGCCAGTCGCGATCACCCGGCCGCTCCAGCCGCGCGAAGAGCACGATGCCGGCGAGCGCGAACACAACGTTCGGAGTCCACACGGCCAGCACCACCGGCAACCGCTCCTGCTTCGCCAAGCCGATGAGGCTGATCAGCCCCATGTAGTACAAGAACGCCAGGAAGACTGTCAGCACGAACGCGGTCGACTTGCCCCCCTTTCGCGAGGACACGCCGATTGGTATGCCCAGAATGGCCAGCAGCAGGCATGCCACTGGTAAGGCGAAGCGCTGGTGCAGCTCGATCCGCGCTTCGGTGGAATCAACCGCTTCGCGCAAGAGTTGCCGTGTGTCCTGCGCTACCCACGCTTTCACGCTGAACTCGGTGCGTTCGCGTGCTCGCAGGCGCTGATCGCCGGACGGCGAGGCGGTGTTGATGGCCTTGCTCGGGTCGCTCTCCACCTCGTGGGTGCTGACGCCGGTGAGGTGAAGCTGAATGCTGTTGTCTTCGGGGTCCGGTACCGCGATGGCTTCCGATGCCACCGTGATCTTCGGCACGTCGCTGAGGGCGTCGGCGTCGCCGCCGCGCTCCTCGGGTGGCCGCACGTCCGCGATGAACACGTTGCGCCACTTCGCGGTAGGCGGCGCTTCCGGAACGACGTCGCCAACATAGAGGATGGTATTGGAGTCGGTGAACTGTTCCTCGAAAACGCGTGGCTGCACTTCGGCGGTCAACTGCTTCGCGATGACGTCATTGAGAACGCGAACTGTTTCGCGAATCGACCAAGGAGTCAACCAGAGTGTCGCCGAGGCAGCGGCCGTGGTCGCCAGCAGCCCGAGCGCCAGAGCGGGCACAAAGACACGACGGCTTGGCACGCCCGCCGCGCGCATCGCGACGATCTCGCCGTCGCTCGACATGCGCCCAAGGCCGATCAGCACGCCGACCAGCGTGCCGACCGGAATCGCAAACGTCAGCGCCGCCGGTAGAACGAGGGCGAAGAGATACGCCACCGTGGCCGGCGTCGCCGAACCGCGCACGAGGATTTCGAAGAACTTACCCGCGCCCAGCTTCTGAAGAAACAGAACGAAGGTGAACAGAACGGTTCCTAGCGCCGCCGCGCCGGCGAGTTCAATAAAAATATTGCGGCTTAGCAGTCGCATGGAACGGAAGGTCTATCGGCGCGAAACGATCGGCGGCGGGGGTACCACCGGCAGGCGCGGCCAGTCTTCATCCATCCGCTCCAGTTCGAGATCCTCGAACAGGACGGACGGCGCCACCACGGTGCTGTTCGTGATGTAGCTCGCGCCGGCGATGGCCGCCAGCGGGGCGGTGTTGTTCAGGAAGTCGAACAGGTGCTCCTCGTCCGAGGCGGCGATGATGTCGCGAAACGACCGCACGTTCATCCCGCGAATCCGCAACCCGCGCACCAGTTCCTCCCGCCCGTCAGGGTAGAGCCGGTAAGCGAGGATCGGCGAACTCAGCGGCCGGGCGCTGCCGCCCCGCTGGCTGCCGGCCGCGCTCAAACGGCGGATCTCGTCGAAGTCGGCTGTGGTGGGGTAATCGAGTTTCCGCAGCACGATGCCGTACGGCAGACCCCGCATCTCGCACATCTCGATCATGCGCTTGCGCAGCATGGCCGGCGATTCGGTTTCCGCCGCGCGCACGAACAGGTTGCCGATGGCCGCCGCCTTGCCGCCGAAAAAGCCCGGCAGCCGCGCATGGCCGGTCGAACCTTCGAACCCGCGCACCGGCTGGCGTGTCAGCAGGTAGCTCTTCACCACGCCTTTCTCCACTACCGTGACCGGCCGCGGCACGACACCTTCGCTATCGATGCGAAAGTGACCGAACAGTTCCCGGCCGCGCCAGGTAGTTTGTGTCGCGTCGTCAACCACCTCCATCCATTCCGGGAGGATGCGCGAGCCAACGCGGCCCTCCAACTCGCTGCCGACGAACGGCGCCGTGCGGCCCGGTTCATTCACCGGCCGGCGTGGCACGAAGAGGTTGGCGCCCAGCAACTGCGCGAACAACTGCGGCGAAGCGATGCCATCCAGCAGCACTGGGCCCGAGTAATCCTCGGCCGGCGGCGCATCCATCAGCGCCACGACGTTCTTCGCCACCTCCTCTACCGCGCGCCGCATGGCCGTTTCCGGCGCCAGGCGATCGAGCGAACGCGCGAGAAGCACGGTGGCGTCGCGGACCGGCATGCCATCTTTGGCCTGAGACGAGGCCCGCACCCGCACGATGAAAATCGTCTCGGGATACCGCGCCTCTGTCCCTTCCGAATTCACGAACCAAACGCCCGCCTGAGCCGACTCGAACTCGACATCGGAAGAGTGCAGCCTCGGGTAGGCCGCAAAGACGGCTGATAGCGACTGCACGCGCGCCTGCCAGTCTCTTTCGTCAATCTCCGCGCGCGCGACCGGAAGATAGAACTGAACCGGGTCAGCCTTGGCATAGTCGTTGATCTGCTCGCGAACGGTCACATTGCGCAGCGCAGCGCGCTTCCGCGCCACGGACTCCGCCGCTCCTTTGAAATGCCGGTCGGCGGCAAGCCAGAAGGCGCGCCGGAGGGTAGCATAGTCGTTGTCGAGGGGAACGCGGCCGGCGAACTGCCCGGTGAAAAAATCGTTGAAAACGTAGTTCGTGTTGTCGAACAAGTAATCCCCAGCCCGAAGCTGCACCCGACCAATCCGCTGGTGGTTGTCGCGCGAACGGACCAGCGCGCCAAGCGAAGCTACTACGGCGACGTTCCACTGGTCCTCCAAGGTGAAATCGATATAGTAGGGTTTGCCGATTCCCGGAATCGCGAGTTCGGCCGATCGCTTCAATTCGTCGCGCATCGCCCGGAGGATCACGTCGTCCGGCTGCTGAGCCGCCAGCGGAACGCCCAGTAGAAGAAGAAAACACGTGGCGCACGCACTCGCGGGTGCCGCTTCGCCACTCATGGCGACGCCCGAGCCTTCCATCCGCGGCCAGAGACGTTCGCGAAGCGATCGCCTGCCGTTCATCGCGCACCTCCGGAAACGCTCGTGGGCGCCGCCGGCGGAGGTGGCAACTGCGGCGGCCGGTCCCGCGAAACATCCTTCTTCTGGACCTCCAACTCCGAAACCAGGATCGCCGGCGCGACAGCCGAAACCGGTACGCTGCCCGATTCGGCGCCGCAGAAGCCATTAAAGACCTGCAGGCGGTCGCCCGTCGCCAGAATCTTCGCGAAACTCGCCAGCGGCGTGCCGACGATGTCGGCGCCGCGAACCAACTCGTCCGGCCGCCCGTCGGCGTAGACGCGATACACCACCAGCGGCATAACCTTAAAGGACTGAATTCCGCGGCGGCCCGTCTGCGTGAAGCCGCCGGTGATGTCCTGGAAGTAATAACCGTGCGGTTTATTGCGCTGCTTCAACTCGTCGATCAGCAACGCGCGCAGTTTGTCCTCGGGCACCGCCGAAGCCGACTCCACCACGAGGTTCGACTGTCGCGACACCGGCTCGGAACCCACCTGCCGGCGTCCGTGGCCATTCGAAATGTCGACGCCGGGAATCGGCGTGCGCGACATCAGGAAGGTCTTCAGGATGCCCTGCTCGACCACGGTCACGGGCCGCGCCTTCACGCCTTCATCGTCGAAGTGGTACCAACCATTCAGGTCTTCGCTGCCGGCCGCCCGCCGAGTAGGGTCGAACACCACTGAAAGGAAACTTGGCAGAACCGGCGTGCCGACGCTCTTCGCGAACGTCTGTCCGTCGCTGTCGTCCTTGAGGCGGTGTCCCTCGACGCGGTGCCCGAAGATCTCGTGAAAGAAAACGCCGGCCGCGCGACCGGATAGAATCGCCGGCCCAACGTAAGGTTCGACGGTCGGAGCGTCAAGAAGATTCGTCAGGTCCGTGGCCACGCGGTCGATCGCGGAGCGGATCTTGCCGTCGTCCGGGAGTTTAGACGGCTCGGCCGCTTCGAAGCTGTCACTGGTCGTCAGGTCCATTCCATCTTCGGCCTTGGCCTGCGCGGAAAGAATGACGCGGCTGAAGACCCGGCCATGCTCAATGCGCGTCCCCTCGGTGTTCACCAGGTACTTCGCCTCGCGCATCGCGGAAACCGACAAACCGGAATTCAGGAGCCGGGGGTACTTCCGGAACTCCGCCGACAGCGTCCGCATTCGATCAAGCCACTGACTGGTAGTGAATTTCAGCGGTGGCAGGGGTTCCGAAAACACCGACCGGTCCTCGGTGGAGAAATCGTTCGAAGCCTCCTGTGCCGCCACAACCACTTCCTGATTCGTCCGGATGTTGATCAGACGCTGGGCGGCCAGGCGGTAGATGCGATCGGTTTCCTCCCAAACGGTGCGGCGGATAGCATTGGGATTGTCATCGAGCGCGATCTGAACGCCGCGCGTAAACCGCGGCAGGTCACCGCGGATGCTGCGATAGTTGTCGAGTTCGCGGCTGCCGGCGCGAAGCATGATGTCGAGCCGCCGTTGCCGGTTCTGGTTGTTGGACTGGATCGCGCCGAGCGTGGCGGAGATGCCGTGGGATTCCTGCTCGGTGATCGCGTAGGACAGATAATAGACCGCCGGATCGGCCTTTTTGCTTAGAACCTCGAAGTTGCGTTGGAGTTCCTCCTGGAGGATATCGAGGAGCGAGGTGGATTCCGCCGCCGTAACAGGCCAGACGGCAAGGGCCAAACAAACTGCAAGGGACCGCACAATCAACAGGATAGCAGTGCGGGGCAGCCGAAGCGCCCTCTTTATTATGATGACCATTTGTTTGCTTTGACGCCGCATAACGCCGTTTTGTATCTCACCGGGCGAATTCCCGGTGGCGATTGGCAGGTTCGCGCGTTGGGCGGCGGCGTTTCGAACACCGTCCTGCTCGCTGAGCGCGGCGCCGAACGGCTGGTCCTGAAACAGGCGCTCGGCAAACTGCGCGTCCAGCAGGACTGGTTCGCCGACCAAACGAGGATTCATCGCGAAAGCGCGGCCATCCGCCGACTGGCGGCGTTCCTGCCGCCCGATGCGGTGCCCGCGGTTGTGTTTGAGGACCACGCCAACTTCATCTACGCCATGACGGCCGCGCCGGCCGCGGCGCGCGACTGGAAGTCCTTGCTGCTGGCTGGCGAGTTGCGCGAAGAAATCGCCGCGCGCGCCGGCGCCATTCTGGCGGCGCAGTTCCGCTCGAGTTGGAACGACACCGGCTACGAGCGCGAATTCGGCGATCAGACCTGCTTCGACCAGTTGCGGATCGATCCCTATTACCGCTTCACCGCGTCGCGGTATCCGGACCTGGCCCGGCGCTTCGAGGATCAGATGACGGAGTCGTCCGAACGCCGGTGCTGCTTGGTTCATGGCGACTACAGCCCCAAAAACCTGCTGGTCTGCGGATCGATGGTCACCGTAATTGACTTCGAAGTGATTCACTATGGCGATCCTTCGTTTGACACGGCTTTCCTGCTCAACCATCTGTTGCTGAAATCGGTTCATGTCCCCGAGCGAGCGCACGAGTTCGCGCGCTTGGCGCGGGTGTTCTGGCAGACGCTGCTTGACGAGTTCCCTGCCGCGCCGCATTGGCTGGAAGCCGCGACCATCCGCCACCTCGGCTGTCTGCATCTGGCGCGAGTGGACGGGAAATCACCCGCCGAATACCTCGACGAAGCCGGAAGGCAGCGGGTTCGCACGCTAGCGCGGGATCTGATTGCCAACCCGCCGCGAGCGTTGGGCGAGGCATGGGAAAGGGCCCAACAACTGTGAGTTTGACCATCGAAGCAATCGACGCCTGGGAGATCCTCGATTCGCGCGGCCGGCCAACGGTGGCCGCGCGCGTGACGCTGAGCGACGGCACGGCCGCAACCGCGCAGGTTCCTTCCGGAGCCTCGACGGGCCGGCACGAGGCGATCGAGTTGCGCGACGGCGATCCCTCCCGCTACGGCGGAAAGGGCGTGCTTACCGCGGTCGCCCGGATTCGCGACGAGATCGCGCCGGCACTGCGAGGGTTTGACGCGGCGAATCAGGCCACGGTCGACCGCCGCATGGTGGACCTGGACGGCACGACTAATAAGAGCCGTCTGGGAGCCAACGCAATTCTCGGCGTTTCGTGCGCGGTCGCGCGGGCGATGGCGAAGTCGCGCGGCGTTCCGCTGTGGGAGCACCTCGCGGGCGGCCGCGGTGCCTGCCTGCCGGTGCCAATGGTAAATATCCTCTCGGGCGGACTCCATGCCGGACACAACATCGAGTTCCAGGATTTTCTGGCGATCGGCCACGGTTTCAGTTCCTACGCCGAGTCGCTGCGAGCGACGGTGGAGATCCATGCAGCAGCGCTGGTGCAGATACATCGGCGCGGCTACATGGTGACGGGCGTTGCGGACGAGGGAGGGTGGGGACCGTCCCTGCCTCACAACGAGGACGCGCTGCGGATTCTTACGGATGCCATCGAGGCGGCGGGATACCGGCCGGGCGACGAAGTTTCCATCGCCATCGACGTGGCGTCGTCGCATTTCTACGATCGCGGACAGTACGACTTGAAAACCGAAGGGCGAACGCTCAGTAGCATGGAGATGATTGACCTGCTCGACGAGTGGTGCCGGAAGTACCCGATCGTCTCGATCGAAGACGGATTGGAGGAGGACGATTGGAGCGGCTGGCAACACCTTACGGGCCGACTGGGCGGCCGTGTACAACTCCTCGGCGACGACTTCTTCACCACGAACCCCGGCCGTGTGCGGGAAGGAATCACCCGCCGCGCGGCCAATGCGGTGCTGGTGAAGATGAACCAGATCGGAACGCTCACCGAGACCTTCGAGGTGATCGACCTCGCCCGCAAAGCCGGGTGGCTGGCAGTAATCTCGGCCCGCTCTGGCGAAACCGAGGACCCCTTCCTCGCGGACTTCGCCGTCGCCTCCGCCATGGGCCAGATCAAGGTGGGATCGGTCACCCGCTCCGAGCGTCTCGCAAAGTACAACCGCCTGCTCGAACTCGAGCGGCAAGGCGGCCTCCGCTGGCCGGGCTCGCAAGTCTTCGGCGGGCTGGGGAGCTAACCCCGCGGCAACGGCAGTTGCTGGACCACGTTCACCCGACTGCGGATCTCGCCCGCAAGGCCCTTGAACG
>CAYPUQ010000232.1:0-10260 GCA_964413655.1 uncultured Solibacteraceae bacterium | reverse complement strand
GTTCAACGCGACCGGACCGGGCATCATCTCGCACATCTGGTTCACGATTGCGGCGCAAAGCCCGGATCATCTGAAGGAACTCGTGTTGCGCGCCTACTGGGACGGTAATCTCAAGCCCAGCGTCGAGGTGCCGGTCGGGGATTTCTTCGGACTCAACCTCGGCCAGTATGTGCTGTACGAATCGGCGTACCTGGGGTGTTCGCCCGGGCGCATTCCATCCAGTGGGTCCCTGAACTGCTACTTCGCGATGCCATATCGGAAGTCGGCACGGCTAACCGTTACTAACGAGGGCAAGCAACAGGTCGGAGCTTACTACTCGAACATCGATTACATGGAGGTTCCTTCGCTACCCGAGGATGCGCTCTATTTTCACGCTCAGTACAGCCAGGCGGCGCCCTGCATCGCGAATACCGGTGAGAAGCTCAATCCAGCCGGCCGGGACAATTACGTGTACGTCGAGACGCGGGGTCGCGGGCAACTTATGGGCGTCACGCTCGGAGTGCTTCTGAACGCCGGCGGTTGGATGGGCGAAGGCGACGACATGATCTTCATCGACGACGAGGCCAAGCCCGTGATCATTGGGACCGGGTCGGAGGACTATTTTCTGGGAAGCTGGAACTTCGGCGGGCGCGACGGCGCCACACCATTCGCCCATCATTACTATGGCGCGCCGCTGATTGTCATGCCCGAGCGGACAGGTGGACGCTACTGCTGTTACCGGTGGCACGGCGACAACCCGGTGACGTTTACCAGGTATTTGAAACACACGATGGAACACGGCCACGCCAATGATCGCGGCGATAACTTCTTTTCGGTCGCGTACTGGTATCAAAGCAGTCCACAGACCGATTTTCCGGCGCTGCCGCCGGTTGAGAGGCGAATCCCGCGGGTCAGCGTGTGACCGCCGCGGCGGGAGGGGAGAATGCAACGTACGCTGAGATTATTGGCAATGACAGTGGCAATCGGGACGGCCAGTACCGCGGTTAAGGTTGACAAGGTGAACTACAAAGGTTGGCCAAACTGCTACCGGGTGAGTAACGGCGAAGTCGAGTTGATTGTCACGGGGGACGTCGGTCCGCGCGTGATCCGGTATGGATTCACTGGTGGCCAGAACTTGTTCAAGGAGTTCCCGGAGCAGATGGGCCGGAGCGGCGAAAGCGAGTTTCAACTGCGCGGCGGCCATCGGGTCTGGAAGGCGCCCGAGGACGCCGTGGCAAGCTGGGCGCCCGACAACGCTCCCGTCGAAGTGACGGTGACAGAGTCCGGATTGATCGCGCGGGAACCGGTCGAGCCGTTGACCGGGTTACAGAAGGAGATTGCCGTCGAGTTGGCTCCAGCGGGCACGCAGGTTACGGTCACTCATCGAATCTTCAACCGGACGCTATTCACCCTGGAGTTCGCGCCTTGGGCGCTAACGATGATGGCGCCGGGCGGAGTGGCGATTACCGGCTTCCCGCCTCGCGGCACTCACCCGCGGAACCTCGAAGCGACAAACCCGCTGGTGATGTGGGCTTACACGGATCTTTCCGATCCACGCTGGAAGTTCACCCGGAAGTATCTGACGCTCCGGCAGGATGCGAAGGCTTCAACGCCGCAAAAGCTTGGCCATTTCAACCCGCACACGTGGGGCGGCTACCTGCTCAACGGCGAACTGTTCCTGAAGCAATCCCGTGCCGATCCATCGGCCACGTATCCCGACTTCGGCTGCTCGTTCGAGACTTTCACGAACGCAGACTTCCTGGAAATCGAAACGCTCGGTCCGATGACGAAAGTGAGCCCCAACGAGGGCGTCACTCACGTGGAGCAGTGGAGCCTGCACAAGGACATCCGGCTCGCCGGCTTCACCGATGCAGAGATCGACAAAGTGATCGCACCACTTCTGCGTTAATGTACAATCGAACAAGTTCGTGCGAGGCCAGCCTGTAATCTCGAAGCCAGTCGCCTCGTCCTTACATGGATCGCCAGTTTAGGGGAAGGATGCCTCACCTCGGAAAATCACTGACGCTCTACGTGTTAGCGGCCCTACCGGCATAGTCCCAGGAGGCGACTTTCGGCAGCGCCGTGGAACCGGTTCTCCGGCGGAACTGTGCGATGTGTCACAACAACTCCATGGCGTCCGGCGGGCTGGGTTTGGACGGTTTTATGGATTCTGCCTCGTTTGGGAGCCATCGCGACGCATGGGAGCGCATCGTTGCCAAATTGCGGTCCGGGGAGATGCCGCCCAAAGGCGCGCCCCGGCCAACCCCGGAGCAAGTCCAGGCCTTCGTCGACTACGTACGAACCGAGTTCGACAAGCACGATCGCGCCTTGCCGCCGGACCCCGGCCGGATCGTCGCCCGCCGGTTGAACCGCGCCGGGTACGCCAATGCGATCCGTGACCTGCTCGGAGTCCGCTTCCGCGCCGGCGAGGAGTTCCCGGCCGACGACTCGGTTTTGGGCTTCGACAATATCGGAGATGTGCTGACCGTTTCGCCGCTGCTGATGGAAAAGTACGTCTACGCCGCCGAGCGGATCGCCGCTCTGGCCATCGCGGCCGACCCGCTGCCCAAGCCGTCGCTAGCGGAGCAGAAGGCCGACCGGGTGCGGCGTTTGGATATTGGCAAGTCGGAGGTTACCGGCCATGTCGATCACAGTGGTGACTATGTGCTGCGTGTTTGGGTGCGCGGCCATCTCGGTCCCGACGGACAACCGGCCCCGCTTCGGATTCTGGTGGACGGCGAGTCTGTCCGGATCGTCGAAATTCCAACCGTCGAGAACGAGACCAGCACCGTGGCCCGCGACGTTCAACGCTCGAACGAGGAGGTGCGCGTCTATTTGACCGCGGGCGCTCACACCTTCGGCGCCGAGATCGTTGGAGACGAGTTCCGTAAGCCGATTCCAAGTCCTCCGGCCGGACGGAGGGGCTTTGGCCGCCCGGCCGAACGGTGGATCTATCCGGAGAAGTTCGATCTGCTGGGACCCTTTGCGGCAAAGGGGATCACCCGCCGCGAACCAGGATCCTGACCTGCAATCCGGCCGAAGGCCTCGCATGCATCGAGCGCATCATGACTCCGCTGGCCCGCCGCGCGTACCGCCGTCCGGTTGCCAAGGCCGAGGTGGCCCAATTGACCCGTGTCGCGCGGAAGGCCATAGACGCCGGTTTCAAGCCCGATCAGGCAGTCCAGTACGCAATCGCGGCGATGCTGGTGTCGCCGCACTTCCTGTTTCGCGTCGAGCGCGATCCAAACGGCGAACACGGGCCGATCACGGAGTTGGAACTCGCCACGCGGCTGAGTCTTTTACTGTGGATCTCGATTCCGGACGAGGAACTGCTCTCGTTGGCCGAATCGAAGCAACTGCGTAAGCCCGGAGTGCTCGACCAGCAGATCACACGCATGCTTGCCGACCCGAAATCGGAGGTGCTCGCGACCAACTTCGCTAGCCAATGGCTGGAAACCCGGAGTCTCGCCGCCGTCAAGCCGGACGTGTTGAAGTTTCCGATGTGGAACGTGGCGCTTCAGGAGGACATGGAAACCGAAACCCGCCTGTTCTTCGACTACATCCTTCGCGAGAATCGCCCGGCGCCGGAGTTTCTGTCAGCCGGCTACACGTTCCTGAATCCACGGCTGGCGCGGCACTATGCCGCGCGAGGGCAGTCGAAAACTACTTCAGAGGTGGCGGGCAGATGATGATCACGAAGAAGGCACTCGACAGACGCACCTTCCTTCGAGGGGCGGGCGCGGCGGTGGCGTTGCCGTTCTTGGATGCCATGACTCCTGCTTTGGCTTCCACCACGCCCGCTCCGCTGCGAGTGGCTTGGTTCTGCGTGCCTAACGGGATCGACATGCGGAATTGGGTGGTCGACGAGGCGGGTCCGCTGGGCAAGTTGCCGCCGATCCTTCAGCCGCTCGATTCCCTGAAGAGCGAGTTTCTCTTACTCTCGAACCTGACAGCGAATTGGGGCCGCCCGCTGCTGGTTGGCGCGGGCGATCATGGCCGCGCATTGTCCGCCTACATGACGGGCAGCTTCGTTCATCAATCCGTTTCCAATCTGAAGCTCGGCATCTCCGCCGACCAAGTCATCGCGAGCGTGATCGGCCGGCAGACGCGGCTGCCTTCGCTTGAGATCGGATTGGAGGAGACGCGCCAGGCCGGCAACTGCGACAACGGTTACTCGTGCGCCTACGCCTACAACATAGCCTGGAAGACGCCGACCCAGCCGCTGCCGCCGATCTCCGATCCGCGCGGTATGTTTGAGCGGCTGTTCGGCGCCGACGTTTTCACGTCGCCGGAGGACCGGGCGCGACGTTTGGCGATGCGGCGCAGCATCCTCGACACGGTCATGGATTCGGCCGCAAAGGTTCAGCGCGACTTGGGACCGGTGGACCGGCGCAAGTTGGATGAGTATTTGACTTCTGTCCGCGAGGTGGAGCGACAGGTGGAGAAAGCCGGGAAAGACGGCATGACCATCGACCCCGGAATGGAGAAGCCGTTCGGCGTTCCGGCGGACTTCGGCGACTACTTCCGGTTGATGACCGACATGCTATTTATCGCATTCCAGGCCGATCTGACGCGCGTGGCGACGGTTATGGTGGGCCGCGAGGGGTCCAACCGTCCGTATCCGGAAATCGGCATCCCGGATAGCCATCATCCGATCACCCATCACCAGATGAATCCGGTGCTGCTCGACAAGATCTCGGCGATCAACACGTATCACGTGAAGCTGTTCGCCGCGTTCCTGCGGAAGCCAAGGACCGCAAAGAGGGCGATTCGAACCTGCTCGACAATTCGATGATCTGTTACGGAAGCGGGCTCTCCGACGGCGACCAGCACCTGCACGACGAATTGCCAACGATCCTCGCGGGACGCGGCGGGAAGTTCTTCACGCCGGGCCGGCACATCATCTACCAGCGTGAGACACCGGTGACGAATCTCTTCGCGACCATGGCGCAGCGGATGGGTGTCCGCGCCGATCACATCGGCGACTCGACGGGCCAACTCGCCGGGTTGAGTCTCAGCTAGGGCTGTTATGCAGTTCCGCGGACGCCCGCCAGTTACGGGTGTGGTCTACAACACGACGCTGAGCCGGCCCGACGCCGCGCTGACGCTGGCCTTTTTGTACGGGTTGGAGGGAAAGCGCGAGTCGCGGGTGGCGTCGATCGCGGTAACTGAAAACAGTCTCGGCGCCGCCGCTTTCGCCGACGCGGTATTCCGTTTCTACCAACTCGGACCGCTGCCCAACGCCAACCGTGTTCTTCCAATCGGCTTGGCCGCGGACAGACCCTTGCCGCCCGATCCGGCCCCCGTTAAGGCGGTATTCAAGCGGGTGGATGAAAAGGGTGAACCGCTCTACAAGACTGGCATGCGGCGGGTGAGCGACACGGCGGAAGTGACCGCGCTGATGCGGAACTCGCTCGCCTATTTCGAGGACGGCTGGGTAGCGGTGGTGCTGAGCGCCCCGGCGACTTACCTGGCGCGCATCCTCGACTATGCGGGTACCCCGGACCTGATCAAGGCCAAGGTGCGGACTACGATCGTCTCGGAGTGCAAGCAGGACGTCGCGGCAATGCGCCGGGTGCTGGCCGAGTGGCCCTCGCCAATTGTGTTTTGCGGGCGCGACGTCGGGGAAGCACTGCCCTATCCCGGCGCATGCATCGAACAGGACTTCGCCTGGACGAACGCCCATCCGGTCGTTGACTTCTATCGCTCCGCCGGGCCGATGCCCTACGACACGCAGGCGCAGGACCTGGCGGCGGTACTGTACGCCGTTAGGCCAGGCACCGGATTCTTCCAAATCTCCTCCGGTTCGATCGAGGTGCTCGACGATGGCGGCATGCGGTTCTTGGAGTCGGTGGAAGGCAAGCACCAACGCATGGCGGTGGACCTAGCGAAGAAGGATCAAATCCTGGCTGTCCTTCGCGAAGTCGTGAGTGCGAAGCCCGTGCCTCCTCAGCCCCGCAGGCGGTTTACTCCCGAGGAACTGGAGAAGCTGCGGAAGGAGCGGGAGGAGGAACTGCAAAAACGGGAACTTGAGGAGCGGAAGGCGGCCAAGCCAACCCGCTGACCGTCTGCGCGGAGCGGCAAGCCAATCGTCACGGCCTCCTCGGCGGCTGTCCAGCCAGGCAAAGATATCGTCCTGCTACAATCGAAACTTCGAACCCGCCCCGCTGGAGGTTATTCCTGACGACCGAATTTCGGCAGGCGATGCGGCGGAGCCGGCGCAGACCGCTGTTAAGCGTGTCGATTCTGCTCGTGCTGGCGCTGAGTCTCGGCGCGGCCGGCGCAACCACGTCGCTGGTGCACGCCGTCCTGCTGAATGAGCTTCCTTTCCCCGCTGGCGATCGCGTCGCGGCGATTAACGAAACGCTTGGCGACCGGATTCGCAACGTGTCTTACCGCAGTCTGACATACTGGCGCGAGCGGCAGTCTGCGTTTGAGGAGATTGCCGCGGTCAACCTGTTGGCCGAGTTCGAGATCGAAAGCGGCGAGTATCCGGAGCGCGCCAGCGGTGCCGCGGTGACCTGCGAATACTTCCGTGTCCTCGGCGCGCGGCCGGTTCGCGGGGGCGGCCTGCTGCCGGAAGACTGCGGAGCCGGTGGCCGCGATGTGGTGGTCCTCAGCCACGGCTTATGGCAGCGGCGGTTCGGCGGCAGCGAGTCGATCATCGGGCAGACGGTTCGAGTGAATGGACAGCTTCGCGAGGTGGCCGGAGTAATGCCGCCGTTGCCGCGAGTGGAACTGCTCGGCTGGAGCGAGTTGTGGACACCGATCCGGTTCGACCGGCAGCCAGAGTTGCGTGAGCCGCGGACGCGACGGCTCGCGGTGATCGGAAAACTGAAGCCCGGCGTGACGGCGGCTGGCGCCGAGCGCGAACTGGCGGCCTTGCAGCGGGACTTGGCGCGGGACTTTCCGGAAAGCCACGCCGATTGTGGCGCGATGGTGCGGCCGGCGCGGGTGATGATCGCAGGCGCGGCGCGGACTTCGCTGCTATTCCTCTGGGGTGCGGTGGTTTGCGTTTTCCTGATGGCGGCGGTGGGTATCGGTAGTCTGCTGTTAGCCGACGGAGTGAAACGCGAGCGCGAGTTCGGCTTGCGGGCGGCGCTGGGTGCCGGGCGGGGCCGGCTGGCACGCCAACTCCTTTCCGAGTGCCTTGTGCTGGCGGTGATCGGGGCGGCGCTGGCAGCGCCGCTGGCCGCCTGGACGCTGCATACGCTCCGCGACGCCGCCGGAGTGCCCGTGCCGCGGTTGGCCGAACTGAGTTGGCTGAACTGGCCCTTCCTGATTTCGCTGGCGGCCGGCGCGGGCGTCACGGCGCTGCTCGGAACGCTGCCGGTGTTGCTATTTGCGAAGGCCAACCCGCAGACGTGCATGCGGACAACGACGCGCGGGACTACCGGGAATCGTGGAAAGCAGCGGGCGATGGCCGTTCTGGTGGCAGCGAAGATCGCGCTGGCGACCGTGCTGGTCCACGGGTTCGGACTGATGCTGGCGAGCCTCCAGAAGATCGAGCGGGTTCCTGCCGGATTCGAGGTTAATGGCCTTGCTTTCCTGGATTACCACTTGCCGCCGGCCCGCTACAGCAACTACGAGCGAAAGGCCGCATTCCTACAGCGGGCCACGGAGGCGCTGCGCGAGACGCCCGGAATCGCGGCGGTGGGCGTGACGGCGTCGGTCCTGCCGCTGGGCGGGCCGCAGGCCGGGTGGATGGTGTTTCCCGAAGGACATCCCGAACCGGAACCGGGTAACGAAGAGTTTTCTCACACCAAAAACGTGACGGGCGCCTACTTTGAGGCAATGGGGATTCCGATCGTGCGCGGGCGGGCGTTCAGCGGCGCTGAAGACTGGACCCCACGCCGCGTGGTGGTGGTAAACGAGACGCTCGCGAAGAAGTTCTGGCCGGGCGCGGATGCCGTCGGGAAACGTGTGAAACCGAATCGCAACGCTGAATGGGAGGAGATTGTCGGAGTAGCCGGCGACACGCGTCAGAGCGGCTTGCGGGACGATCCGCTGCCGGAGGTCTACCGCCCGTACTCGCAGTACGCGGAGTATCCGGCGCTCGGCAGGCACGTCACCTTTGCGATCCGGACCTGGACCGTTCCGGAAACGATGCTGCCGGCCTTGCAAGCTGCGCTGCGCGGCGTCGATCCGGCGCTGCCGCCGCCGGAGTTCCGGCTGGCCCGGCAGCTTCTCGACGATGGACGGTCGCGCGAGACGCTGCTGGCCCGGCTGCTGGCGGTCTTCGGTGGGCTCGGCATCCTGATCGCGGTGGTCGGCATTGCGGGCGTGACCGGGCTGATGGTGGCTGAGCGCAGGCGCGAGATCGGCGTGCGGATGGCGTTGGGTGCGACTCCGGGGTCGGTGGTGGCGAGCGTGATTCGTTACGGCGGGGTGTTGATGGTGGCCGGCGTGGCAGCGGGCCTCGTGATCGGGCTGCTGGCCGCGCGCGGGCTGGAGGGCTTCTTCTACGGAGTGGAGGCCGGCAATCCGTGGATGCTCGCGGCGACGACGGTGACACTGGGTCTTGCGGCGCTGCTCGCCTGCATAGCCCCAGCGCTGGCGGCGGTGAGGGTTGACCCGGCGCGTGCACTGCAGGCGGAGTGATAAGGGGCCGCCGGGTCCCGCAAGCCCCGTACCAAGGGGTCCACGAGTATCCACCGCGGAGTGCGAGTGCGGCGCCACGACGCCTGCCGGGGAGATCGTTTACCGCTGCGACAACAGCTTCGCGCTGAAGACGTGCCAGCCCCATCCATCGCCGGATGAAAACGAGCCGTCCGCAACGGGTAGTGGCCGTTCCTGCCGGGCACGCGCCGCTTGACGACGAGAAGATCGGGAGCCTCGGCGGACTCGGCCGCCAGGTTCGCGGAGAACGCGGAATAGACAAGGACCGGGCCGGAGTCCGGACGGGGAAGGCCGCGGAGTTCCGCGCGGGTCTCTTCGCGGGCGGTGAGATCGTCCCAATCGCTGAGTGCCCCGCGCCGCGACCCGCGCGGTTCACCATCACCGGGAGGGTCATGAACGACGCGAGCGCTGCCCCGGCTTGCCGGCGCCTGAGCGCCGCTTCCTTGCCGGGAACATCTTCCGCGGCGATGTTGATATGCAGCCGCGCTCCGGCCACGGCCGCCAGTTCGGCGACTTCGTTCCACGACGCGTCACGGCCGACGCTGACCACCGCCGGAACACCGCGTACATGGAACCACATCACCACATCGAGGAGAGCGAGCCTCCGGCCGCAATCGGCGGGGACGCGGAAAGCTGGTCGTGCGTTGTCAACAACGCTCCGTCGGCTCCAACGACATACGCCGTGCGGTACTCGCGCGCGTCGCTGACGCGGGGCGCGGCGTAGGCGACCACGACGTCCGATTCGCGCGCCCGCGCGGCGGACGCGTCCAAGGACCGATATTTCATTTCAAACCCTTGGCGCTGAAGCCGCTTGGCGGCGAAAAAGGGGGCCATTTGGGCGGCGAAGTGGTCCCGCGGCCAGAGCTTTTCAAAATGAGCCTTTCCCTCTTGTCAGGAATGTGTTTCTTCGGGACGGCCCGGAGCTGTCAAGGGCGCGCCGTTGTTGGGCGCGGCGAAGCGAACCCTTGACAGCGAGGACCGTTCCGAGACGATGGGACAAGAGGGAAAGACGACGCGAAAATTCAGCGAAGGGTGGCCCCGCCAAAATGGCCCCATCGCCCGCCGCCCTTAACCCGGCCGCCCACTAAATGCAGGAATGTCCACCACGCTTCTCCAGGGTACGTCGCTGGAAATTGTCTGGCGTCAATGTTTTATAACACAGTAATATTAGTGTGCGGACGAGTGGTGGCGGGGGCTCGTCGGACAATCGGATTAGACTGGGGATTTGGCTCAGTGCTTGTGCCATACGCTCTGCGGCTGCGCGTGACAGTTGGTCTGCACGCTGAAGGCCGTCTCCGACCTCCTCGCGAGTCAAGGAGGTACGAGTGCTGCCCATCAACCACGCGGTGCGGCTCGCCCGTGAATACTCACCGAGAGCCTCCCGGATCACTGATTCCGATCTTCCGTCGAGTACTTCGGGATAGCTCTACAACAGCATCGTTCCAAGTGTGCGTGCCTCATCGATGCCGGCCGACCGAGTCTGTCGACCTTGATCACGAAGCCCGACTTGATCGTTGTTCTCCGTATGGAAAAATGTTGCGGTAAGCGCGAGCAGACCCCAACCCTTAGGATTAAGGAAAGATACGACGAAAATTCCCTGTCCATCTAGGTTTCTGACCGTCAGAAAAAGTATTTATAGGCATTCGACAAAACTTAAGTATC
>CAYPUQ010000231.1:0-10279 GCA_964413655.1 uncultured Solibacteraceae bacterium | reverse complement strand
AACCTGTTGCGGGCCGTCTATCGAGAGGCGCCGCTGTTCAAGATCCTGCGCGACTCGTCCAACCTGGAAGGCAAGTGCGGTGCGTGCGAGTACCGCAACCTCTGCGGTGGCTCGCGCTCCCGAGCATACGCACTGACGGGCGACTATCTGGCGCCGGATCCCCGGTGCGTTTATGTACCACCGGCCTACGCGGCAGCCTGAGCGTTAGCGTCGCGTGGCGTTGGCCGTGTCCGGGCCGGGCGGGCCACCCGTCCTGTGATAATTCGGAAACGGTGGACGTTTCGGGGCGGCAGGCGGCTGCTTGCCGATTTCGGCCAAAATTAGCTCGACGGCCCGCTCAAGCTGCGGATCGCGCCCCTGACGGACATGCTCGGGATCATGTTCGACCTCAATATCGGGTTCGACCCCCACGTTCTCGGCGATCCACTTGGACGTCGCCGGATCCCACACAGCCGAACTTGGCGCCGTCACTATGCCGCCGTCCATTAAGGGTGGGACACCGGCCCGGCCCACCAAGCCGCCCCAAGTCCGCTTTCCGATGAGCTTGCCGGTGCCCGCACGGCGAAAGTACCACGGCATCGCGTCGCCGCCCGAACCGGCCAATTCGTTGATCAGCATTACTTTCGGTCCGAAGATCGCGCCCTGCGGCTGCACCTCGTCCAAACCGTATCGCGTCGCGACGTGGCTGAGCCGCCGCCGGTTCAGCATTTCGACGATATCGGTGGCCAGCATGCCGCCCCCGTTGAAGCGCTCGTCGACGATGGCGGCCTCCTTGTCCACCTGCGCGAAGAAGTACCGGTTGAAGTTCGCGTAGCCGCCGAAGAAGGTGTCGGGCATGTAGATGTAAGCGACACGTCCGCTGGTCGCCTGGTCGACTTTGCGCCGGTTGTCCTCAATCCAGGCGAGATTCCGCAGCCCTTGTTCCGACGGAACGGGTACTACCACTACGTCGCGAGCGCCGTCGCCGTTCGCGTTCGGCCCGGCGCGAAGAACAGTCTGCTTTCCGGCCGTGGCTTCGAAGAAGCTGTACAGGTTATCGTTCGCGCTGAGGTCGCGGCCGTTAACCGCCAGCAGGTAGTCGCCGGCATTGACGTTGACGCCCGGCTGGGTGAGCGGGGCGCGCATCTCCGGATTCCAATTCTCGCCGTTGAAGATGCGCCGGATGCGATAGCGGCCGTTGGCTACCTCGTAATCGGCGCCAAGCAACCCGGTTTGGACGCGCTTCACCTCCGGCGTCTCGCCGCCAAAGACGCCGAGATGCCCTACCGAAACTTCGCCCATCATGTCAGCGAAGACATGATTCAGATCGCGGCGTGAGGCGACGCCGGCCACATAAGGCTCGTACTTCTTCCGCGCTGCCGCGAGGTCCAGACCGTGCAAGCCGGGATCGTAAAAGAAATCGCGCTGTATGCGCCATGCCTCGTGATACATCTGAGTCCACTCATCCCGCGGGTTGATTCGCACTTCAATCTCGGCCGTCTTCAAGACGTTGGCGCCCTGGCTGCTTTCGCGAGGCGGCGCTGGCGGAGCCGGCCCGCCTGCCGGGGGTATCGGCCGCAGCGTTCCGATCGTCCACTTGTTGTCCTGGCGGTACAGGGTCTTTTCGCCGTTGTGTGCGATCCGGAAATCGTTCACGCCGCCGATAACGACATCGGACCGCCGGGCCTTGAGATCGTATCGATGAACGGTCTCACGCGTTGGGGCGCCGGGCGCTGGAGCGGGCGTCTCGATCGCCAGCAAGGTTCCCGCCTTCCCCACCAGCAGCGCGGAGTAGCGCCGCGGAGGCATGGGCAAGGCCAGCACGCGCTGCAGAATGTTGTCGAAGTCGATCTTCACCTCGACCTGCTCCGCTTCGGCGGCCGGCTTTGCCGCTTCCGGCTTCGGCGATTCCGGCTTTTTTTCCTCGGCGGCTTTCTCTTCGTCGCTTTCGGGAGCCAGCGGCGAGGGGTCGGTCTTGCTGAGCACCGCCAGGTAGACGCTGCGCGTCACCGGCCGCGAGAAGGAATGGATATCCGGCTGCAGGGAGGCGCCGGAATCGGTCGACGCCGTGAAATAGAGATACTTGCCGTCCTTGTCGAAAACCGGATGGTGCGCATCGCTCATCCCGTCGGTAAGCTGGGTGACCTTGGCCTCCTCCACGGAATACAGGTGGATCGCGCCGAGATAATTGCGCAGCCGTTTTGCATAGGCCAGCCATTTCGAATCCGGCGACCAGGACGGAACAAGGAACCGGCCGTAGTAAGTTTCACGGTCCACGTGGACCGGTTGCTTCTTCTCGATGTCCACGTACCACAGCGACTGGGTTGCGTCGGCATAGGCGATCCTTTTGCTATCCGGCGACCATCGCGGAGACGCGTAAAACGTCGGACTCTGCGCAAGATCAATCTTTACCGTCTCCCCCTTGCCGTCCTGCTGAACGATGTGAAGCTGGTACTCGCCACTCTCGTCCGAGAAATAAGCGACCGACTTTCCATCTGGCGACCAGGCCGGGTCACGCTCCATCACGCCGGGTGTGTTCGTCAGGTTCCGTGGATCACCCTTTTCGGCCGGCACTGTCACGATTTCACCTCGTGCCTCGAAGACCGCCCGCGCTCCGTTCGGCGAAAGAAAGGGGTTACGCAGGCGCGACTCCACCTTCACAAGCCGTTCGCGCAACTCGGGCATGTCGCCGCTGACGGTGATCCTGACAGCGTTGAGTTTCCCGGCCTTCCAGTCGAATAGGTGAATCGTGCCGAACTGCTCGACGGCGATGGCGTCCGGCCCGGCGGACGCGGATTTGAAATCCATTCCTTTGTTCTCGATGGCCCGCGCGACTCTTTTCGTTCGCGGATCGTAGCTGAACAAAGTGACCGGCCCTTCGCGGTCCGACAGGAACCACACTTTGCCATCGGCCCACATCGGGCAGAAATCATTGGAACCGGTGCTCGGGACTTTCTCGATCTTCGAGTCTGCCAAATCTGCGATCCAAACCGGGGTCGCACGGCCGCCGCGATAACGCTTCCAAACGGTGAAGGAGCGCATCATCGGCACGTATGCGATTCTCCGCCCGTCCGGTGACAGGGCACCCTCGAATCCCATCGGCAATGGCAGCTTTTCCTCCGGCCCACCGTCCAGCGACCGGGTGAACAACTCGTCGAACCGGGAGTAACTCGTTCGTGGTGAGGCAAACAACACACGCTTGCTGTCGGGCGTCCAGCCAAGGGCGCGATCCGGCGCTGGATGCCACGTCAGGCGCTTCGGCACCCCGCCGCCCGCCGGGACCGCGTACACATCAACGTTACCGTCGTATTCTCCCGTGAAAAGGACATATTTGCCGTCGGGCGAGAACATCGGGTCGCTCTCGACTCCGGGGCCGGCCGTGAGCCGTACAGCTTGGCCGCCGGCGCGCGGCACGCTCCAGAGGTCACCGGCATGTTCGAAGACGATATGGGTCCGATTGACGGTCGGGTTACGGAAGATAGACTGCTCTTGCGCGATACCCGCGCCCGAGAACAACACAATCAGCCAGCACAGCCGCATCGACGGAGCCCTCCGGCTCGGAGTATATCCAAGTGGAAGGTCCTTGATCCAGCGAACGTTCCACGGGGATTGACGCGGCCCGCCCCCGTTCTTCAGCCCAGCGGCTCCAATCAACCCGCCTGCTTCGAGAGATGGCTGTGCTTGCGGCCGTAGGTGAAGTAGAAAATCAGCCCAAGCGCGAGCCAAGCCAGCAGGCGCAGCCAATTACTCCAACCCAAGCCGAACATCAGCAGCAGGTTTACCACGATGCCGAGAATTGGGATGTAGGGCACGAACGGCGTCTTGAAGGGCCGCTTCACGTCGGGACGGGTCTTGCGCATCACGAGGACGCCGGCGCAGACGACGACGAAAGCGAACAGGGTGCCGATGCTGGTCATCTCGCCGACCACTGAGATCGGGAAGAATGCGGCGAAGCAGCTCACGAAGACGAGGAACAGCATGTTCGTTCGCCACGGGGTGCGGAAGCGTTCGTGAATGGCCGAGAAGAAGCCGGGCAGCAGGCCGTCCTTCGACATGGTGAAGAAGACGCGCGATTGGCCCAGCAGCATGACGAGGATGACCGAAGTGTAACCGCAGACGATGGCGAACTTGATGGCGGTTTGCAGCCATCCGTAAGGCGTCTTGGCGATGGCGATCGCGACCGGCGCGGCAGCGCCTCTGAACTCGCTGTAGTTGGCGATGCCGGTCATCACCGAGGAGAAAGCGATGTAGAGGACCGTGCAGATCAGCAGCGACCCGATGATGCCGATCGGCATGTCCTTCTGCGGGTTCTTCGCCTCTTGGGCGGCGGTCGAAACGGCGTCGAACCCAATGTAGGCGAAAAAGATGATCCCCGCGGCGCGGATGATACCGCTCCAGCCGAACTCGCCGAACTTGCCGGTGTTCTCGGGAATGTAGGGGGTGTAGTTGGTGGGGTTGATGTACCAAACGCCGACGCCGATGAAGACGATGACGACGGCGACTTTCAAAACCACCATGACGTTGTTGACCGACGCGGACTCCTTAATGCCCTTGATCAGCAGCAGAGAGATCGCGCAGACGATGAACACCGCGGGCAGGTTGACAATGCCGTGGACCATTGAGCCGTCGGGCAACTGGACGGGCTGCCAGGGTGAGGCGATCACCGCCGGCGGCAGGTCGATGCCGAGGTCGTGAAAGATGCTGACCACATAAGCCGACCAGCTTATCGACACTGTGGCGGCGCCGACGGCGTATTCGAGCACGAGGTCCCAACCGATGATCCAAGCGATCAGTTCGCCCATTGTGGCGTAGGAGTAGGTGTAGGCGCTGCCCGCGATGGGGATCATCGTGGCGAACTCGCTGTAGCAAAACCCGGCGAACGCGCAGCCGAACGCGGCCAGCAGGAACGACAGCGCAATGGCCGGGCCAGCGTGTTCGGCGGCGGCGATCCCGGTGAGCGAGAAGAGCCCGGCGCCGATTATGGCGCCGATGCCCAGCGACACCAACGCTCCTGCCGACAGGGTCCGGCGGAGCGTGTGCTCAGTAGCCTCCGCCTCACCGAGGATCTTCTCGATCGGTTTGGTCCGAAAAAGACTCATGCCTTGGCCTCTTTTCTACGCCACAGGTAATAGACGGGAATTCCTAACAGGACGAGGATCAGGCCGGGCCAAGTGTACCTCGGCTTGTAGAGCAGCAGAAGTATTTCGATGAGGCCGGCCAGAGCGATATAAAGCATCGGCAGAACGGGGTAACCCCAGGCTCGATAAGGCCGTTCCATCTCCGGGCGCGTGCGGCGTAAAACAAAAATGCCCGCAATCGTCAGGATGTAGAACAGCAAAACGGCAAATATAACATAGTCCAGCAGATCGCTATAGGAGCCGCTCAAGGTCAGCACGCAGGCCCAGAGACACTGGACGGCGAGACTCGCGACAGGGGTGAACCGGGTGGGATGCACGGCCGCGACGCGGTGGAAGAAGAGCCCGTCCTTGGCCATGGCGTAGTAGACGCGGGCGCCGGCGAGGGTCATTCCGTTAACGCAGCCGAACGTGGAGATCATGATGGCGACGGCCATCAACTGCACGGCGACGGGGCCGAGCGCGGCGGCCGCCACGGCGGTTCCGACACGATCCTCGGCGGCCGTTTGAATCCCCTCGATGGGCAGCGCCATCAGGTAGACCGTATTACAGGCGAGGTAAAGCAGGCTGACGATGCCGACGCCGAGCGCGAGGGCCAGAGGCAGGTTGCGGCGCGAGTTGCGAATCTCGCCAGCGATAAAAGTGACGTTGTTCCAGGCGTCGGAGGAGAAGAGTGCGCCGACCATCGCCACACCCGTCAGTTGGATGGCAGCCCAGCCCCACTTCGCGCCGCCCCAGAAGTCGCCGAAATTTCGATCGATGGCCTCGGGCCGCGCGTAGAGCGCGCCGATCGCGATAAGGCCGAGTAGCGCGAATGTTTTCGTAATGGTGAAGACGTTCTGCACCAGCGCGCCCTCGCGCACACCCCGGGTGTTGACCCACGTCAGGAAGACCAGCAGCCCGATCGCAAGCAACTGCTGCGAGTTGACGCCGGGCAGAACTTGGTTCCCAGCGCTAAACCATGGAACCAGCACGCCGGTGAACTTAGCGAATGCAACCGCGACGGCGGCAATGGTGCCAGTCTGGATGACCGTGAACAGCGTCCAGCCGTAGAGAAAGCCGCACAGCGGTCCGAAGGCTTCACGCAGATAGACGTACTGGCCGCCGGCGTGGGGCATGGCGGCGGCGAGTTCTCCATAACTGAGCGCGGCGGTAAGCGTGAGCAGCGCGGTCACCAACCACGTCATGAGCATCAGGCCCGGCGATTGCACTTGGCGGGCGATGTCAGCGGCGACGATGAAAACGCCGGAACCGATCATCGATCCCATGACGATGGTTGTCGCGTCGAGAAGGCCGAGGCTCTTGCGGAGGCCGGGTTGGGTTAATGACTGCTCAGTCGCTGCCATTCTTCCATCCGGTTTCGAATTGCCTGGCGTGTACAAGGCTCGGGGTAGAGATCGCCGACCACCGCGACCGAATCCACACCGGCGGCGAAGACGGATGCGGCATTTTCGTGGGTGATCCCGCCGATCGCAACCATCGGCTTTGCGCTCAACGGGCGCAGTTCGCGCAGAACTTCGACGCCGAGAGCGGGGTCGGGATTCTCCTTGCTGGCGGTGCCGAAAATGGGGCCAACAGCCAAATAGTCCGCCGGTTCGCGATCGGCCGCCGCAAACTGCGCGCGGTTGTGTGTGGAAAAGCCAATCAAAGGCCGCTCACCGAGGACCTGGCGGGCGGCTTCGACGGAGAGATCGTCTTGCCCGAGGTGGACTCCGGCGTCGAGCATCAGTGCGAGGTCGGCGCGATCGTTGACGATCCACGATGCGCTCGCTTGCCGGCAGAGTTCCGCCACCCGTCGGGCAAGTTCGAACGTCCGGCGAGTGGGCGGGCGCTTGTCGCGCCACTGGAGAATGCGCGCTCCACCTTCGAGCAGGGCTTCGGTGGCTTCCACCGGCCCGACGCCCCGCCGTTCGAGAGTTGCCAAGTCGAGGATGGGATAGACGGGCGGCAGCGTCATTTGAGGTGCCGTTCGAACCACTCGGCGGTGCGGCGGAAGGCATCGCGCCAGGTTTCGTCGCGCACGAAGCCGTGGTCTTCCTGCGGGTAGTAGAAATGATCGAAATGCTTGCCCTCGGCGAGGAGCTTTTCGGTCAACTGGACGGCGTCCTGGAAGAGGACGTTGCTGTCGACCATGCCGTGAATCATCAGCAGGTGATTCTTCAGCCCGCGCGAGTAAGTGATCGGTGAACTGCGGCGATACGATTCGGGATTCCGCCGCGGCGTTTCCAGGCGCTGCGTGGTGTACCAGGGATTGTAATTCTCCCAGTCGTTCACCGCCGCCCAAGCCGCACCGGCCTTGAACGCATCAGGCACGAGAAACATCGCCATGTTGGTCATAAAGCCGCCGTAGCTGACGCCCCAGATGCCCAACCGGTCCATGTCGATGTTGCCGAGCGTGGCCATGTAATCGACTGCGCCGAGAACGTCGTCGAGGTCGCGCCCGCCGAGGTGGAGGTAGACATCCGTGCGCCAATCGCGCCCGTAGCCGGAGCTTCCGCGGTAGTCGAGATCCATCACGACGTAACCCTGGTTGGCGAGCCACGTATTGAATGCGAAGCGGACCTCGTGATAGCTGCCCCATTGCTTCAATACGCTCGTGGCGTATCCAGCGCCGTGGATGAAGAAGACGCTGGGCCACTTCCGGCTTTTGTCGTCGAGCTTGTAGCCGGGCGGTAGGAGCATTTTGGCGTGGACCGATTTGCCGTCGCCGCGCGTGGGAAACTGGATGAAAACAGTCTCGGGCCAATCCTGTTTGTAGAACTCTGGCAGCGGCGACTGCGTCACGCGGTGGTCCCCGGCCCAGACGTCGAACGGGTTCGTCAAATCGGCCATGAGCATCGCGGTGAAGCGCCCGTCCTCGGAGACGCGGCCGGTGTTCAGGCCGGGCCTGCTCGACAGCTTCTGCTTGCGCGTGCCGTCGGGCGCGATGCGATAGAAGTGGCGCTCGGAAGGTCCTTCTTCGGTGGAGGTGAAGTAGATCCAATCGCCGATCCACTGGGGTTGTTCAGTGAGGCGGTCGGGGTTGAGTTCGTAATTGCCGCGAGTGAGTTGAACGGGCTCGCCGCCGTCGGCGGGGAGCTTGTAGAGGTGCGACCAGCCGTCGCGCTCACTGAGGAACCAAATCCACTTGCCATCGGGCGACCAGCCATGTTCGGACCAGTAGACCCAGGCGGGGTCTTCCTCTTCGAAAACAACCTTGCCCTCGGCGCGCAAGGCGTCGATCACGACAAGCTGCTGCTTCTTAGTAGAGGCGTCTACGACGCGCATTAGAATCTTCGAGGAGTCGCGCGACCATTCGGGACTGGAGGGCCAAATCTTGTCGCCGAGCGTGCCAGTTTCGACGGTCTTTGTGTCGCCCCCTTCGGCGGGAATGAGGAAAAGAGAATAGGCGAGTGGCTCGTCGCCGGCGACGCCGCGAGGGAGGGACTCGGCGGCGACGAACCTTCCGGAGTAGTTCGGCAACACCTGCTGGCGGGGACGGTCCTTGCGGACGATGACCGCAAAGCGCTCACCGTCCGGAGCGAGCGTCCACCCGGTAATGCTGCCTTGCGCCTCTTCGCCGCCGGTGACCTGCCAGAGTTGGGCAGTCTTGAGATTGAGGGTGTGTATCTGTCCGTCGCGCGTAAAGGCCAGGCGTTCTCCATCGGGGAAGAAGCGCGGGTTCGACTCGGCGGCCTTGGTTCGGGTGAGACGCAACGGCTGCTCCTTCCCGTCAGTAGGAACTACCCAAAGTTCGCCGCGATAAGCGAAGGCTGCTTTCGTACCGTCGTCGGAGAGCGCGAAGCCGGTGAGCCCCTCGCGAGGCATCAGGTACTGGCTGCGGCGGTCGTCCTTCTCCTCCTGGGTTTTCAGCAGGTCGTCTTCAAAAGCTTCGTGGTCGGTGAGGCGGACAAGCCGCCGCGAATCCGGGTGGTAGGCGTAGAGATCCTGAAAGCGGCGTCCTTCGGCATTCCACAGGAATGCGAGCGTGTGACCCTGTCGCGACCATTCAATACCAGTGGGAGACGTGCCCCACAGGAACGGCCGCGAGAAGAGGCGGTCGAGCGAAGGGAACTCGGCCGTGGCCGGGAGGCAGGTTAACAGGAACAGCAGACCCCAACGCTTCATGATGGAGCGGAATGCTTCATGATAGCGTGTGCTCGGTGGCGGTGCGCCGGACATCCATTTCGAATTCGATGTCGATGACGGGCGGCCGGGAGTAGTGCCATTCGACAACCGGATCGGTGACTTCATGGAGTACTGGCGGCATCAGAGCGTAGATATCGTGAACGCAGTACACACGCGTCGCGGTGGCGTGTGTCCACTGGACGCCGAGACCGTCGAGGCGCTCGCGCATCAGGCCCATCACGAAAGCGGCTTTGTCCGCCATGGCCTCGGGGCTCGTGTCGCCGAGGCGGATGATTGCCTCGGGACCTCGGGCGTCACCGGGAATCTCGCCGCCACCCGCGACCACAAAGTCGGCGATCTCCGCCGTACCCGGAACCGTGTAGCAGAAGGCATGGATGCCGGGTTCGGTGGGAGCGTTGTAGTCCGGGGCTACATTAGTTCGGGCGACCGGGTTGATGCCGTCGACATGAAGCGCGAAGGACTTGAGGAGTTCGACGTATTGCCGGTTGAAGTCGCCGAAACCGTCGTAGGTGAATGGCGCGGGCGAGCGCAGTTCGATGGCGCAGAGTGCCTGCGGCGGCCGGCCCAGGGCGTCGAGGCGCTCGCGGATACGGGCGAAGCCCTCCGAGAGGGAAAGCGGCCGGGGCAACTGCGCACGGTGGATGCGGAGACCCGGCTCGGCAACGGCCCCGGCCGAATAAGGCGAACCGCCCTTGAGAAAACGATAGCCGCCCAGCGGCTGCAAGATGGATGGATCGGACATATTTTTCGAGGGTAACGCGGAAGAGCGGGCGGTGGTGAAGGGGGGGTGCGGCAAATCGGATCGGTGCTTCGACCATGGTCAACGATCATGGTACAGGCAGGGTATGAAGGAAATCGCGATCTCAAAATTCAAGGCGACATGCCTCGGTGTTCTGGAGAATGTTCGGCGGACTCGCGTTCCAGTCCGAATGACTCGCTTTGGGAAACCGGTCGCGGAAATTGTCCCCGCAAGAGCCACGACGGCGCCGGAATGGCTCGGTTGCATGGCGGATTCAATCGAGGTTGTCGGTCGGTGA
>CAYPUQ010000230.1:0-10311 GCA_964413655.1 uncultured Solibacteraceae bacterium | reverse complement strand
GAATCTTCCACTCCAACACCTGCCGGCCGCGGCATGCCACGGACAGGTGTGCGCAACAAAGACGAATCCCGCCGGGCGGCCGGATGCATCGGAATCCCTACGCTCACCCGCTCGACGGCGCCGCTCCGCCTCCACAACGTCCAGCGCTATCCGCGGTACCAGGCGAAGGCGCCCAGCCGGAGAGCCCCACTCGCCCCGCCCGCCGGTATATCGTAGCTGTATGCTGATTCGCCGCGCTTTCGAGCCGTATGGCCGCGTTGCCGTCCCCGCGCTCATCGTCACGGTGGCGCTGCTATGGCACGCCTCCGCTGAGCCCCCGGATGAACGGTTGTCCGTGCCTTTCACGCACGTCGTAATCGACGCCGAAGGTCCTTCGCGCCTCTGGGGTAAGTGCGCGGCGGACCTCAATGGAGACGGACTGACGGACCTGCTTGTCGGCGGCTGGGTTGGCGGCGGCCTGGTGTGGTACGAGAACCCCACTTGGACCAAGCGGACGATCGACGCGAACCGCGCGATCAGCACCGATATCGAAGTAGGGGATATCGACCGCGACGGAAAACCCGATGTCATCGCGATCACGAAGGATGGGCTGATCTGGTACCGGAATCCGGACTGGAAACCACACGTCATCGACCAGGTCACGCTGCACGACATTGAAGTAGCGGACTTCGACGGCGACGGTAAGCTGGACATAGCCGCCAGGAACCAGGGCGCGTTCAAGGGAACGGGCGGCAAGACCTTATTCTTCTACAAGCAGATCACGCCGGTCTCCTGGGAGAAAAGCACCCTCGACATCGCCGATGGGGAGGGCCTGAAAGCGGCGGACGTCGACCGGGATGGGGATCACGACATTATCGTGAACGGGAATTGGTACGAGAACACCGGTGGAACGATTGCTTCGTGGCCAAGGCATGTGTACGCAGCTTCGTGGCATCCGCATACCTACATCGACGCGGGCGATATCAATGGCGATGGCCGCTTGGACATCGTGCTCGCGCCGTCCGAGCTCAAGGGACAGACGTGGCGTGTTTCGTGGTTCGAGGCGCCGGAAGATCCGAAGGGCGAGCCGTGGGCCGAGCACGTGATCGAGGCGGATGTGGAGGCGGTCCATCATTTCGTCGGCGTTGCGGACTTCAACGGCGACGGTCTGCTGGACGTCGCCGCCGCGGAGATGGAGCAGGGCGACGATCCCGACGAAGTGAAGATCTACATCAACGGGGGAGCGGGCAGGAAGTGGACGAAGGAGGTGCTGGCTACCACCGGCTCGCACAGCATGCGCATCGTCGACATCGGCAACGACGGCGCTCCGGATCTCTTCGGCGGCAACCACGGGGCCGCGAAGGTCGAGCTCTGGCGCAACGACCGGGTCCGGCCCGGCGGCGCTGCGGTCGAAAGGAGAAAATCAAAATGAAACTCAGCCTGGATTCCATCGGTTATGGAGGCTACTTCACCGCGCCCGGTGAGCAGACAACTCTGGAGGACGCGATGGCGCGGGCGGCGCGGTTCGGCTACGACGCCGTGTGCGTGTATGCCCACCGCCCGATCGGATTTCCCATGGACATCGGCGCGGACCGGCGCCAAAGGCTCCGAGACCTGGCGCGGCAACTGGATATCGAGTTCGGGGCAGTCGTCTGCTGCACCAATTTCCAGGAGGCCAACCACGTCCTGCTCTACCCGCAAGAGAAGGAGATCCTATACGTGCGATCGGCGATCGATCTCGCGCGGGACTTGGGCGCGGGCGTGGTTCGTGTACTGGCGGCTTTCTACGGTTACTTCCAAAACCCCTACGCCAGCCAGGGGTACGGCGCCCCCGCATTCGAGTCGCGGTCGAAACGCGTCTCCCGCAACGAGGATTTCCTCGAAGCATGGCATGAAGTGAGGCGGGGATTGACCGAAGTCGCGCTCTACGCGCGGGACCAGGGCATTACACTCGCGCTCCAGACGCACCCGGAGATCACCGGCAACAACGAGGAGACCCTCGCCATGATCGAGGAGGTGGGCGTAGAGAGTTTGAAGGTCGGGCTCGATCTCCCACTGCTTGAATCCTTCGATCCCGATTTCGTTCGCCAGACCGTGCATTCCATGAAGGGCTTGATGGTCTACTCGCACACGATCTCGCTGGCGAAGTCGGCCACGGTGGGCGGCGCGCCCTACAGTTGGGAAGAGGTCACCCCCGGCAGCGAGAAAGATACGCTTCCATGGGAAGTCTTCCTGCAATCCTGCGATGAGATCGGGTACCGGGGCTACCTTTCGCACGAGCAGTGTTCGCCCATCGTCGTTAAGGGCCATAAACTCGGTGGCCTGGACACGATCGACGAGCGTTACATTGAGGCCCGGACGTTTTTCCGGAACACGCTGGACCGGCTCGGCTGCTACTCCGGCCACAAGGCGCTGGCCGCTGAATTGCACGCAGCCACGTAGCGTCAGGTCATGTCGACACGGGTGCCATGGCCCTGGGGCTGAGGCGACGCGGTGACTTCGTTCTCGAAGGAAACGGGCGGGTTGTAGTAAAGGATGCGGCCGCAGTTTTCGCAGACAAGGACTTCGTCGCTTGTGCGCAATTGCTGGAACATGGCGGGGCGGATGTCCAGATGGCAGGCCGAACAGCGGCCGTTGGTGGCGTCCGATACGGCGATCCCATGGTGCCTCTTGCGGCACTTCTCGTACAGGGCGACAAGCGGGGCATTAACCTGCGCGATCGCGCCGGCCCGTTCGGCGCGGTTCTTATCCAGTTCCTCTTTGTCGCGGGCGGCCAGTTCGCGGGCGCGGACCAATTCCTTCGCCACCTGCTCCTTCTCGCGGGCCAGCGCCGCCTCGGTCTGCTTGACGTTGGCCTCCAAGGCCTCGGCCTGGAGCATCAGCTCGATAATCCGGTCTTCGTGCTTCGAGATGGACTCCTCGCAGTATTGGATCTCGTGCTGGAAGGCGCGGTACTGTTCGTTGGTCTTCGCCGACATCATCTGATCGCGCAGCTTGGAGATTTTCTGCTGCTGCACCTGAACGTCGCTTTCGACTTGGCGGCGCTCCTTCTGATTGGCGGCGAGAATGGTTTTGTCCGCTTCGAGCTTACGCTGGTGGGATTCCAGCGTACGTTCGATTCCCGCCAAATACTTCGGCAGCGCCGCAATCTCTTTCTCGAGTTCGGCCGCCCGGAGATCCAGTCGCTGGACACGCACCACCAGCTCGATGTCCTGCCTCATGAGTTTCCCCGATTCTAGCATGTGGCCCACCCGCCGCTACATCTCGCCGGGTGTGCCGGTATCGCGAAAACGGCGGGTAAAGGCGCGGGTGGCGAGTTCGAGTTCCGGGACCCGCTGCCAGCGGCACACGGCATAGAAAACCACCAGCCCGGCCGGAATGCACAGCGCCAGCTCGCCTATGCTCGCCCAGCGGGAGTCTGGCAGGTGGCTCTCGATGAGCCGGCTCAGCGCCGTCAGTGCCGCGCCCATCGCGAGGCTGGCCAGTCCGATCTTCCGCGTGCTCTCGGCGAGATCCCTGCCATATACGCCGCCGATCCGGCGCCGCATCAGCAGGAAGAGCACCAGGAAGTTGAAGATCGCGACGCACGAAGTGGACAAGGCCAGACCGGCATGTCCCAGCGTGGTGTGGGCGAGCAGCAGCGACACCGCCGTGTAGTTGATCGCGATGGACAGAAAGCTGACGACCATCGGCGTCCGCGAGTCGCCGAGGGTATAGAAGGCCGGCGTGAGCACCTTGATGGCCGAGTAGCCCGCCAATCCGATCGCATAACACATGAGCGCAATGGCGGTCTGGCGGGTGTCGTAAGAATCGAATTGGCCGCCCTCGTAGATGGCGGCAATCATCGCGCGGCCGAGTACGGCCAAGCCGATGGAACTCGGGACTGTGAGCAGGAAGACGAAGCCGAGCGACCGGGAGAGGGTCTGGCGGAACTCGTCGAGGTTGTCGGCGGCGAAACTGCGCGAGATGGCCGGGAGCGTAGCCGAGGCGATCGCCACGCCGAACAGCCCAAGCGGAAGCTGCATGAAACGGAAGGCATAGGCCAGCCAACTCACGGGACCATTGGCGCCGCGGACGGGATCGACAATCTCCGAGGCGAAGTTCGTGTTGACCAGAACGTTGATCTGGACCGCGGCGCCGCCGAGGATGGCCGGTCCCATTAGCGCGAAGATGTGACGAAGCCCGGGGTGATTCCAGTCGAAGGCCGGGCGGAAGGGGAAGCCTTCCCGCGACAAGCTCGGCAACTGCCACAACAATTGAAGAGCGCCACCTAGCACCACGCCCCAGGCCATCCCCTCGATCGGCGAGATGCCCAACCAATCGCCCGCCCAGAAGCCAAGCCCGAGTCCCATCGTGATGGAGCCGACGTTGAACATCGTCGACGCCAGCGCGGGCACCGCGAACCGGTTGCGGGCGTTCAGCACGCCCATCACCTGCGCGGCGAGCGCCACCAGCAGCAGGAAGGGAAACATGATCTGCGTCAGGCCGGTCGCGAGTTCCGTCTTCCCTGGCACCTGCGCGAAACCGGGCGCGAAGAACGAGACAAGCTGGGAAGACAGCAGGACGCCGGCCAGACAGAACACGCCGAGCAGCAGACACGTCGCTGTGGCTACCAGATTGGAAAGGCGCGCCGCTTCTTCCTTGCCTTTCCGCGCGAGATACTCCGTGAACGTCGGCACAAACGCGGACGAGAGCGCGCCTTCGGCGAAAAGATCGCGCGCCAGGTTCGGCAGCCGGAAGCCCAACAGAAACGCGTCATAGGCGACACTCGCGCCGAACAGGCGGGCCAGCAGGATCTCGCGGACCAGACCGGTGACGCGGCTCATCGCGACCGCCGCCGAGATGATCAGCGACGAGCGGAGAACGTGATCGGCCGCTGTGCCGGCCGGCTCACGCGCCGGCATATTGCTCAAAAAAATGAGCAACGGTCGTGATGCCGGTGTAATAGTTGCTCAGCCGGAACTTCTCGTTCGGCGAATGCAAACCGTCGTCGGGCAGACCAAAGCCCATCAGAACCGTGGGGATGCCCAGATGCTGCGCGAACTCGCCGACGATCGGGATAGATCCGCCGGAGCGTGTGAAGACGGTGGGACTCCCGAGCGTGCCGGCGAAGCAATGGGCGGCCACCCGGATGGCGGGGTGGTCCGGGTTCACGAGGACCGCGGGGCTGGCGCTCAGAACCCGCACCTCGCACCGCATGCCCTTGGGCGTGTTGTCCCGCACCCACTGGCGGAAAGCGGCTACCAGGCGGTCCGGATCCTGGTTCGGCACGAGGCGGAAGCTCACTTTGGCCGTCGCCTTCGCCGGAATTACTGTCTTCGCGCCGCTGCCGGTGAACCCGCCGGCAATGCCATGGACCTCCAGGGTTGGCCGCGACCACAGCCGCTCAAGCGTCATGCGGCCGGGCTCGCCGACCAGTGCGGTCGAGCCCACTTCCTTCTTCAGGAAATCGTCTTCGTGGAAGGGCAGGTTCTTCCAACTCTCGATCTCGGCGGCGGCCGGTTCGGTAACATCATCGTAGAAGCCGGGGATCAGAATCACGCCATCGGCGTCTTTGGCCTTGCCGAGGAGTTGCGCCAGGCCGTATACCGCGTTCGGCGCTGCCCCGCCGTACAAACCCGAGTGCAGATCGCGAGCGGGACCGGTCGCCTCGACCTCCATGTAAACCAAACCGCGCAATCCGATGCAGAGTGTCGGCATACCAACCGCATACAGAGCCGTGTCGGACACCAGCGCGACATCGGCCTTCAGCTTGTCGCGGTTCGCCGGAACGAATTTCGCGATCGAGCCGCCGCCGATCTCTTCTTCGCCTTCAATCAGGAATTTCACGTTCAAGGGCAGCCGGTCGTGACACGCGCGCAGCGCTTCGACCGCCTTGATATGGGTGTACATCTGCCCCTTGTCGTCGGCCGCGCCCCGCGCATAAATATTGCCGTGGCGTAAGGTGGGCTCGAACGGCGGCGACTCCCACAGTTCCAGCGGATCGGGTGGCTGAACGTCGTAGTGGCCATAGCAAAGGACGGTTGGATTGCCCGGCGCATGGAGCCAGTCGGCGTACACGAGGGGATGGCCGCCGGTCGGGATAATCTCGACGTTTTCCAGTCCGGCGGCGCCGAGCTTGCCGGCGACGAACTCGGCGGCGCGCAGCACGTCGCGCTTGTGCTCGGGCAGCGTCGAGATACTCGGGATCCGAAGGAATTCGAACAATTCTTCCAGCAGGCGGCTCTCGTTTTCGTCGACGTAGGCGCGGGTGGCTTCGGACATGTCAATTCATTATAGGTGGGACCGCGAGAACCGGCCCTCGGCCACGGCCGGCAATTTTCCGCTATACTTCATGCAATATTGCGAACGCGGAGATGAGATGGAGGAATACCGCCTCGGGGACGATATCGACGACTACTGCGTGAAGTGTAAGCGCGTCACCAACCATGTCATCGTGTCGCTGCTCGATGGGAAGGCGGCGAAGGTCCGGTGCCGCACGTGCTATGGCGAGCACGATTTCCGCAACGGCGAGATCCCTCCCTCGCGGCGCGACCTCAAGAAACAGGCGCTGTTCAACGAGGTGCTTGGCAAAACGAAGCCGGCGGCCGAGTAGATCAGTTCCGCCGCAGTTCGCGCAGAATCTCCCCCACCACCTCGGCGGCCCTCTCCGAACCCAGTTCCTTTTGGAGGCGGCGCAGCGCGACGCCGACGACATCGCGGTGGTGCAGTTTGGCGCCCAATCGCGCGTCGGCGCTCAGCTCCAACCATAGCTCGTGGAGGCGGTCGACATCTTCCGGCCACAGCCGCGGCGGATGAGGGCCGAGGTTCACGAACGAGGAGGCGCGGTCCGGACTGATGATTTCCAGCGAGAAAGGGTGACGCGGCTCGGGAAGTTTCTCCCACGCCCGCCCAATGCGAACCGCCAGTTCGTCCGACGTCATCCGCTCGGAGACCCCAGTGACTAGGCGGGCCGCCTGGAGCCGGGCCGCCGCCTGCACCATCGCGTCGAACGGATCCACAGCGGGAACCACGAGCAGTTCCACCGGCTTGCCCTGCTTTTCGGCCACGGTGACGACACTGCTGAACAGTTCCCGTTCGTAATCGCTGAACAGTTGCGCGTCGGTCAGGCCGTATTCGGCGGCGCCCGCTTCAATCGGGCGTACCGTCATGACGACAATGTCGTGCCGCCGCAGATTCGTCTTTTCGAGAATCTTCTTCAGGTGATACATACGGTGGTAATCGCGCACCGAGACCAGGACACAACCGGGGCGCGCGTGCAGCGTGCCACTGTCGACGCGCGGCTCATATTCCAGGTTGAACTCCTCTAGCTCCTGGCCGGCGGTTTTGCGCCGGCGCGCGTTGACCCGCTCGGAGACGGTGAAGAGCGTCATCAGGACAAGCGTGAACGAGACGCCATAAATCGTCGCGATTTGCTTGGTCAACAGGTTAGCGATCGCTACCAGCAGCAGGAGTGTGGTGGTCAGCAACAGGCCAAGCGGAATCTCGCGGCCGGCCACGCGGAAGTTCAGCGGCGTCTTGTACTCCTGGTCGGCGCGCCGGAAGCGCAACGCGAGCACGCCGAGCCCCTTCATCAAGAAACTCCAGATCACCCCGAAGGCGTACGCCTCCCCGAGCAGATAGACGTTGCCCTGGCTGCCGAGAATCGTGGCCGCCTGAAGCACGGCGATCATCGTGACGATGCGATAGGTGGTTCCGAAGCGCTTATGCGGGCGGCGGAACCAGCCAAGCAGGACGCCGTCCTCGGCCACGCGATTCAGGATTCCGTTGGAACCGATCATCGACGTATTCACCGCGCCCGACAGGATCAATACACCGACGATTACGACGAATATATGGAAGCCGATGCGCAGCAGGTAGGGACCGGCGAGGCTCATCGACAGCCCGCCGATCAGGTTGTCGTAGTAGCGGACCCGGTCCGCGTCGGGGATGATCATCACGGCGAACAGCGTGATCAGGCCCGTGCTGAACAGCGCGTACAAACAGACGGTGTTGGCCGTCCATTTGAGGTTCTTGAGTTTCGGGTGCTCGATTTCGCGGTAGACCTGTGCCAACGTCTCGAACCCGCTCATCGCCAAGAGCGAATGGCCGAAGGCGATGATCATGCCGGCGAAGGCCAATTCCGGCCACCAGGTGCCATGCAGCCAGCCGAGCGAGTGCGCGTCGAACTGAAGGTTGGAGGGAACCGGCGCCGGTGGGAGTTCCACGCCGCCGCGCAGCAGCAGCGTCAGTGGGCACCAGATGAGCAGCGCCGCCACCATCACGGTGGTGACCTGCATGATCCGCAGCGCCTTGGTCGAGGTTTCGCGCATCCCCTTTACGTTGAGCTGCCAGAAATAGCCGACAACGAGCAATCCGAAGAAAACGGAGAACCAGTTGGGATTGACGCGCAGATCGGAGTGCGTGAGTTCGGCGATCTCGTTGATGAGATGTCCGAGGTATTGTCCGGCGCTCACGGAACTGATTGGCCCGGTGAGGATGTAATCCACTACCAGCGCGGAGACCGACAGCTTGGCCATTCCCGGCCCCATGCTGTCGCGCACCACCACGTAGACGCCGCCGCGGACGAACATGGAACAGCTCTCCATGTAAATGGATCGCACCGCGAAGCTGAACAGCATCACCCCGATAACGAACCATGGCGCGGTCTTGCCAATGGCCTGCTCGGCGATTCCGCCGACGTAGAACATAGTGGAGGCGAGGTCGCTGAGAACGATCGCCGCGCCGCGCCAGAACGAGATGAACGACAACGCCACCGTAGTGGCAACGACAACTCTGGCCGAAGTGGAAAACCGGGAGGGAGCGTCCGGGGAGGTAGGAAGGTCGGACATGATGCGCGGGAACAGAGCCCGCGATCTCTTATCTTACGATCAGGGTATGACGACTGCCAACGCCCAGGAAGCGGCGCGAACGGTGGTGGAGCGCCTGCGCGCCGCTTCTTACACGGCTTACCTGGTGGGTGGGTGCGTGCGCGACCTGCTGCTGGGCCGCGAGCCGAAGGACTGGGACGTGGCAACGAGCGCCCGGCCGGCCGAGGTGATGCGCCTGTTTCCGGACAGCGATCTCGTCGGCGCGCATTTTGGCGTCGTGCTGGTGCGTGAGGAAGGCGTTCAACTGGAGGTCGCCACTTTCCGCAGCGAGGGGCCCTACAGCGACGGCCGCCGGCCCGATTCCGTGGACTTCGAGACTGATCCCCGGCGCGACGTCCTGCGCCGCGACTTCACGATCAATGCCATGATGATGGACCCGGTGAGCGGCGAACCGATCGATTGGGTGGGCGGCCGGGAGGATCTGCGGCGGGGCGTCGTCCGCACGGTCGGCGATCCCGGCCAGCGGTTCACTGAGGACCATCTGCGGATGCTGCGCGCGGTCCGCTTCGCCGCGCGGTTCCGTTTCACGATCGAGCGGGCGACCCTCGACGCGATCCGCGAACAGGCCGGCGCGATCCGGCGTGTGGCGGCCGAACGCGTGCGTGACGAACTGGTGCGTGTCCTCACCGAAGGCGGCGCGCGCTACGGCTTCGAACTGCTGGATGAAACCGGTTTGCTGAGCGAGATTCTGCCGGAGGTGGCGGCGATGAAGGGCGTCGCGCAGCCACCGGAGTTTCATCCCGAAGGCGACGTCTGGGTGCATACCCTGCTGATGTTGGAGCGTCTACCCGCCGGGGTGCCGCCGACGTTGGCGCTTGGAGTGCTCCTCCACGACGTGGGCAAGCCGCCGACCTTCCGCGTCGCGGATCGCATCCGGTTCGACGGACACGTCGAGGCGGGACTCGACATCGCCGGCCGGCTGCTCCGCCGCCTGCGCTTTTCCAGCCGCGAGACGGACCAGGTGCTGGCACTCGTGAAGAACCACATGCGGTTCATGGATGCGCCGCGGATGAAGGACAGCACGCTGAAGCGGTTTCTGCAGTTGGAACGTTTCGACGAGCACCTGGAGTTGCACCGGCTCGACTGCCTGTCGAGCCACGCCAACCTCGACACCTATGAGTACGTCGCCGGCCGCCGGGCCGGGATGAAGGAGGAGGAGATTCGCCCGCCGCGATTGATCGGCGGCGCGGATCTGATCGCGGCCGGTTACGAGCCGGGGCCGGAATTTCGCGCCATACTGGATGCGGTGGAGACGGCGCAATTAGAGGGGCGCATTGCCACGCGCGAGGAGGCGCTGGCGCTGGTGCGGGCGGAGTTCACGGCCGCGGGCGGAGATCGGGCTGGATGCTAGAATCGGGTTGCGGAAGCCAAACTTGGCCGGTGCTGGGCCTGGTCTTCAAAACCAGTGAGCGGCACTCTGTGTCGCTGGTGGGTTCGACTCCCACTGGCTTCCGCCATTCTA
>CAYPUQ010000229.1:8357-10343 GCA_964413655.1 uncultured Solibacteraceae bacterium | reverse complement strand
AGCTTCTCGCCGGATGGCGGGCAGGTGGCATTCGCGTGGCGGCGCGAAGGCAGCTTCGACATCTATGTCAAACAGCTCGGCGTCGAAGAACCATTCCGGCTAACCAGCCATCCGTCGAGTGAATTTTCGCCGGCATGGTCACCCGACGGCGCGTGGATCGCTTTCTTGCGAATAGTGGATTCGGCGCGCGTCGCGGCAGTGGTCGTGTCACAGCGTGGAGGTTCCGAGCGAATTCTGTCCGAGTTCGAGTACCCGATAGGACACAGAAACCTCGCCTGGACGCCCGACGGAAAATGGCTGGTCGCGGGAGGCCGGACCACTCCCGCTGAGCCGGTGGGGCTTTTTCTGTTGTCACTCGAAACAGGAGAACAACGCCGGCTTACCTTGCCTGAAGGTAATGCCCGAGATATCTCGCCGTCCGTTTCTCCCGATGGCCGTAGCATAGTATTCTCCCGGAACATAGCGGATGCACGGGCGGACCTCTATCTGCTTCGACTGACTGCCGAATTAACTGCTTCCGAAGACCCTCAGCGTCTGCCGGCCGGAGGCCTCTACAACTCCAACCCAGCTTGGACTCCGAACGCGCGCGAGATCCTGTTCTCGGCAGGTGAGGCCACCGCGGGCGGCCAGCTTTGGAGAATGGCGGCATCCCCAAGAGCCACACCAAAGCGGCTGAGTCTTCAGGACAGGTCGGCGGATCATCCAGCAGTCTCCGCGCGCAATGGCAGAGTTGCCTACACTGTTCGCCAATTCGTATCGAACATTTGGCGCGCCGATTTGTCAGGACCTGGACAGACGGTGCGAAAGCCGGAGAGATTCATCGCCTCGACTTACACCGATTTGGAGCCGGACTTCTCGCCCGATGGCGCCAGAATCGCGTTCATGTCCACACGAACCGGCCAGTTCGAGATTTGGATCTGCAACCGGGACGGATCGCAGCCCAGGCAACTGACTTCGCTGGGCGCCCTCTCCAACCGGCCGCGCTGGTCGCCCGACGGTGAGAAGATCGTGTTCTATTCCGACGCATCGGGAAACCGCGAGGTCTACACGATCAGAGCCGACGGAGGGACGCCGGTTCAAATCACGTTCGGCCCGGATCGCGACACCAATCCGGAGTGGTCGCGAGACGGGCGCTGGATTTACTTCATTTCCGATCGTGACGCAGTGAGCCAGCGAGTCTGGAAGGTACCCGCCGCCGGGGGCGAAGCCATTCTGGTGGACGGAATGGGAGAGGCTCCCCTTGAATCGGCCGACGGACGGCACCTGTACTTTGGCTCTGGATGGCCGGACAACTACAAGCTTCACCGGGTCCCCATGACCGGCGGGCCCCGGGAAGTGGTTGTGGATGCTCTTCATCCGAACGCCGGCTGGAGAGTGGTTGACGACGGGATCTACTACGCAAGGCTGGCACCGCCCAACGAGCCGACCGCAATTTTGTTCAAGAACTTTGCGACCGGCAGCGTGGAGACGGTGGCGGTCACGGAGGCGCCCCTCAATTGGGGTCTGACCGTTTCTCCCGACCGGCTTACCCTGCTATTCACCCAGCTCGACCACAGTGAAGTGGACCTGATGCTTATCGAAAATTTCCGGTAATGGTTTGGGCGAGGGCTTCCGGCGCGCGCGTGGGCTGGCTGCAATCAGCCGCTCGCCGACCAGGGTCGAAGCCGCCGTATCGCGCCGTGCTGGCATGTTGATCGGCTCCGGACACCATACTCCGAGTTGAGACAAGCTGATGAGTGGCCCGGTTCGCTGGTAGCAAGGCTCCAGAGACGAGAAGGATGGAAGACTTGTCGTGAAAGGCGAGGCCCCCCGGCCATGCCTCCCGAAGTGCAGCACGCCTCCATTGACCCTGGATCGCGACTTCCCGGAGGTTCGTGGTGGCGCGCTGCTCTGGACCGTCCACTAGCTCCCCACCAGCGTATTGATCGGAGCCGGGTGTGCCCGCTCATACGCCGCGATTTCGCTTTCGAGCGATTGGATGTACCC
>CAYPUQ010000229.1:0-8257 GCA_964413655.1 uncultured Solibacteraceae bacterium | reverse complement strand
TCGAGCCCTTCCTTCGTGGTCGTCTTGAGAAACCGCGCGGGGATGATCTGATCGGTGTCGACGTTGTCGACCGGCAGCGGAAGGAGCCCGGACTCGAATGCAGTGAACTTTTCCATGGTTTCCTCTCCCTTCAGTTGCCGAGCGTTCGGATGTCGGTTACCACGCCGGTAATCGCGCTGGCCGCGGCGGTCAGCGGGCTGGCGAGGAAGGTGCGACCCCCCTTGCCCTGCCGGCCCTCGAAGTTGCGGTTGGATGTCGACACGCTGTACTCGCCCGGCTGAAGCTGGTCGCCGTTCATCGCGATGCACATCGAGCATCCGGCTTCGCGCCAGTCCGCGCCGGCTTCCTTGAAGATCCGGTCCAGCCCTTCCGCTTCGGCCTGCCGCTTCACCTGCTGCGAGCCAGGCACCACGAGCATCCGCACACTCGGGCTCACCTTGCGGCCCTTCAACACCGAAGCGGCCGTGCGCAGATCCGAAATCCGCGAGTTCGTGCAGCTTCCGACGAACACCACGTTCACCGGCCGGCCAGCCAGCGGCCTGCCCGGTTCGAGGTCCATGTACTTCAGGGCCTTCGCGAGGGTGTCGCGCTCCATCGGATCGGACATCGTACTCGGATCGGGCACCGCGCCGGAGATCGGAATGCCCATGCCCGGATTCGTGCCAAAGGTGATCATCGGTTCGAGCGCCGCCGCATCGAGGACGAGTTCCTTGTCGTAAACCGCCCCCGCGCCAGTGGGCAACTGCTTCCACCGGGCGACCGCCGCGTCCCATTCGGCTCCCTTAGGAGCGTGCGGGCGCCCGGCGAGGTATTCGTAAGTTGTATCGTCCGGCGCGATCAGGCCGGCACGCGCGCCACCTTCAATCGACATATTGCACACCGTCATCCGCTCCTCCATCGAGAGGGCGCGGATCGCCGAACCACAAAACTCGAACACACAGCCGGTCCCGCCGCCGACGCCAATCCGTGCAATCACAGTCAGGATGATGTCCTTGGCGGTGACGCTCGGCTTGAGCGTGCCATTCACCTCAATCTTGTACGTCTGCGACCGGTGCTGGAGCAGGCACTGGGTGGCGAGCACATGCTCCACCTGCGACGTGCCGATGCCGAACGCCAGCGCTCCGAAAGCGCCGTGGGTCGCCGTATGCGAGTCCCCGCAGACGACCGTCATTCCCGGTTGGGTGACTCCCTGTTCGGGCCCCATCACGTGTACGATCCCCTGGTTCTCCGATTGGAAGCCATAACAGGGAATGCCGAAATCCAGGCAGTTTTTCTCAAGCTGCTCCACTTGCGCGCGCGCCACCTCGTCGATGATTGGAAGGCTGCGCGGTGTGGTCGGCGTCGAGTGGTCGGTCGTGGCGAAGGTCAGGTCCGGACGGCGCACCTTCACCCCGCGCGCACGCAGACCGGCGAACGCCTGCGGCGAAGTGACCTCGTGCACCAGGTGCAAGTCGATATAGATGAGGGTCGGAGCGCCGGGACGTTCGGCGACGACATGGTTATCCCAGACTTTCTCGATGATGGTACGGGGCTTGGCGGACATGGTTACTCCTATCCAATCGCTTCACAGACTGCCTGGCCCACCTGTTCGGTGGTGGCGGGTGTACCCTTCGGTTTCAGGTCGGCAGTGACACAGCCGGAATTCAGCACCGCCTCGACGGCGTGGTAAACCGCCTTCGCCTCTTCTTTCAGGCCAAAACTGTACTCGAACATGGCCGCCACGGAACAGATGGCCGCCATCGGATTCGCCTTGTTCTGGCCGGCGATGTCCGGCGCAGATCCATGCACCGGCTCGTAGAGCCCCACCCAGGCGCCCGACGGCTTCTTCGCGCCAATGGAAGCCGACGGTAGCATCCCAATCGACCCCGCCAGAACTGCGCCTTCATCCGACAGAATATCCCCAAACATGTTCTCGGTCACCACCACGTCGAACCGCTTCGGGTTCAGGATCAGTTGCATGGCGCAATTGTCCACCAGGATGTGATCGAGGGTCACGTCCGGGTAGTCGCCGGCAACCTCCACGACGACTTTGCGCCAAAGCTGGGAACATTCGAGAACATTCGATTTGTCGACGCTGGTAACCTTTTTCTTCCGGTTCCGGGCCAGCTCGAACGCCATGCGCGTCACACGGTCGATCTCGGCGCGGGTGTAGGTCATCGTGTTGACGGCGCGTTCCTCGTCGCCGTCACCAGAGATGCCCCGCGGCGTGCCGTAGTAGATGCCACCTGTGAGCTCGCGGACGATGATCATGTCCGTGCCATCCACCAGGTGGTTCTTCAAAGGAGAACTCTCGATGAGCGCCTGATACGCCTTTACAGGACGAAGGTTGGCGTACACGCCCAAGGCCTTCCGGATTCCCAGCAAACCGCGCTCGGGGCGCTTCTCGGGCGGAGCGTTGTCGAACTCGGGCAGTCCCACGGCGCCCATCAGCGTGGCGTCGGCCGCCAGCGCCAGTTCTTCGGTTTCCGGTGGAAACGGAGTTCCCGTCTTGTGGATGGCAATGCCGCCGAGCAAGCCTTCGGCCAAGTTCACCTGATGGTTGAATTTCTTAGCGGCATGCCGCAGGACGCGAACGGCTTCACGCGTCACTTCCGTGCCGATCCCGTCGCCGGGCAGAGTGAGAATATTCAATTGCATGTAAAGTCGTCGATGGTGGTCCCAGAGAGGATGTCAGTCGGCGGCGGTCTTCAGCGCGGCACCTTCCAGAACTTCCCGAATCAGGTGTACGATCTCTTCGTTCCGGATACCCTTCTTGCGGTCGGCGAGATCGATGAAGCGGCCGTAGACATCGTTGAGCTGCTCGCGCGTCAGGCTGTAGCCGAGGTCGATGCAACGCTGATTCAGGGCGTGGCGGCCCGAATGCTTCCCGAGCACCAGGCGGCTCTCCGGCACGCCCACTGCGCGCGGCTCGACGATCTCATAGGTGGTCCGGTGCTTGAGGTAGCCGTCTTGATGGATGCCGGCCTCGTGGGCGAAAGCGTTCTCGCCGACGATCGCCTTGTTCGGTTGCGGCCCGAAGCTGATGATCGAGGTAAGCGCCTGGCTGGCCGGGTAGAGATGCTCGGGCACGATACCGGTCTCGAAGGGAAGCTGGTCGAAGCGGACCTTCATCGCCATCGCGACTTCCTCGAGCGAACAGTTTCCTGCCCGTTCGCCGATTCCGTTGATCGTACACTCGACCTGGCGCGCTCCGGCCTGAATGGCGGCAATGGAGTTGGCCGCGGCTAGCCCGAGGTCGTCGTGACAGTGGACGCTGACAACAGCGCTGTCGCCCAGCGCATTCACCATGCGGCTGATGAGGGCCGCGTACTCATGCGGGACCGACCAGCCAACCGTGTCCGGCAGGTTCACCGTCCGGGCGCCGGCGGCCACCACGGCCCGGCAGACCTCTTCGAGATAATCGGGGTCGGTCCGGGTCGCGTCCTCGGCGGAAAACTCCACGTCCTCGACGTAGCTCCGGGCCAGTTCGACGGCGGCAACCGCCTCGTTTAGAATTTGTTCCCTGGTTTTGTTAAACTTGTACTTGAGGTGGATGTCGCTCGTTGCGATGAACGTGTGGATGCGCGGACGCTTCGCCCGATCCAGCGCCTGCGCGGAGCGTTCAATGTCCAGCCGCGTCGCGCGCGACAGCGCCGCCACCTGCACCCAGCCGTATTCAGCCGCCACACGGCGCACGGCCTCAAAGTCGCCTTCCGATGCAATCGGAAAGCCGGCCTCGATAACATCCACGCCCAGTTCGACGAGATAACGCGCCATGTGCATCTTCTCGTCGACGGTCATCGAACAGCCCGGCGACTGCTCCCCATCGCGGAGTGTTGTGTCGAAAATGTAGACCCGGTTACTCATGGGTGGTGTCCATGCTCTCCTTGGGTGAATCTGTTGGCGAATCAACATCCCCGCCTCAATGAGCGGAAGCCGTTGAGGCGGGGAACGATGCTCGCTATACCCAGTGCGGCCTGTTTCTCCGCAAAGGCTACCTAGTCGAATTATGAGGCTCGGACTTGAATTTGGCAAATTTATATTTATGTCCATAACCATCGTATAAACTAATGTCATAAGAAAATTAAATTTCTATGACAGCCTCCATTACTGCTCTGGTGCGGTACAACAATAGGGTGGGTACAGCATGAGCGAGGTCGTTTACCAGTCGCGCATTCGCATCGAGCGGGTCAATGGCCCCGTCCGCAGGGCGTTTCTACCCGCCGAGAGGGAGCCGGTAATCTTCGGCGTGCATGGCGCGGTCGCACAGCACTACAAGGTCGCGCCCGATGCCTTCGAACCGCGCGCCACAACGCTAGATTACGTGATTGCCGCCGCGGCCGGTTGACTCACCGGCACCTTTGGAGGCGCGCTGGAGGCGCGTCAAATCCCGGCTGGCAATGAGCGGCTCGTGTCGGAGACTACCGGTGAAGTGGAAGTGGAGGAGGGGGTTTTGGTGATACGCCGCATACACGTCCGCCTGCATCTGAAAGCCGCACCCGAACACCGTGAGACCGCCGAGCGGGTTCACGGTTTCTTCAAGGACAAATGTCCCGTCTATCGAAGCTTGAAGGCCGCCATCGAAATGACCACCGAACTGGCGTTCGAGGAAGCCACAGGATAGATCCGCGTTCAGCCGCGAACAGGCCGTCCCGATTGCGGACACTACCCGGCCTTCGCGCCGCCGGCACGGCACCAACCTTGCCATATATTTTTCAATCACTTAAGCCCGTATTTGCGATTGGCAATCGCCGTGCCTCCCCAAAGTGAGAATTCTGTATGGACATTCCCCGCAAGGACGCGGCCCGAAAGCGGATGATTCGCCGCGTGCTATTTGGAGTGGTGGCGGTCGCCGCGGTTGCCGGCATCAGCTTCGGGCTCTCGAAACTGGAGCGGGCGGCGCCGGTCGTCGAAAAATCCACTCTATGGCCCGATACCGTGAAGCGCGGCCCGATGCTGCGGCAAGTCCGCGGCCTAGGAACGTTGGTGCCAGAGGACATCCTCTGGATTCCCGCCGTGACGGACGGCCGCGTTCAGCGTATCTTTATCAGACCTGGCGCACCGGTGCGACCCGACTCCGTGCTCATGACCCTCACCAACCCCGAGCTGGAAACCCAGGCCCTCGATGCCGAGTACCAGGTGAAAGCCGCCGAGGCCAGGTACGTCGATCTGAAGGTTCAGCTTGCGAGCCAGACGCTCACTCAGCAGGCCGAGGTCGCCCGTATCGAAAGCGAGTACCAGCAGGCCCGGCTCCAGGCCGACCGCGACGCCGAGCTCCATCGCCAGAACCTCCTCGCCGACATCAGCCTCAAGCTGACCCAGGCAATCGCCGAGGAACTGGCGAAGAGACTGGCCATCGAGAACGAACGTCTAAAGATCAAAAAGGACTCCAACGACGCCCAGCTTGCCGTCCAACGGGCGGAAATCGACAAGCTGCAGGCGATGCACCGCCTCAAGTTGAGCCAAGTGGACGCGCTGAAGGTGCGGTCCGGCGCAAGCGGCGTCCTGCAAGAGTTGCCGGTCCAGGAGGGCCAGCAGCTCACCGCCGGAACCATTTTGGCGAAGGTGGTCCAGCCCACGAAGCTGAAGGCCGAGTTGAAAATCGCCGAGACGCAGGCCAAGGATATCCTGATCGGGCAATTTGCCCAGATCGATACACGGAACGGAATCATCCCCGGACGCGTATCGAGAATTGATCCGGCCGCAAAGGAGGGCACAGTGACCGTCGACGTTCATCTGGACGGCCAACTGCCGCAGGGAGCTCGTCCCGACCTTAGCGTGGACGGGACCGTCGAGATCGAACGTCTCACCGACGTGCTCTATGTCGGACGTCCGGCCTACGGACAACCCAACAGCACGGTGGGCATGTTCAGGATGGGGCCCGATGGAAAGACAGCGAGTCGGGTTCAGGTGAAGCTGGGACGAAGTTCGGTGAACACCATCGAGGTAGTGGAAGGCTTGCAGGTGGGCGACCAGGTGATCCTGTCCGATATGTCCGCCTGGGACGCCGTGGACAGGATTCGACTGAATTGAAGAGAAGCCCGAAGGAGAAACGACCATGACGGATGTGCCCGGTGTGATCCGGATGGAAGGCGTGAAGAAGATCTTTTACACGGACGAAGTGGAAACGCACGCGTTGGCGGGCATCCATTTGGAGATCCGCAAGGGCGAGTACGTTTCGATCTCCGGGCCGTCGGGCTGCGGCAAATCGACGCTCCTATCCATTCTTGGGCTGCTCGACTCGCCCACCGAAGGCGGCTACATCCTCAACGACAAGCCCGTCGAGAATCTGAAGCCAAGCGAACGCGCGCGGATCCGCAACCGCGAGATCGGCTTCATCTTCCAGGCCTTCAACCTGATCGGCGATCTCACGGTTTACGAGAACGTCGAACTACCGCTCACCTACCGCGGCATGGGCGGCGCGGAACGTAAGAAACGCGTGCAGGAGGCGCTCGAAAAGGTGGGCATGTCGCACCGGATGAAGCACTATCCGTCGCAGCTATCCGGCGGCCAGCAGCAGCGCGTTGCCGTGGCCCGCGCCCTCGTCGGCGACCCCACCATCCTGCTCGCGGACGAGCCGACCGGCAACCTGGATTCGAAGAACGGCGAAGCGGTCATGGACCTGCTTCGTGAACTGCATCAACAAGGCGCGACCATCTGTATGGTGACGCACGATCCGCGGTACGCGCGTTACGCCGACCGCACCGTGTATCTGTTCGACGGGCGCGTTGTGGAGGAAAGCATGGAGGTGACGGCATGAGAAGCCCCGACTTGGTCGCGATGGTTGTGCTGGTGTTGTTGCTCGGCATCGGCAGTGGAGTTTCGTTCGACGCGTGGTGGATGCCCCATATCGGGGTGCGCGCAGCCGAACGGAGTGCGGCGACGATCGAACGGATCGCCAGCCGTCAGGCGGCCAGGGCTGAGCGCATCGCCGAGGCGCACGCCAGGCGCGCCGAACAGCACACGCAACGGATGGAGGAGCGGGTGCGCCGTATCGAGGAGTGCCTCGAACAATCGCAGGAACGCGTACACGGAAAGGTGACACGCGCGATCGAACGGATCACCTACTGACCGGGACCGCGCGATGCCACTGGGAGGCAGTCTGCGGTTCCATCTCCGGACTTTGGCCCGCGCGCCAGGATTCACCGCAGTGGCGGTGTGTACACTCGCCTTAGGCATCGGCGCCACCACCGCGGTTTTCAGCGTCGTAAAGGGAGCGTTGCTCGCTTCCCTCCCTTACAAAGACCCGGTGAAGCTCGTAATGATATGGGAGAAAAATCCCCGCTTCCCGGACCGCCAGAACGTTGTCGCGGCGGCCAATTTTCTCGACTGGCGGGCCGCCGCGCAGTCCTTTGAACAGCTCGCGGCGATTTCGAACGGCAACACCAACCTCACTGGCGAAGGCGATCCGGAATCCATCCCTGTCTCGCTTGGCACGTCAAACCTGTTCCCGCTGCTCGGGACGCCGCTCGCCGCCGGACGCGGTTTGACCGAAGCCGACGGCGCTCCGGAAGCGCCTCGGGCCGTCGTGATCAGCCACTCTCTCTGGCAGCGGAAGCTTGCCGCAACGCCCGAGATCCTCGGACGCAAACTTATTCTCAACAACGTTCCGCACGAAGTCGCCGGCGTGTTGCCGCCCGATGTGCGGCCGCTCGGGCTCGACAGCGAGATCTGGGGCGTCCTCAACTTCGATCCTGGCTACGATTACCGCCGCCGCTCCGGACGCTACTTGCTCGCCGTCGGACGCTTGCGCGGGGACGTTACCCTCGAAGCCGCGCACGCGGAAATGACCGGCATCGCCCAGCGCCTCTCCGACGACCATCCGGACTTCAACAAGGACTGGAGCGTGACGCTCGTCCCCATCCGCGAACAACTCAGCCAGGAGTTCCGCCCGGCGCTTCTCACCCTGCTGGCGGCCGCCGGCCTGTTACTGCTCATCGCCTGCGCCAACGCCGCCAATCTGTTGTTGGCCAGGGCATCGGGACGAATGCAGGAGTTGGCCGTGCGTGCCTCGCTCGGCGCGAGCCGTACGCGAGTCGCGGGGTTGCTGCTTGGGGAGGCGCTGGTCTTGGCCGTCGCTGGTGGCGCGGCGGGCTGTCTGCTGGCAGTCTGGGGCGTGGACGCTCTGCTCGCATTCGCGCCGGAGCAACTGGCGCGGCTGAAGGATGTGCAGCTGGATTTGGGCGTGCTGGGTTTTGCCGTGGCGGTATCCTTAGTAACGGCCTTGGCCGCGGGCCTCACCCCGGCGTGGCGCGCGTCGCGCGGCAGCGTGGCCGCC
>CAYPUQ010000228.1:0-10361 GCA_964413655.1 uncultured Solibacteraceae bacterium | reverse complement strand
GACGAGGCCATCGGCGCCGTCCTCTTCAACCTCGCCCTGATCCGCTGGCAGCAAGGTGATCTCGCCGAAGCGGAACAATTACTGCTGAAATCGCTAGCGATCCGCCGGAGGTTGGGCGGCGAAGACCATCCGGCGGTCGTGCTGACGCGCGATACTTCGCGCGGCTGCTGCGGAAAAGGGGAAGAACACGGAAGCGCGGCATCACCATTATCCCGCGGCAGGTTTTTTTGGGGGGGCCCGGAAAAATCGGCCAACCCCTCGTCTTAGTGGTGTATGTCTACCAAGCTTCTTGCACACTTGGCCCTGACCGGGGCCGTCTCTCTTTCCCTTCCCCTTTTCGCTCAGACAGATACGCCCCCCGAAGAACTCGTCCTCCGCTACGACTTCCAGCAGGGCAGCCACGGCTGGCTTCCCGGTTTCACCGATTATTCGCTTTTGAACGGTGATCTGCGGCGGGTCGCCGAGATTCGGGATCTGCCCGAGGAAGTCGCCACTGGCTTCAAGGCGTACTATCTCCAGAGCATGAACCGCTCCGACGACATGTTCATGTATCTGAAGAAGGTCCTCGACTCGAACGACGGAATCGAAGCGGGCCGTCTCTATAACGTCACCATCGACATCGAAGTGGCGTCGAATGCGCCGACGGGCTGTGTTGGCGTCGGCGGCGCGCCTGGAGAAAGCGTCTGGCTGAAGGCCGGCACCAGTCCCGTGGAACCAGTTTCAATCCTGACGGGCGACTACCTGACGCTCAACCTCGACAAGGGCAACCAGAGCAGCGGCGGCAGGGATGCCGGGATCGTTAGCGACATGGCGAACGGCGACCCGTGCGAACTCCCAATTGCGCCACGCTATGTGCTGCTGCACCGTGTGTATCATCACCCCACGCCGGTGCGGGCGGCACTCGATAGCAGTCTCTGGATCTTCGCCGGCACCGACTCCGGCTTCGAGGGACTGACGGGCCTGTATTACTATTCGATTCAGGTGACGCTGCGGCCATTGGCCGAGTAATTAAGAGAAGCTGTACTTCCGCGACTTATTATCCCAGCGCACCATCTTCTTGTTCCGGTAGGACAGTGTGGCCATGTGGCCGCCAATCGCGGCCTCCTGGCCCACTTCCACCGGCGCAATGAGCGGCGTGTTCTTCTCGATCGCGTCCAGCAAATTGCGCAGGTGCGCCTCGACGGCCAGGTTATCGTTGCCCGGCAACTCGATGGTCAGTTCCTTCCGGGTCTTCAGCACCGGCGGGGAGTTGGGCCGGAGCGTCTCCGGGTTGTATTTCAGGATCTGCCGGTTGAGCACTTGAATCGTGCCTTCGTTGCCCATGAACTGCTCGCCGTAGCCGAAGAACTCGTTGCCGAAATAGCAACTGTAGTTGAGGTGGAAGCGGCCCTCGTATTCGTACAGGGCGCTCAGCGTGTCCGGAACGTCGCGGTCGTCATTGGCATCGGTCCAACGGTAGACGCCGCCGGAGGCCATGCAGGTCAACGGAACGTCCTTGCCGAGAACGAAGTTCGTGATGTCGGTCTGATGAACCAGCAGGTCGGTCGAGATGCCGCCCGAGTAGTCCCAGTAGAGCCGCCACTGGAAGTACCTCGGCTTGTCGAACGCCCGGCTGGGCGCCGAACCGAGGAAGCGTTTCCAGTCGGTGTTCTGCTCGGTCGCCTCATCTGGAATCGTGTACCGCCAGGCCGGCGCACCGTTGGCGAGCGCGTTGCGGTACCAGAATGCGCGGACATAGTGGACCTCGCCGATCATCCCCTGCGAGATCATCTGCCGCGCCATGCCGTACAGCGAATTGCTCCGGTTCTGCGTGCCAACCTGCACTTTCTTGCCGGATGCCTTCGCTGCTTTGACAATCTCCTCGCCCTGCTCGATGGTTTGCGCCAGCGGCTTTTCGATGTAAATATGCTTGCCGGCCTTCAGTGCATCCATCGTCATCTGATGGTGCAGATGCTCGGGAGTGGCGATGATCACCACCTGAACATTCGGATCGGCCAGTAACTCCTTGTAATCGACGTAGGTCTTGGGCGTGCGGCCCCAGAGCGTCGCGACGCTATCCTTAACGCGGTTGAGGTTCCCGGCGTAGGTGTCGCACAGGGCCACCGCTTCAGTGCGCGCGGCGTCACCGGCGTGAAGCCTTTGCAGCAGATAGTTGCCGCGGCCGCCGGTGCCAATCGTTCCCACCGTAATCTTGCTTTGCCCCAAGGCGGGGATAGCGGCGGGCGCGGCCGCGAGCGCGGCGGCCTTCACAAAGCTGCGCCGCGAAACAGAATCGGACATAAGTGTCTCCTTTCGCCGGTTTTCCTTATCAGAATATCAAGCCGTTGGCGCAAGAGACACTGGAGCCCTGCCCTGCAGCCCGCTTCCCTGGTCTCGCCGCCATTCAGCGCCGCGTCAGGACATGCTTTCAAACGCCGACACCCCCTCCAGCCCGCACCGCCATGATGTACTGTTAAGGCATGAACGGTGAACGAAACGAGGTGACCGTGTTCCGCTCGGCCGATCCGTCGGCCAATGACGACGCCGCCGAAGTATTGGATTTGCTCCTGAGCGCGGGTCTTGAGGCACGGCTCTTGACGGAAAGGGACCCCGGCGTGCCGGTTGGAGCCTTTGAGGTGCGCGTCCCCGAGGGTCAGGAGCAGCGCGCCGAGGCGTTGATCGGCGAAGCGGAAGAGCAACCGCCCGCCAAGCCGGTGGACAACTCCGCGGACCTCGACCTCGAAGTCCTCTTCGAGGGTGTCGGCGCGACGGCCGAGATGGAAGCCGTGGGCGTGCGCACCGTGCTCGACGCCAACCAGATTTCAGCCGTTCTCGCTTCACCGGGCCCGTATCCGAACCTGCCTTTCCTGGTGAAAGTGCCGCGCAATCAGATCGACGAGGCGCGCCGTGTGCTCGCCGAAGCCCGCGAGGCGGGCCCGCTCGCGGCCGAGGAGGCCGAGCGCGCAACCGAAGCAGCCGATTAGCAACACCTTACCCTCCCTACTGAACTAGAACGCCGGCTGTCGTGTGAGCCCGCCGTTCCGTTCCGGCGCGTTTATCCACGCTTCGACCTCAATCCGGCGGCCGTTCGTGCGGAACTGCACCAACCCCGATTCGTCGGTACGAATCACGCGAGCGCCCACCGCGTCGAGCCGCGAGAGCACTTCCCGGTGCGGAAACCGGTACGAGTTCTGAGAGCCGTTCGAGATGACCGCGAAAACGGGTTGCACCGCCCCGAGGAACTCGACGGTTGTCGAGGTCCGGCTGCCGTGATGGGCGACCTTCAGCACGTCGGCCGGACGGAGCAACCCGGAATCCACCATCCGCCACTCCATCATGCGCTCCACGTCGCCAGTGAGGAGAAACGTATGACGCCCGTGCAGGACCTGGATCACCAGCGAATCGTCATTAATGCCGCGCGGCGCTGGGACGTGATCGGCCGGCGGAGAAAGTATGCGCCACGCGGCGCCGCCCCAATCGAACTCCTCGCCGGCATGACGCTCCCGGACAGCGACGCCGGCCCGGGCGGCCGCTTGCCTGAGCGTCTCCCATGCGGGCGCATCGGCGGGCCGTGGAAGCCACAGCTCAGACGGCCGGAAATTTTCGATCAGGGCTGGCAGCCCGCCAATGTGGTCTTCGTGGGCATGGGTGGCGGCGACGACATCGACCCGCCGTATCGAGCGCGTCCACAGATAAGTGGAAACAACGTCCTCGCCGGGATCGAGTTTGGGCTTGCGCCGCGTGCCGAAGACCGGGATTCCGCCGCCATCCACCAGCACGAGCCGGCCCTCCGGAGTCGCCAGGAGGAGGCCGTCTCCCTGGCCGACGTCAATTGCGGTCAACTCCAGTTCCCCCGCGACCAGCTTCGGTGGGAACGGATGCCACAGCACTACGACCAAACCCGACAAAAACAGTGCCAAAGCCGGCGCCCGCCATCGCCACGTTGCGCGTACGGCCAGCGCCACCGCGGCAAGGCCCGCCAGGAACAGCACTGCGGACCACGAAGGCGGGTCCGGAATCCGCCAGAGCGGCTCCATGGCGGCATGAAAGGCCGCCACCCAGCGGGCCGCGCCCAAAACGTGTTCCAGGCACGATGCCACCCATCGCCAGCCAGTGATGAGTTCCAGGTAGCCCAGCGGCACAATGAACCCCGTGAGCACGCCCATGCCGAGGTTGGCCGAGACGCTGCTCACCGATACCCGGTGGAAGTACATCACCATCGGCAGCGCCATGCCCAACTGGATAATCGCCGATACGGTGATGAGCCCCCACGACCACAACACCGCACGGCTGAGGTGTCCGAGCAAAAAAAGCCACGCACGCCGCGGGATGCCGGTCCACAACCGGGCCGTCGCCGCCAAAAGGCGAAGTTCGACGCGTAGGGCGCCGGCGCGCGGGTCGTAGTGCGGGTCGGCCGAGGAATCGTCCAGGTGGCGGAGGCCCCTCGAATACGGCAGACTCGTCCGCTCGACGACGGGTAACGCCAAGCCGCCAATCAATGCAACGGCGAGGAACGAGAGTTGGAAACTGGCCTCGAACAACTGTTGGGGGTCGAGCAGCAGGAACACAAGCGCGATCAACGCCAGCAGATTCACCACGCGAGGCCGCCGGAAGAAGTAGCGCCCGATCAGGTAGAGGGTCAGACCCGCGGCTGCGCGGACCACCGGCGGCTGAGCGCCACAGATCAGCGCGTAGAACCATCCGGCCGGAACGACCACCAGGAGGCGCGCGAGCGGTCCGGCCGGCGCCAGGCGCATCGCGAACAGCAGCACGGCGGCGAGCGCCGTCAAGTGCAGCCCCGAGATCACCAGCGCGTGATAGGTGCCGGATCGCCGGAATTCATCGATCCACACGCGCTCCAGCCGCGACGAATCGCCGAGCAGCAGCGCCCGGGCGACGCCATTGGCGTACTCGTTGCCGGCGTGGAGTTGGTCCAGCCGTTCCAGGCCGCGCTGCCGCACACGGTAGAGCCACGCGCGCCAGCCGGCGCCGCACTCGCCGGGCAAGCGCTCGACCTTCGCCGTGCCGGACGCCGAGGCGGTCCAGAAAATATGCCGGCGCGCAAGCCAGCCGACGTAATCGAACGAGCCGGGATTCTCGAAGTTGCGGGGGTAGCGGACCCGCCCTTCCACCTCGACACGCTCGCCGTAGCGCAGGTTCGGCGGGGTCTCGCCGTCCTTGAGATAGAGATTCACGCGGATCCGCGCCTCGCGGTCGAGTTGGATCACGAACTGCTCGCGGTCCTCATAGAAGACCGGCGGTTCCACGACGCACCCCTCCAGGACCGCCAACTCGCCGGACTCGACGTTGAGCCCTGGCGCAGGACCGGGCCGCCACAGGCGGTCGACGGCAACGCCGAGGACGGCGAAGGCAACCAATCCGGCCAGCACCGCTGCCAACCGAAAACCGCGGCGCGCCGAGAGCCACCCAAACGCTACCATCAGGGCGCCGAGAACGCCTAGTTCCGTCCACGAGAAAACGGCCAGCCGCGCGGCGCAGATTCCGGCCATGAGCCCGAGCACGGGAATCAGCAGAGGATCGGGCAGGTGGCGCACAGACACTGCTCCCTACCAGCAAGTGGCTAGCGGAAACGTATGATCTCAGACGATTTGGCGGATTTTACGGCAACCGGCGAAGTGTACGTGCTACGCTGGAATTTATGCGCCTTTTCCGACTGACCGCCCTTGCGGCGGTCCTGCTGGCCCTACCCCTGTTCGCCGGGCGGCATGCCGGGCGCCGGGCGCCGGGGTTCGCGCTTCCGGATGTAACCCTCAAGTACCACGACCTGTACGACTATCGCGGGAAAGTGGTTCTCATCGACATCATGCAGACCACCTGTCCGGCTTGCCAGACCTTCACCAGAGTCACCGAGAAAATCAAGGCGAAGTACGGCGACAAGGTGGCGATTCTCAGTATCGTGACCGCGCCGAAGGATAATCTGGATACTGTCAAGCGGTTCATCGCGGCCTACAAGGTCACCACGCCGATTCTGTTCGACTGCGGCCAGGCGTCGGCATCTTATGTGCAAGTGACTCCGCAGAACCCGACTGTGCATCTACCCCATTTGTTTGTCGTCAATCAGCAGGGTATGATCCATAACGACTACGAGCACGGAGAATCGACAAAAGAAATCTTCGAGGGTGATGGCTTCGCGCTGATGCGCGAGATCGACGCTCTTCTGGGCGGGGCCAAGCCCGCCGTGAAAAAGTAAGGACTCATTGACTACAAGCGCGTAGGAGCAATCGTGCCGAGCAACACGCTGACGATTACGGACAACCGCACGGGAAAGAGTTACGAACTGCCGATCGAGGAGGGAGCTATCCGCGCCAAGGCCCTCCGGCAGATCAAGGAGAATGAAGACGATTTCGGGTTAATGGCGTACGACCCGGCCTTCGCGAACACGGCGTCGTGCCGCAGCACGATCACGTTTATCGACGGAGACGCGGGCATTCTCCGTTATCGCGGCTATCCCATCGAACAGCTTGCCGAACAGGCGACGTTTCTTGAGGTGTCCTACCTTTTGCTCTACGGCGAACTGCCATCGCAGAGTGAACTGGAGGGCTTCAGCGATCAGATTCGCGAGTATCTGCTTGTGCCGTCCAACATCCCGGCGCTGGCCGGCGCCTTCCAGCGCGACGCCCATCCGATGGGCATGTTCATCAGTCTCGTTGCGGCGCTCTCGACGCATTATCCGGCCGCCAAGAAGATCCGCGACGCCTCGCTGCGGCAAGTGCAGATTAGCCGGCTGATGGCCCTCGTGCCCGTGTTGGGCGCATTTACCTACCGCCATCGTAAGGGACTGCCCCTGGTAATGCCCGACCCCGGCCTTTCCTATGCGGCCAATTTTCTCCACATGATGTTTGGCAGCCCGGACAAGAGGCACAAGCCCAACCCGGTGCTCGAAAGAGCGATGGACATCCTGTTCACGCTCCATGCCGACCACGAACAGAACTGTTCTACCAGCACGATGCGCGTGGTGAGCAGCGCGCAGACCGATCCTTACTCGTCACTGGCCGCCGCCGCCGCCGCGCTTTACGGCCCGCTGCACGGCGGCGCTAACGAAGCCGTGCTGAACATGTTGAATCACATCGGTTCGACCGATCGGATTCCGGCGTTCATCGAGCGCGTCAAGAACGGCGACGTGCGGCTGATGGGCTTCGGCCACCGCGTCTACAAGAACTATGACCCGCGCGCCCGCATCATCAAGCGCACCGCCCACGAAGTATTCGAGGTAACCGGCCGCAATCCGCTGATCGACGTTGCGATCCAACTCGAGAAGATCGCGCTGGAAGACGAGTACTTCGTCGCGCGGCGGCTCTACCCGAATGTCGACTTCTACTCGGGCATCATCTACCAGGCCATGGGCTTTCCGACGGAAATCTTCACCGTTCTGTTCGCCATCGGACGCACCATCGGCTGGTTGGCGCATTGGGACGAACTGGTGAACGACAGCGAGCAGAAAATCGCGCGCCCACGCCAGATTTACTGCGGACCCGGCGTCCGGGACTATGTCGCGATCGACAAGCGCGCTACTGTCAAAGCCTGATATACAGGGAGACGCATGATGCGTCTCCTATTCCCGCTACTCGCGCTGGCCGTGCTGGCCGGTGCCCAAGACTTCGACATTCTGATCCACGGTGGCCGGATCGTCGACGGCACGGGATCGGCTTGGTACTACGGCGACTTGGGCGTCCGCGATGGGCGCGTCGCCGGACTCGGCCGCCTCGCCGGCCGCACCGCGAAACGCACCATTGACGCGAAGGGGTTGGTGGTCGCGCCCGGCTTCATCGACATCCACAACCACTCCGACTCCACCATCCTCGCCGACGGCAACGCCGAAAGCATGATCCGCCAGGGCGTCACGTCGATGATCTTCGGCGAGGGCGGTTCAGCCGCGCCATCGAAGGAGTTCCCCGATTTCCAGTCCTACTTCGACCGCGTGTTGAAAGGCGGCGTGTCCGCCAACATTGGAACCTACATCGGGTCGAGCCAAGTCTGGACCAACGTGCGCGGACCGCGTGCCGGTCCGGCCACTCCGGCCGAGCGCGAGAAGATGAAGCAGATTGTGCGGCAGGCGATGGAACACGGCGCGCTCGGCGTGGCCAGTTCCCTGAGTGGACCGCCGGGCGCGTGGATCGACACCGACAGCCTCGTGGCGATGTGCGAAGCGGCGGCGCCCTATGGCGGAATCTACTCCACGCACATGCGGACCGAGGGGCGCGGCGTCTTTGAAGCTGTTGCCGAGGCGCTTGAGATCGGCCGCCGCGCCGGTGTCCCGGTGGACATCATCCACCTGAAAATCGCCGAGCACAAACTCTGGGGCCAGATGCCGGAGTTGGTCGCCAGCATCGAGAACGCGCGGAGCCGCGGCCAGCAGGTGGAAGCGAACGTCTATCCCTACCGGGCCGGCCAGAACAACCTTTCGAGCATCGTCCCGCCCTGGGCGCATGAAGGCGGCCGGGAGGAAATGCTGAAGCGGCTCAAGGACCCCTCGCTGCGCGACCGGCTTCGCCGCGAGATCGAGCACGGCATCCCCGATTCGGACTGGTACAACCACTACACGGCGACAGGCGGTTGGGAAGGCATGCTGCTCGTCCGGTTCTCGAATCCCGCGTGGCGGCGCTTCCAGGGCAAGCGCATGAGCGAGGTCATCGCGACGCGCAAGTCCGAGGGCCTCCAAGGAGACGGTGTAGATGTTCTGTTCGAAGTCCTCGACGCCAATGGCGGATCGGTTCCGACCATCTACTTCCACCACGCCGAGGAAGACATGCGCTACGCGCTGGCGCGGCCGTTCGTGTCCATCGGGTCCGACGGAACGGCGGTGAGCAAGGACGGTGCAACGGGGGGCGGACACCCACACCCGCGGTACTACGGCACTTTCCCGCGCATACTGGGACGCTATGTGCGCGAAGAAAAGGTGCTGAGCCTGGAAGACGCCATCCGCAAGATGACCTCGGCCAACGCGGCGAAAATCCGCATCTTCGACCGCGGCATCCTGCGTCCGGGCATGGCCGCCGACGTAACGGTGTTCGACCCCGAGACGATCATCGACCTGGCGACGTTCGAGAACCCGCACCAATACGCAAAGGGAGTGGCCTACGTGATCGTGAACGGCCAATTGGTGCTGGAGGGCGAACGCCACACCGGCGCCCGCCCCGGCCGGATTCTCCACGGCCAGGGCCGGAAATAATGAGACATCCGCTCCCCGGTTCTGCCGGATCCGGGTGAACGCGGGTGAAGCACCCTTTGAAGCACCCGGCTTGACGCGGCAAAATGCGGGTCCTTACAATGAAGAGGAAGTAGTTAGCAAGGAGGCCGTATGAGATCCCTCGGCGTGCCTGAGCTCGTAATCATCCTGGGTATTGCGGTGCTGCTGTTCGGCGGCCGGAAAATCCCCGAGGTGGCCAAGGGCTTGGGCGAAGGTATTCGCAATTTCAAGAACGCCCTGAAGGGCGAGGAAAAGGCTGAGGAGAAGAAGCAGGCGTAAGCTGTTCTGCACGGCCAGTCCTGGTTCGCACTTCGAAGTTTTCTGGCCATCCTCTGTTGAATAGAAGCACCCCGCGGGAAGTCCCGCGGGGTTTTCCGTGTTGGGCCGAAACCGGCGACGTTTCCGGCTATTTCTTCTTCGGCGGTACGATGGCGTCCTTCACCGACTTGGCGACGCGGAACTTCACCACCGTCTTGGCCGGGATCTTGATCGATTCACCCGTGGCGGGGTTGCGGCCCGTCCGCGCCTTCCGCTGCTGTTTCACCAGCCGGCCGAGTCCCGGTAGAACGAATAAACCGTTCTTCTTGGTTTCGGCGATGGCGATCGTAGTATAGGTTTCGAGCATCTGCTTGGCGACCTTGCCCGCCACCTCGCAGGTTTCGGCGATCTTCTTCACCAGTTGCGTCTGCGTCATTCTTGCTTTTACGGCCATGTTACTCCTTTTCCCAATGAACCCTGAGAACGGCCTCTGGAGGCCCGATTCCAGTCAACGGAACAATTATCTCAGGTAATGTTTTGCTGTCTCATCATAGCGGAGCGCGGCCCCGGTGTAAAGAGCGAAAGTGCGGGAAAGGCTTATTTTTTAGGGCTTCCGGCCTCAATCGACCCCTCGAACCCCCAAAAACAGCCCTTTTGGAGGGGCATCGGGCGTCGCGGCGGCCGGTCAGCGGCTCCCGAACGGCAGCGCGAAGGCCTCCGGCATGCCGCCCGCCGGGCGCTTCAGCACGCTCGCCAGTTCGCCAATCGGAATAGTTGAGGTGTTAGAGGCCAGCACGGTGCCAGGACGAACCTTGTCTTCCGTTTCGGATCCGAAATCGGCCTCGGCAGCTTCCCATTCCCGAACACCGAGTCATTCTTGCTCGATGCCAACGACCGTCGACTTGACCTCGGAAAT
>CAYPUQ010000227.1:0-10383 GCA_964413655.1 uncultured Solibacteraceae bacterium | reverse complement strand
ACAACAATCTAAGCAAGGCCGCTCACGCCCTTGACGGGAGCGGCCGGGAGCGATACTGTGAGCGGCATGAAACGGCGACAGATATTATTCGGCGGAGCACTCGCGGCGGCGCAGGCGGGACTGCACAGTGTGCAGGCCGCACCGCCCCCTTTCCAAGCGGAGAAGAGCAAACTCAAGATCACCGATGTGCGTCTGGTGCGGACGCGCCCACGGAGACGTTGGCCGGACTTCACGCCCGCGGTGGGTTCCTGGTCGACGCAAGGGGTGGAAGTTGCCAACCCGATGTCGGTCTACCCCGAATACAAAGCTATGCGGTCGCTGTTCATGCCCGACCAAGGAAAGGTGCCGAGCTTCACCGTCGAGATCAGTACCGATAAGGGGATCAAGGGCTACGGCAACGGCGGTCCCGGCGGCGGCATGGTCGTCGTCGATCACCTCTCCAAGTTGCTCAAGAACGAGGATCCGTTCAATGTCGAGCGCATCTGGGACATCTGTTGGCGTTCCACGATGCACTACGGGCGCATGGGTGTCACCATGAACGCCATCAGTGGCGTCGACCAGGCGGTTTGGGACATCGTCGGCAAAGCCCTCGGCATGCCAGTCTGGAAGCTGCTCGGCGGCGAGACCAAACCAAGCATTCCGATCTACTGTACGGGTAACGATATCGAGCAGCATGTCGAGCACGGCTTCCGCATGCTCAAACTCGCGATCCCGCACGGGCCGGCCAGCGGCCGTGCCGGCATGCGCGAAAACGAGGCGCTGGTGAAGCGGGCGCGTTCGGTGCTCGGCCCCGATGGCGAGATCATGCTCGACTGCTGGATGGCCTGGACCGAGCGCTACACCATCGAGATGTGCGAGATGCTGGAACCGTACCGCGTTTACTGGGTCGAGGAGGTTCTACAGCCGCACGACTACGCCGGTTTTGGCCGGTTGAACGCACAGATCAAATCGACCCGCATCGCGACCGGCGAGCACGAATACGGCCGGTACGGATTCCGTTATCTCCTGGAGGCGAACGGCGCCGAGATCTGGCAGCCGGACATCAACTGGTGCGGCGGCCTCACCGAATTGCGCCGCATCGGCGCCATGGCGGCGGCTTACGACATCCCTGTCATCCCCCACGGTGGCGGCCTGAACGGCGCGATTCACTGGATCATGGCCAACGTGAACGCCCCCTGGGCGGAAATGTTCATGCCCCCGCCCGGCGGTCCTAAAGAAGTCTACGACATCTGGACCGAGCGCTATCACGTCACGCGCACACCCAACGGCTTGGCCATGCGCCCACCCGACGAGCCGGGCTTCGGCTGGGATCTGGAAGTTATTTCGTAATCCGCAGATTAGCGAACCTCGCGTCCGGTCCGAGTTGTGAAATAATGCTCGGGTCACGATGATAACTCGACGCCAGGCCGTCGCCGCCGCGCTGGGTTTTCCCGCCGTGCTGCGCTCACAGCCGCGACGCCCGAACGTGCTGATCCTGTTCACGGACGATCAGCGCTTCGATACCGTCGCCGCCCTCGGCAACCGCGACGTGCGTACCCCGAACATGGACCGCTTGGTGCGCACGGGGACCGCCTTCACCCGAGCGCACATCATGGGCGGAACCATTCCCGCCGTCTGCATGCCCAGCCGGGCCATGCTGCTCACCGGGCAGACGCTCTTCCACGCGCACCGGCGAACCACTGGGCCCGAAGCGGCCGCGCGCGCGAATCGCGAGTATCACCTCTTTCCGGAGTTGTTCCGGCGGAACGGCTACGCGACCTTCGGGACCGGCAAGTGGCACAACGGGCCGCCGCTTTACGCTCGGTGCTTCGGCGAAGGCGCGGAGATCTTCTTCGGCGGCATGTCGGACCACATGAAGGTGCCCGTCCAGGACTTCGATCCCGCCGGCGAGTACGGGAAAGAGCGAATGCGCACCGCGGACAAGTTCTCGTCCGAACTCTTCAGCGACGCGGCGGTCGATTTCGTGCGGCGGCAGGAGGGGAAGTCCGATCCGTTTCTCGCCTACGTGTCCTACACCGCACCGCACGATCCGCGGACCGCGCCGCTCGAATTCGAGAAGCTGTATCCACCCTCGCGAGTGAAGCTGCCGGCGAACTTTCTGCCCGAACATCCCTTCGACAACGGCGAACTGAAGGTTCGCGACGAGTTGCTCGCGCCGTTCCCGCGCACGCCGGCGGTGGTCCGCGAGCATATCGCCGCTTACTACGCGATGATCTCTCACCTCGACGCACACATCGGAAGAGTGCTCGACGCGCTCCATGGATCGGGGCGTGCGGACAACACGATCATCGTGTTCGCGGGCGACAACGGCCTCGCCGTCGGCCAGCACGGCCTGCTCGGTAAGCAGAACCTCTACGATCACAGCGTCCGCGTGCCGCTAGTCATAGCCGGTCCCGGTATCCCGCGCGAACGCCGCACCGATTCGCTCTGCTATCTGCTGGACATCTTTCCGACTCTCTGCGATTACGCCGGCCTATCCGTTCCGGCGACGGTCGAAGGGCTGAGCCTGAAACCGGCCATCGAGGAGCCGGGAAAGCGCCTCCGCAACTCCCTGCTGCTGGCTTATCGTCACTTCCAGCGAGGCATCACGGACGGTGACTGGAAACTGATCAAGTACCACGCAGGCAAACAGACCATGACGCAATTATTCGACCTGCGGACCGATCCTCACGAGATGAAGAATCTCGCCGAGGAAAGCTCGCAGCAGGACCGCGTCCGCCAAATGTCGGCGCGACTGGCGAACTGGATGAAGCGCGCCGGCGACGAACTGGATTTGAGCAAACACAACTGGGGTTACGAACCGAAAGGCTGATGAAGAGATGAATAGACGGACTTTTCTAAAGGCAGCAGCCGGTTTTGGATCGGCGGCGTTCTTGCCGCGCTATTACGAACTCGTCGCGAAAGAGATCGGCAAGCACAAGATCCGCGACGTGAAAGTCATGGTGATGCAGGGACCGCGCACTTACACGCTGGTGAAGGTGATCTCGGAGGCCGGGCTCCACGGCATTGGCGAAGCGTACGGATCGCCGGGCGCTGGCGTGAAGGAACAGGTGCAGGCGCTGACTCCCGAACTGATCGGCAAGGACCCGCTCGGCATCGACGCCATCTACACGCAACTGTCCCGCCGCACGGACGGCTCGGCGCACATGCTGATGCGCGCGGTGAGCGGCGTCGAAATGGCGCTATGGGACCTCGCCGGTAAGACGCTCGGCGTGCCCTCGACCACGCTGCTCGGCGGGTTCTTCCGCACCAAGGTGCGCATGTACGACCATTCGGCGCCGCGCAACATGCTCGACAAGTCCTCCTGCCGGGAGTGGGCGGCGAAGGTGAAGGAAGACCCCATGGGCTTCAAAACGCACAAATTCAGCTTCCCCAGAACGAAGGTGGGTGAGGACCCGGCCAAGGATCCCGCGAACCGGGTGCTGACCACGCGCGAACTGATGCAGATCGCGAAGGGCTACGAAAACTGCCGCGAGGCGATCGGGTGGGACCACGACATCATGGTCCACTGCCACTGGGAATACGACCTGCGCACGGGCTTGCAGATCGCCGAGGCCATCGCGCCGATGAAGCCGATGTGGCTCGAAGACCCGCTACCGCCCGAGTACACCGAAAGCTGGCGGCGTTTGTGCGACCAGGCGACCGTGCCTATCTGCATGGGCGAGAACCTGAGCCGGCGGCACGGCTTCAAGGACTTCATCATCAATGCCGGCTGCGATATCCTTCACCCGGACTTGCGCAACACCGGCGGTTTCCTCGAGACGAAGCGCATCGCCGATTTCGCGGAAGTGTTCTACATGCCAATGGCGACCCACAATACGGGCAGCCTGGTGAATACGCTGGCAACCGTCTGCTGGGCTGGTTCCATCCGCGACTTCATGGCCTGCGAAACCGTGCTCGGCAAGGGCGGCTGGATGGACCAAGTGGTCCAATGGGACGGCCCGATCATCAAGGACAGCTACATGGAGATTCCCCAGAAACCCGGCCAAGGTCTCGATCTGAACCCGGACGTCGTGAAAGCCCACTTGGCCACCGGCGAGCAATGGTGGGGCGACTGAGGGCCGTTTCTACTCCTGGCTCGCCGTAAGCGCCTGATCGAGATCCCAGAGAATATCCTCGATATCCTCGATCCCCACCGACAGGCGGATCATGTCCGGCTCCACTCCGGCTTCCTTCTGCTGGTCAGCCGTGAGTTGCTGGTGCGTCGTCGAAGCCGGATGAATCACCAGGCTTCGGGCGTCGCCGACATTGGCCAAATGCGAGAACATCTTGAGGCTGTCGACAAACTTGCGGCCCGCGTCGTAGCCGCCCTTGATGCCAAACGAAAATACGGCGCCCGCGCCCTTCGGGACGTACTTGCTCGCGACGGCAAAGTATGGGCTCGACGGGAGAGACGGATACTTCACCCACGTCACGTTGGCATTCGACTCCAGGTACTTCGCCACCGCGATCGTGTTCGACACGTGGCGATCCATCCTCATTCCGAGCGTTTCGATGCCCTGCAGAATCAGGAACGAATTGAACGGGCTGATGCATGGCCCCACGTCGCGGAGGCCCTCCACGCGAGCGCGGATGATGAACGCCAGGTTCCCAAACACTTCCGAGAACACGATGCCGTGATAGGCCGGCGAAGGTTTGGTGAGGAAAGGATAGTTCCCCTTCGTCCAGTCGAACCGGCCGCCGTCGACAATCGCCCCGCCGATACTGTTGCCGTGGCCGCCCATGAATTTCGTCAGTGAGTGGACCACGATGTCGGCGCCGTAATCGATCGGCCGGCACAGGTAGGGCGAGGCGAACGTGTTGTCGATCACCAGCGGCAGATTGTGCTCGTGCGCGATCTTCGCCACGCCCTCGATATCGAGCACGTTGCCGCGCGGATTGCTGATGGTCTCGCCGTAGATCAGCCTCGTCTTCGGCGTGATCGCCTTGCGGAAGTTGTCGAGATCATCCGGCTCGACGAACTTCACGTTATAACCGAACCGCCGGAAGCTGACGTCGAACTGAGTGTACGTGCCGCCGTAGAGCGTGCTAGCCGACACCAGTTCGTCGCCCGCCTCCATCAGGCTGCTGATCGTAAGAAACTGCGCCGCCTGCCCGCTCGACGTGGCCAGCGCCGCGACGCCGTTTTCGAGCGAGGCAATGCGCTGCTCCAGCACGTCCGTCGTCGGGTTCATGATGCGGGTGTAAATGTTCCCGAACTGCTGAAGCGCGAACAGCGCCGCGGCATGGGCGGAGTCGTCGAACGTGTACGAAGTGGTTTGGTAAATCGGCACCGCGCGCGCCTTCGTGGTCGGGTCGGGACTGTAGCCGGCGTGCAGGGCACGCGTATTGAATCCGTATTGCCGTTGTGTTTCGTCAGCCATTAACTTCTCCTCGCGTTGAGTCGTTGGTTAGCGCAGCCACTCGTCGCGGTGCGCGTGCACAAAATCGTCGTCGTTCAGGTGCGGATACGCCGCGTACACCCGGTCGATCTCTTCCATCTGGCCGGGCGACAATTCTTCGTTTTCATCGAGGCACCACCGCCCGCCGAGCAACCCCTGGCGCCGCAGAACTTCGTGGATTCCGGCGATGCAGCCGTGGAATCCGTTCGCTGCGTCGAAGAAGGCGGCGTTGGCGTCGGTCACCTGCGCGTTCAGCGTCATCCAGGACGCGCCCCAGGACCGCGCGCCGCGGGCACTCTTAACGCGCTCCAGCAGCACGGCGCTGCGCTGGGTCCAGCAAGCCCAATGGCCGAGCAAGCCGCCTCGAATGTGAACCTTCGTTTCGCCGAATACGAACTCCGTCATCAGGTCGCCCAGAATGTTGTCGTCGTTCCCGGTGTAAAGTGCGATGTCGTCCGCGCGCCCGGATTCGGCCGCGGCGCGCACCACGTCAAGCGTCTGGTACCGGTTGAACGGCGCCATCTTGATCGCAACGATGTTCTCGAGTTCGGCGAACTGCCGCCAGAATTCGTAGGGCAGCACCCGCCCGCCGACGGCCGGCTGGAGGTAGAAGCCGAAGACCGGTAGCACCGAGGCAACGTTCCGCACGTGATCGATCATTTGCGGTATCGTGGCCTCCCGTAGCGCCGCAAGGCTCACCAAACCGCAATCGTAGCCGAGATCGCGCGCTAGCACCGCCTCCTTGACGGCTTGCGAAGTCAGCCCGCTGATGCCGGCCACCTTCACCACGTCGTGGCCGAGCATCTCTTCGATCGCCAATTCGAGCACCGGCTGGAACAGGCCGAATCGCGGCTCGCGGATCGCGAACTGCGTCGTGTGCACTCCCACCGCCACGCCGCCCGCACCCGCGGCAAGGTAGTAGCGCGTCAACGCGCGCTGCCGCCGCTCGTCCAGTTTCCGTTCCGCGGTCAGAGCCAACGGGTGGGCGGGAATTGCCACCCCTTCGAGAAGGCGATCGCGCCAAGCCATCAGAACTTACCATCCCTGGTTTCAAAGTGCGTGGGCTTATCGAGGGTCGCGCCGCCCATACCGATCCATCGCGCCGTCGCTTCGATCAGTTCCTCCACGCTCGCCGTAGGGTAGCCGAATAACCGCTGGCATAGCGCGGCGTTGTTCAAGAGTGCCGTGGGCGACTCCTCGCCGGTGAACTCCGGCGCGACGCCGAAGTGGCGCCCGAACCGCTCGGCGATCCACCGCACCGACAGTGTCTCCGGGCCTGTGAGATTGAGCACAAAGGGCGGTGAGGCGCAGTGCTCAAGCGATCGCAGGCACACCGAGTTGGCGTCGCCCTGCCAGATAACATTCACATTCCCCATCGACAGATCGATTTGGTGGCGCTCGAAGACCTTGCGGCCCAAGTCGAGCAGCACTCCGTACCGCATCTCGACCGCATAGTTCAGCCGCAACAGCGCGACCGGAGTTCCGTAAGCCTTCGAGAAGTGCGTGAACATTCGCTCCCGCCCGAGCGCGGAGATGGCGTACTCGCCGACTGGGACGGGCGGTGTCGACTCGGTGGCGCCGCCACTAGTAACGGGCACCAGCGGGTAAATGTTGCCGCTCGAGAACGCGACGATCCGCGAGCCGCGGTAACGGTCGGCCACCCGGCCCGGCAGATACGTGTTCATCGCCCACGTGTAGCCTTCGTCGCCGGTCGAGCCGAACTTGCGCGCCGCCATGTAAATCACGTTCGGCATGCCGGGCAGTGTGGCGAGCGCCTCTTCGTCCAGCAGGTCCGCGGCGATGGTCTCAATGCCGTGTCCTTCGAGAAACTCGCGCGAAGCCGGGTTCGAGAATCGAGCCACTCCGATCACGCGGAACTTGACGCCCGCTTGGTCCATTGCCCGCCGCGCCCGCAGCGCGAGGCTGGGGCCCATCTTCCCGCCAACGCCGAGCAGCAGCAGATCGCCGTCCAGCTTCCGGACAGATTCGATGTCGGCCTCGTGCGGGCGCGACAGCGCCTCTTCCAGTTCGTTCAGATTGGTTGGAATCAACGCTTGTACCCGATTGCTCGCAGGAGCGAATGACGCTTCTTCGCGTCGTCTTCAGTCTCGACACCAGTCGGCGAGGAACCGTCGATCACGCCCAACACGCCGCGGCCCAGCTCGGTTTCCGCAACCACAACCTGAAGCGGGTTGGCCGTGGCGCAGAAGATCCGGCAAACCTCCGGCGTCTGCTGGATGCGCCCGAGGACGTTAATCGGGAAACCATTGCGAAGGAGCACCACGAATGTGTGACCGGCGCCGATCGCGGTGGCATTGCGCGTGGCGGCGGCCTTCAATTCGTCGTCGTTGCCATCCACCCGCGTCAAACACGGACCCGACGCTTCGTTGAAGGCAATGCCGAACTTCATCGCCGGGTTCGTGTTCACGATGGCTTCGTAGACATCCTCTACCGTTTTGATGAAGTGGGACTGGCCAACGATTACGTTGGCGCCCGCGGGCAGTTCCACGGGGACTACCTTGAGTTCCATAGAGACACTCAGGATATCATCAGGAGGTAGAAGAGCCCTTGGCCAGCCCCACCCCCAAACTCATCCCCGGCCGCCTGCGTGTTCATCGCGACGGCTACGGTTTTGTGATTCCCGATGCGCCGCTGGAGGGGATCGAGGGCGATATCTTCCTTCCGCCGGATGCCGCGGAGAAGGCGATGCACGGCGACCACGTGGCGGTGCGCCTCACCCGGTTCGGCCGCGACGGCCGCGCGGAGGGAGAAATCGCTCGCATTCTGGAACGCGCGCATACAACCGTAGTGGGAACGTTTCACATCCGGCGGCGCGGGTTCTTCGTCGAGCCGCACGATGCGCGGATCTCCGGCTGGATCGAGATTCCGGACGACCTGGCCGTGCGCGGCGGGCTGTCGCGGGACCGCATTGGCGCCGCGCCGCTCGTCATCCACGGCCCCGAGGACCTCGAGGGCCTGATCGTCAACGTGGAAATCCTCGAATATCCGCACGACGGCGACCGGGCAGTCGGCCGCGTCATTGAAGTCCTCGGCCGCGAGGACGATTTCGGCGTCGACGTCGAGATCACTATCCGGAAGTTCCATATCCCGCACCGGTTCCCGCCGGACGTGCTCGAACAGGCGCAGTCGATGCCAGCCGCCATCGGCGAGCCGGAACTTGCGCGGCGGCGGGATTTCCGATCGCTCGATATTGTCACCATCGATGGCGAGACCGCGCGCGACTTCGACGACGCGATCTGGGTGGACCGGCTCGATAACGGCAACTACGCGCTCCAGGTCCACATCGCCGACGTGAGTCACTTCGTACGGCCGGGTACACCGATTGACCGCGAGGCGACCATGCGCGGCACCAGCGTTTATTTTCCTGATCGCGCCGTCCCCATGCTGCCGCTGGAGCTTTCGACCGATATCTGCTCGCTTCGTCCGAACGAGGAACGGCTGGTGATGTCGGCGCTCCTGGAGATCGATCCGAAGGGTGACGTCGTGGCACAGGAATTCTGTCGTGGCATCATCCGCAGCGTCGAACGGATGACCTACACGGCGGTTCATTCTGTGCTGGATGGGGACTCCGGCGAAGCGCCGGTGCGCGAGTTACGGGAACGCTATGCCCGTCTGCTGCCGCGCTTCGAACTGATGCGGGAACTGGCGCTGATCTTGAATCGCCAGCGTGTGCGGCGCGGATCGATCGACTTCGACCTCCCCGAAGCCTTGATCGAGTTCGACGAATTCGGCGAGATGGTCGGCATCTCGCGCGGGCCGCGCAACATCGCGCATCGCCTCATTGAGGAATTCATGCTGGCGGCGAACGAGGCCGTGGCCGGACACATCGAGGCGCTGGGTAGCCCGATGGTCTACCGAATCCACGAAATGCCCGACGCCAAACGTGTGTTCGAGTTCGAGGAGATCGCGGCGCAGTTCGGCGTATCGCTCGGCATCGGCGCGCTGCGAGTCAAGAAATTCACGCACACGGACCGCAAGCGCGACGGGCGCAAGGTGCAGCGTTCGATGACCCTACCGCATGAGGACTTCCGCATCACCTCGCGGCACTACCAGAAACTCGTCCGCCAGTTGGAGGGGCGTCCGGAAGAGCGGATTCTCAACTACCTGATGCTGCGTTCGCTCAAGCAGGCGCGCTACAGCGAGGAAAACAAGGGCCACTTCGCGCTCGCGGCGGACACGTACACGCACTTCACGTCGCCGATCCGGCGGTATCCCGACCTGTTGGTTCACCGGCTGCTAGGCGCCTGGCTCGACGGCCGGCACCCGGCGTATTCGAGGGAGGAGCTGAGCAAATTGGCGGCCGGTTCATCGGAGACGGAACGTAACGCGGCCGACGCGGAACGCGAGCTGGTGGAGTGGAAAAAAATCCGCTTCATGGCCGCTCACGTAGGCGATGAGTTTCCCGCCCTTATCATCAACACCACGAAGTACGGGTTCTTCGTCGAATTGGAACAATTTTTTGTGGAAGGTCTGGTGCCGATCGACAGCATCCTCGGCGACCGGTTTCTGTATCACGAAAACATTCGCCGCATCATCGGCGAGCGAACGCGGAGGCAGTTTTCGATCGGCGACCGCGTCGCGGTGCGGTTAGACCGCATCGACGCGGTCGAGAAAAAACTCACGTTCTCGGTGCTGCTACCGTCTGTGGGCCGGAAGGGCCGCGGGCGGAAAGAGCGTTAGCGTCACTAAACGAAGGGCTCTTGTCCACCAGACTCGAATCGCTTAGAAATCCCGTCATTCAAAGCCCAAAGCCCAACCTGCAATCCATGGATTGGCCTCCCGACGGTAATGGATGGTTCGTATCGAGCCGTTGGGCTCGCGGCGCCGACCTGCTCCACGTGGAATCGTCAGGATCTAAATCCGAATTGCGACGGCAGGCTGTGGGATTCGAAACCTGGATTCTGCCATCGGCCCACGGCAAAGAATTGCGTTCCTTGAATGGAGCGCGGCCGGTTCCCCGAGACTCCTGACCAGGTGATTT
>CAYPUQ010000226.1:7232-10388 GCA_964413655.1 uncultured Solibacteraceae bacterium | reverse complement strand
TCAACCAAAGATTTTGTCGCGGCTTCGCGCGACAAGAATCCTTAATTCGTTAGGCGGCTGATGGCGTCACGGAGGTGTAATGCAGGTCTTCTTGAGTCGATCGTGCAGCTGAAGATCTACATCTCGTCAACCTTCGCCGACCTTGAGCTGCATCGCGAGAAGGTCTATCGCGCGTTGCGCGCGCTCCGGCACGACGTGGTCGCGATGGAAGACTACGTCGCGACCGACAAGCGTCCGCTCGAGCAGTGTCTCGCGGACGTGCGCAGCGCGGACATCTACGTGGGCATCCTCGCGTGGCGCTACGGCTACGTTCCCAAAACCGACAATCCGAGGAAGAAGTCGATCACCGAGCTGGAGATGCGCGAAGCCGAGAGCGTCGAGAAGCCACGATTGATCTTTCTCTTGAAGGACGACGCGCCATGGCGCCCGACGATGTCCGACATGGGCACGGGCGACAACGAGGGCGGTGCGCGGATCAAAGCGCTGCGCGAAGAGCTCCAACAAGATCGTCTCGCCGGAATGTTCGAAACGCCGGAGGATCTTGCGATCAAAGTCGTCACCGCGGTGTCGCGCTGGCAGATGGAGTCTTCGATGACCGAGCCGATCGCGGTCACGAAGCCCGGCGCGCCCGCAAGCGCTCGTGAGAAGTACCCGAAGCTCTGGGTTCCGGGATCGAGGTTGCGCATTCGTTTCCTTGAGGGTTCGTCGAGCTTGCAGCGCCGAGTCCTGCGCTTCGCGCAGCTCTGGAGCGCCTACGCCAACATGAGCTTCGAGGCGTACGGCGAGCGGGACGCTGAGATCCGCATCGCATTCAGAGAGCACGATGGTGCTTGGGCGTACGTGGGCACCGACTGCCTCAAGGTCCCCCACGATGAACCGACGATCAACTTCGTTGGGCTTCGCGAGGAGAACTCCATCGTCGGGTTCGAAGCTCAGGTCGTATCGTCTTTCGGACGCGTGCTCGGCCTCCTCAACGAGCACAACAATCCCGATGCAGCGATCCGCTGGAACAAGGAGAAGGTCTACGAAACTCTCGGGGCAGCGCCGAACCTGTGGTCGAAAGGGCATATTGATTGGTTCTTCTTCTGGGTCTGGTCTCGCGACCTCTTTCCCATCCAGAAGCCCTTCGATCCGGACTCGATTATGGCGCCGGTGCTTCCCGCTGAGTTCATGCTCGACGGCAGCGGCATGGGGCGTTCATTTTCACTCTCGCCAGGCGACAAAGAGTTCATCAGCCGCCTCTATCCGTACGACGACACAGCAAATGAGGGATAGTGGGTGCGGGCGGAATACTTCTGTTCTTGAAAGCGATTCAAAGCCTGGCAGGCGCGGCGACAGATAGAGGAATCGCCCGTACTATTATTTGTGGCTCTTCGGAAGCTGACGCTCCTGCTGCGTTGGACAAACGCCGAACATGGCATGCAGCCGGCGGCGCGAGGCCGGAATCAGCGCCGCGGCTGATGCCCAACGTTAGCGGGCGACGGTAAGCACGGCAGAAAGACGATCAAGAACGTAAACGGATCAAGAGGTTGAGCGAGACGCTGGAACAGATACGGGCACTGGTGGGGCGCGGCGAGGTGCGTGTGTCTGCTCACGGCTACGATGAACTTGCGGCGGACAAGGTGGCGGTTGCGGACATTGTCGACGGACTGTCCCGCGCCGTGGTGGTGGAAGACTACCCGGATTTTGCGAAGGGGCCGTGCGTGCTGGTCCTCGAACACGATCGCGCTGGGCAGCCCCTTCATGTGGTCTGGGGAATCCCGCGGGGACATGTCTCGCCGGCGGTTGTGGTGACCGCGTATCGACCGGATCCGTCAAAATGGGACGAGACTTGGCAGAAGAGGCGGAAGTGAGTACCAAGGCTATCCAGAAGCTCGTGCGTGAAGGCGACCTGGTCGCCGAGGTGGACGTCACCCTCATCGAGGCCGAAGGTGGGTGGTCACCGTACCTGTCGCTGGACGACGCGTACAGGCTGGACGACGTACGGGAGGCTCTGCGGGCTGGAGACGTCAAGAGTGCGTCGCGCCTGGCTCGCCGCATCTACCGGCTCACGCCCGTCACGGCGTGACAGGGCCGCTAACACGGCGATGGACCTGACTCCCGGCGGGCCGCTTTCGCGTCCCGCCGGGCGCAGGTCATCGCCAACGTTAGGCGAATGGAGGAGGCGCTTGCCCCGAAAGGTGCGGACCTGATTGCAGATCTTGGGCAGCTCAACGAATTAAAACGACACGCCGCTGCAACCGACGAGCGGCGCAGAAACGTGTGATCGTAGGTTCTGAGAGACCGTGAAGGGCCGCTCGCGGCTGAGCCGGAGGCCGTTGGGCCGATAGGACGAATTCGCGACGAAAGTTGGCGCAGTGATGTTCGAATGGGACCCCAAGAAGGCAGCCGAGAGAAGCGAAGAAGCACAACGTCGACTTGGAGGAGGCGACGACCGTGTTCGGGGACCCACTGGAGGTCACGATTCCTGATCCAGATCATTCGGAGGGCGAGGCACGGTTCCTCAGCCTCGGCCTCTCCGCCGGGAACCGGATTCTTGTTGTCGCGTACACTGAGCGAGAGGGCACCATTCGGATCATTCACGCCCGAGTGGCCGCGCCCAAGGAACGGAGAGCAGATGAGGAAAGTCAGAAGGCGGAAAACTGATCATTTCAGGGCCGAATACGACTTCTCGGGCGGCGTCCGTGGCAAGCACTACCGCGCATACCGGGCTGGCACGAACGTCGTCGTGCTCGAGCCCGATGTGGCCGAGGCGTTTCCGAACGCCTCCTCGGTCAATCGGGCCCTGAGAGCATCGACGCCGCGTCCTGCGCCGCGGCTCATTCTGAACGTTAGCCGGATGGCAGATATGCCTACTCTCACAGTGCAACGAGACAAAGGATGGGCCGACAAGATCCGGAAATACCGCATTCTGCTGGACGGTGCGGAAATCGGGCGGCTCAGCGAAGGCCAAGTGCTTCGCCAGCAGATCACCGGTGGACCACACTTCGTCGAGACCAATATCGATTGGTGCGGAAGCCGGCCTCTCCATTTCGAGGCGGTGAGCCGGGCCTTTTGCGGCGCAGGTAGGCTCTGGACAGGTTCCCAGAACAAGCGGATGGGGTTCTCTACGCGCAAGGCGTTCGCGGCTGGATTTGGCAAGTCGAACTTCGGTTC
>CAYPUQ010000226.1:3055-7132 GCA_964413655.1 uncultured Solibacteraceae bacterium | reverse complement strand
CACGACTTCGTGATCATGAAGGGTTGGGACTATGTGGGCGCGGCGTTCGTGAGCGACTCCGGGCTGCAGGTGGTGGACAGCGGCGGCCAAGTGATGAGTTAGCGGCCACGGCCTATCGTCCCGCCTCACGCAACACGCGATCCGTGAACTCGAACAGCGCCTGGGTGGCCGGATCGGCCGCCACGCCGAGGTCGCGGTCGAGCTTTACGTGATCCGTTCCCTCGGCTCCAAACAGCGTCGCTGGAACGCCAGCCTGGTCCAGCGCCGACCACAACCGGTAGGCCTGCGCCGTGGTGTCCGTGTGATCGGCGACGTGGAGCAGCAGGAACGGCGGAATCCCTCGACTGGGCGCGACATGATTCACCGCCGACAGTTCGCGCTGCCGCTCCAGGTTCCCGAACTTCTCCGGGTGGCCCATCTTCGGCGGCGGCTGTTTGAGGCCCTTTCGTCGCGCGGTCGCCGTGGCCACCTGTAGCGGCACATCGTACGTGTCGCCATCCACCGGCACGCACCCCTTGATGCTCGTCCGGGGCACGCCTTCCGCTTCGATGTAGCGGCTGTCGGCGCATAGCAGCGCGGCCAACTGCGCGCCGGCGGAATGTCCCATCAGGAAGATCCGGTTGGGATCGCCGCCGTAACGGGCGATATTTGCGTGGACCCATCCAGCGGACTTCGCCACGTCGCGCACAATCGTGTCCATGATCACATCGGGGACAAAACGGTAGTTGACGGGAACGAAGACGAAGCCTTTTTCCACGAACGCCGCCGGCTTGTGATCCACCTCTTCCTTGCTACCCCGCATCCAGCCGCCGCCATGCACCCACACAACGACGGGCCGGTTCGATCCCGCCGTTGGCGCGTACACATCCAACAGCCGGCGTTCGCTCCTCGGCTCGGCGTAGGCAATGTCACGCTGGACGCGCGGCGCCGTCTGCGCCGCCACCGGCGCGGCCATGAAGGCCGCGCACGAAGCCATGAACAACAGAAACCAGTGCATCTCGAATGATCCTCTCGACGCTGTTCATGATACATCGCCGATAGCGTAGACTGAGGCCATGGGAGCCGCCAGCGTCAAATCGGTCACCCTTGAGGACTACCTCTCCAGCCCGGCCTACGAGCACTGCGAGTACATCGACGGCGAGGTAGTGGAGCTGAACGTCGGAACAGGCCAACACGGAAGTATTCAACTTCGGTGCGGATCGACGCTGCTCGAGTATCTGGCGCGGAGTCCGATCGGATCTGCGTACGTGGACCTGCACTGCAAGCTGCGGATCGGAGGCCAGACGCGGTACCGGCTACCCGATCTTTGCGTAATCCTCGGTTCTCCGGTCGAAGGCTACCGCGACGGCGCCCCGGAGTTCTGCATCGAGATTCGCTCCCCCAAGGATTCCGTCAGCGACCAAATCGCCAAGTTCGAAGACTACTTCGCCAACGGCTGCAAACTCGGCTGGCTCGTCCTGCCGGAGGAACAAGCGGTCCTCGTCCTCACCCCAGGCGCGAGCCCGCGCGTCGCCCGTCGCGGCGATACGCTCGACGGCGGCGATATTCTCCCTGGCCTCCAAGTCCCCGTCGATAGCATCTTTGCGTGAGCCCATCCGCGGTACACGTCGCCGATAAAGAACCATGACTTGGTGACTTTGGGCGGCAGGTAGTTGACAGCGGCAAACAAGCGAAGAGCCACGACCGTCCGGAGCGGCAAGCCGCCACGCCGACGTATACTACGGGGGATATGAGGGCACCCAGCGCATGAAGCGACGTAGATTTCTGCAAAGCAGCGGGCTAGCCGGCGTCGTACCGCTGGCGACGGCGCAGGTTCCAGCCGGGCAGAAGCCGGTCCTGATTACTTCAGCCGCCAGCAGGCTTGCACAGACGCTGGCGGCGGGATTAAAGGACAGATACCCGATGCGGCTCACCGAGCGAGTAGCCGTCAAGACCGAACACGACTTCGTTGAGTGTACCCTCGGTCACGACGCGACGACCAATACTGTGGTCCGCGGAGTCGGCGCGATTGTCCACGTGGCTGAGCCGCTGCCCGGCGATACCGCGGAACAGCAGGTGGATCTCCTGACCCGCTGCACGTATAACTTACTGACGGCCGCGGCCGAGGAGAAGGCGCCGCTGGCCGTGATGCTGAGCACGCTGGACGTGATGGCCGGATACGACGCGAACCTGACCGTATCTGAAACGTGGCGGCCGCGGCCGTCAGCGGAGCCGCGGGTTTTGTCAAAGCACCTTGGAGAAATCACCTGCCGCGAGTTCGCCCGGGACGCGAAGGTGAACATCGCAGTGCTGCGGCTCGGCACCGTGGTGCGCTCGGAAGACGTCAAAGGCAAACCATTCGACCCGCTTTGGGTGGACGAGCGCGACGTAGTTCACGCGGTCTCGTTGGCGCTGAGCGCCAGGCTTGGTCCTTGGCAGATCTTTCATATTCAGCCGGACTCACCGAAGGCGCGGTTTGCCGTGACGCGAGCCAAGGCGGCCCTGAAGTACGAGCCTCAGTATCGATGGTGAAAGGCGAAGAGACATGAAGGTCCTGATTCTGGGCGCCAACGGTTATCTCGGTCCGCACACCGTTAAGGCACTCGAAGAGTTCCACGAGCTACGCGTGACCGACATCAAACCGCCGGCCCAACCGAGCCGTCACGAATTCATTCACGTTGACATCACGTCGCTGGAACAGGTCCGCAAAGCGGCGGAGGGCGTCGACGCGATTATCAATCTGTCGGTCTTGCGCAGCGACCGGAAGCTGGCGTTCGACGTAAACACCCTGGGCTGTCACAACATGATGGTGGCGGCGGTAGAGCACGGGATCCGCCGCGTCATCAACACCGGGCCGCACCTGGTTGTCTCCGGTCCGCCGTACGACCGGTTCGATTTCGGGATTCTGCCCGATTCACCGCCGCAGCCGGGCACCCATCTCTATGGCTTGAGCAAGTCGCTCGGCCAGGAAATCTGCCGGGTCTTCACCGAACACCACGACATTTACGTTCAGGAATACCTGTTTTACGCATTCCGAGACGCCGCCACCCTTACCCGAGGGACCGACGCTACGCCGTTCTCGATCTCGTGGGGTGACGCCGGCGAGGTGTTCCGCCTTGGGCTGGAAATCGATTTAGCCCGCCTGCCTTCCCGCTGCGAGGTATTTTTCGTCTTTGCCGACATGCCGCACGGGAAATACGCGAACGACAAGGCCAAGCAGATTCTTGGACTCCGGTTTAAGGACGATCTTTCGCCGCTATGGCGGAAGGCAGACTAACCGGAGCGCATGATGAATCGCCGAACGCTCGCATTCCTGGCGCTCCCGGTCATCCTTGGCGCGCAGCTCACCGCCCAGGAATTTCCTCACAGGGCCAGAGTCGTTGAGATCGAGGATCTGACCCACGACACGAAGCGCATTCGCTTCCGCCTGCCCGATGCGAAGGGTTTTCAATTCACACCCGGGCAATACACGTTTCTCCGGGTGCCGGACGAATTCGTGACGGAGTGGAATGGCCGGTATAAGACCAGCCACAAACAAATCGCGAGAGCCTACTCCTTCGCCAGCAGCGCGAGCCAGTTGCCGTTGTTCGACCTTGTCATCAAGCTCGCCGGACCGCCGCCGGGCAAGGATGTTCCGCCGGGTGTCGCATCGACTTACGTGCATAGCCGGCTGAAAGTGGGAGACGAAGTTCCCTTCAGCGCCCCGGCCGGAACCCTGCACTTGCGGAGAGACACGGGCCGGCCGATCATCATCGTCGCGGGCGGCACCGGCGCAGCGCCGTTTCTTTCCCTGCTCGAGTACTGGTTTGAGAACCAGTTCGAAAAGAACAACGAGATCTACTTCTTTTTCGGAGTGCGCTCCAAGCGTGACCTGTTTTACGACGATCGCTTTCGAGCTTGGGCCGCCGAAAAGAAGCTGCGGTACTTCCCCGCCCTATCCGACCCGGCTCCGGGCGACGACTGGCGGGGTGAGACCGGGTTCATCCAGATCATTGTGGACAAGCACATTCCCGCGCCGTCCGATGCCGACGCCTATCTGGCCGGCCCGCCGATTATGGTGCGGGAGACGGTGAAGGTGCTGAACTCGAAGGGCATCAC
>CAYPUQ010000226.1:0-2955 GCA_964413655.1 uncultured Solibacteraceae bacterium | reverse complement strand
CCGTGCGGCAGGTGCACGCCCGCGTTGCCGAATCCCACGCCCGCATAAGACGCCGCCAGCAGCATCTGCGCGCGCGCTTCGCGGTCCGCCGGGTTTTCCACGGCGCGCGGCAAGTACTCCGCCACCAGCCGCAGCGCCTGCAACGACCAGACGTCGCTGATCGGGTTTGAGCCCTGGTAGGCCGGCCGCAGCAACGGCTTCTCCGGCAGAGGCCGCGACTGGTAAGGAATCGCTGTGTAGGACTCGATCGCGTGGCTGAGCACGTCGAGCCCGGTCGAGGCCGCCACCGCCGGCGGCAGCGTCGCCGTGTTTTCCGGATCCAGAATCCCCAGCGCCGGCTTCAAACGCCGATGCGCGATGCCCGTTTTGGCGCGCATGCGCGTCACATCGAAGATGGCGACTCCAGTGGTTTCGCTGCCCGTACCCGCCGTTGTCGGTACCGCAATGAGCGGCTTCAGTGAACCCGGGACGGGCATGCCTTTGCCAACCGGCGGATTGACGTAATCGAAGAAATCCTCCGGTGGGCAGCACGTGTAGAGGTTAACGGCTTTGGCCGTATCGATCACCGATCCGCCTCCGACGGCCACGAACGCGTCGATCTGGCGCTCGCGCGCGAAGTCGATGGCGTGCTGGAACGACTCGTCGGTCGGCTCGACACGCACCTGGTCATACAGCTCGAACTCGACCCCATTGTCGTGCAGCGACTGCAACGTCCGCGCCACCGCGGGCAGTGTTTTCAGCAGCGGATCCGTCAGCACGAGCACCCGCCGCGTGCCCATCCCGTCGAGGTCCATCCCGATCTCTCGCGTCACCCCCCAGCCGAACCGGATGCTGGACGCCGCCATTTCGAAGGCGATCTCGTGGTACATGGAACTGCCCATTCTACCGTCTCCAGTGCGGCAGGAACTTTCCCATCCGCGCGGTGAACTCCCTTCGACTCCCGAGAGGCGCCACCTCTCCGCGCTTCAATTCTGCCGTCTCCACTGGAATCTGCAAGAAGTCCCGCTCGATTGCCCGGCCACGATCAATGGTTCTGTTGTTGTTGGTTTCCATCAGGTTTTTGGTAAGCTTACGGAGCCAAACGGCCGCAGCTCGGATCGGAGTTCATTACCTCGCGTGGCAGCGGCGTGGAGTCATACTCTTGTGTTGCGGGACGGTCGACTGGGGAGACACACGGCGGGAGCGCCGGCTTGGTATCTGAGGCATGGAAAATAAAGTCATAGTCGTCGCTGGTGGAGCCGGCGGGATTGGCGCCGTGACCGGCGCTCGACTTGCGTCTCGAGGCGCCCGAGTGATCCTCGCCGATATCAACGTAATCCACGCCCATGCGAAGGCCGCGGACATCGTTGCCGAGGGGGGACAGGCTATCGGCGTGGAGTGCGACATCACGGACCCCGAACAGTGCGCGCACACAGCGCAGACCGCGGTAGTTCAATTCGGCCAACTGGATGGGGTGGTGAACTGCGTGGGCATCAGCCAGCCGCACGATTCCATCTCGCTGCCGCCCGCTGCCTGGGCGCATATGGTGGATGTCCAACTCAACGGCGCGTTCTATATCGCCCAGGCGTGCGCTAAACGCATGGGGACAACCGGCGGGGCCATCGTGTTCATCACCAGCACCAATGCCGAGGCTGCGTTCCCCCGCCGTGCCGCCTATTGCGCGGCGAAGGCCGGCGTGGCTATGCTGACGAAAGTGCTGGCCATTGAGTGGGCAGAAAGGCGCATTCGAGTCAATGCCGTTGGCCCGGCCTATGTCGCCACTGAGATGACTCAGCGCAACATTGCCGCAGGCAATGTGAGCGAGGATCGTATCAAAGCCCGCATCCCGCTGGGCCGGCTGGCCCAACCCGCCGACGTGGCGGACGCCGTTTCATTCCTCCTGAGCGAGCAGGCCAGCTTCATTACCGGTCATTCGCTGTACGTGGACGGCGGCTGGCTGGCTTACGGGTACTTTTGACCGGTTCATCGGCGCCAACCAGTCGATGTCTCGATTTTCCTTAGTCGTCCTGATAGGCCTCCTGCTCGGCTCAACCACAATCAATTACATTGACCGCCAAGTGCTTTCCGTACTCGCGCCCCTGTTACGTGACGAGTTCAGGCTGTCCAACGAGCAGTATGCGGGGATCCTGAACGCTTTCATGATCACCTATGCGATCGGGATGCCGCTCGCTGGATGGGTGCTCGACCGCATCGGCGTAGGGCGTGGCCTCACGCTGGCCGTTACATGGTGGTCCGTTGCGGGAATGCTGACATCCCTTGCAAGAGGCCCGTTCAGCCTCGGCGTTTGCCGGTCACTTCTTGCCGTGGGCGAAAGCGGAGCCTGGCCTTCCTTCGCCAAGGCCGTCGCCATCTGGGTGCCGCCTCAGTGGAGCACGCTGGCCATCGGCGTTTGCAACAGCGGGTCGAGTCTGGGTGCAATGATCGCGCCGCCATTGGTTGTATGGATCACACACATTTACGGCTGGCGAGGCGCGTTCATCGTCACCGGGGGCTTTGGCATCGTCTGGGTACTTGCCTTTCAATTGTTCCGCCACTTTCACCCGCAGATGCGCTTTAGCGACCGTGGGCAGCAAACCAGCACCGCGGATCCAGTCCAATGGCGGGCACTGCTGCGCCATCGGCAGGCGTGGATTGTGTTCGTCTGCCGTTTCCTGGCCGATCCGATCTGGTACTTCTATGTCTTCTGGATCCCAGAGTTTCTCGCGCGTGAGCGAGGGCTGAGTCTGGTGCAAATTGGAGCGGTGGCTTGGATTCCATTTCTCGTCTCCGGCATCTCGAACTTTGCCACCGGTATCGTCGCCCAGCGTTTGGAGCACGCGGGTTGGAGCGCGAACCGAACACGTAAGTGTCTGATGGTCACCGGCGCGGCGGTCTCTCCAATCGGAGTGGCGGCCGTCTACGCGCAGTCGCTATCTTGGACGATGACAATCATCTGCGCCGCCATATTCTTCTGGA
>CAYPUQ010000225.1:0-10392 GCA_964413655.1 uncultured Solibacteraceae bacterium | reverse complement strand
GGCAATCAACCGTGGAGGTCCCTGAGGCGGCACGTTTATGACCCAGTAGTACTAGGGCAAGCCCGGGATGCACGCGATGAGCGGATGGTGATGATCCAGGTCGATCCCAAACTGGACCATCTTCGCTCAGATCCTCTTTTCCGTGATCTGCTGCAAAACCTTGGCCTGGCATGACAACCCGCGTCAATCAGTACACTGGCGGAGCGCGGATTCTGCCCGGCTGTTTCTCTGCTGCCATCAGAAGCAGTGTCGGGGCACGAAGCAGGCCGCAGGCGTACGCACCGAGTTGAAGGGAACTCATGGCAGGTCAGCTATATGCAGAGAACGAACGAGGACATCGCCTAGTAGGGTGGCAATACGGCGCACGCGGGGTGTAATTCCGGAGTCTTTGGCGGCAGAAGAAAGCGGGCGTCGCCATTCCTGGCGACGCCCGCACACATTGCGCTTAGAATACGAATCGCAGCGAGAGCGTAATCTGTCTAGGCTCGAACAACTGGCCGAGAGCCAGACTCCCAAAGCTCAGGTTGGAGTTCTGGCCGACTTTGGTGTTTGTGGCGGTATTGGCCACCAGGGCTGGGCTGACGGAGCCGTTGATGCCCGCTGGGTTGAACGTGGTCTGGTTGAAGAGGTTCGTGGCTTCCGCCAGGAACTCCAGCCGCATGCGCTCGGTAAGCTCGAACTTCTTGTTCATTGTCAGGTTGACGTTGTAGAAGTGCGGAGTCCGAAAGCCGGTGACGTACTGCGACGTCGTACCCCAGATGTACCGATCCACCTGGTATCTCCCATTGGGGAGCTGCACAATCGGGAGCGAAAAGGCATCGGGATTCCACCTCAGGTACCGGTTCGCCGACGGCGTAATGGTCCGGCCGTTCGGCAAGGTGATGGAAGTCTTGCCGTCGTACCACCCCTGCAGGCTCTCCGGAAGCTCGATCGGTTCGCCCGGCACCGCCGTGCAGCGGCCATTCATGCTGCTGCCGCCGCAGGTGGGACCCCACGGCTGCCCGCTCTGTAGAGTGAGCACGGTAGCGAGTTGCCAGCCGCCGAGCGCCGTGATGAGAACGCCCTTTCCGAAATCGAGCGCCCTCCCGCGACCCAGGGGCAGATCGTAGGAAACAACCGACACGAAGCGATGGGTGATGTCGTAGTTCAGGTAGCCGCGATTGTTGTCCAGGTTGCGATAGTCGATGCCCCCGGCGGCGGAAGCGCCGCCTCCGGCGACCTGCGACTCCGCATAACTGGCGCTGCCAGGACCGCCGACGAGGCCGGTGGCCTTCGACCAGGTGTAGTTGAACTGCCCCTGAAGCCCGTGGGCATAGGCACGGTTCAACCGGAGCTGTAAGGCGTGGTAATTGGAACGGCCTCCGCTACCCAGATACGTCTGTCCAAGCAACGCCAAGTAGGGCTGTAGCGAGTCCAAGGTGGTAATCTTCGCTCCGCCGATCGAGCCCGCGGCCTTGCCGATCAGTTCAGGCATCGGGTTGTCCACCTGGACGTTCTGAAGATTGGTAAGGCCGTTGGAGTCATACCAGGCGTCGCGCCACTGGTGCAGGGTGGCATCGGGCATGGTCCATGTACCGGTCAACGGAAAGGCACGCCATGGCAGGTCGGTGGCGCGCGATCCGACGTATCCGGCGGCGGCCAGCCAAGAGCGTCCGACATTCCGCTCGACGAAGAAGTTCCACTGATGCATTCTTCCGTTCTTGCGGTCGCGCGGGAAGTAGTCCACGCTCAAGCTGGCCGGCGCGTTTCCGTAGATCTGCGGGGCCTGCACCGCGCCGGGGGGCTGAATCACGATGGTGCTTTGCGGATCCGCGAACGTGCCGACGGGCACGCCATTGGGCGCCAGGCCGTATTCGTTGCGCTGGGCTCCGCCGGAAAATGGTCCGGTGCCATAGACCAACCCGTTCGCGTTGAAGCCGGTGTTGCTCGGCGTGTACATCAAACCGTAACCGCCGCGTAGCACGATGCGCTCAGTGGCGCGGTAGGCGGCTCCAAACCGCGGTCCGAGATTGGTCCATTCGGTATCCCAGAGATTCCGGGAATAGCCGGCTGTTCCGGGGAACGCAATCGCTCCAAGCCCCGCCTGCGGATGGGAGAGCTGTTTGCCGGCGGCGAATGGATTCGGGGCGAGCAGGTCCACGCTGGAGGCGTGGTTATAACGGTCCGTGGGACCGGGTTGGACTTCATAGCGCAGTCCCAGGTTGACGGTGAGCCGGTCGGTTGCTCTCCAGTCGTTCTGGGAGTAGAGGGCGAAGTACTTGGCGGACAAGGCTGGAGCGGTTGTCGTGCCGGACTGCAGCGACCACGCCATCGCGCCGGTCAGCGCGCTCGCCAAGCCGACTCCGCGCAGCGCGGGATCCGTGACGAGGCTCGATACGTTACCGGAAAGGCCGCCCAACTGGCCGCTGTGGTTGTTGGCCATCAGCTCCGGCGTGCCATTGAGCAGGTCGGCCCAGTTGCCCAGCCGGTTGCGGAACTCAGCGCCGTTCTTCAGGCTCCAGCGGCCGACCATCTTGGTCAAGCTGCCGGTGACGGTATGGTTGGTCTGGTGCTCGTTTTTGCGCGCCCAGCCGTCGCGGTTCAGGTTTGTGATCGAGCGGTTAGGGGCGCCGCCGAAGTTGCGGGTGGAAGGAGCCGTGCCCCAAACCGCTACCAGCGTCTGCACTTCCTTCGGCATGCCGTACTCGTCATAGTTGAAGCCCGAGCCGGCCGGATACGACGAGGCGGTGTTGATGCGGGTGAGGCCATAGCGTGCGTCCATCACCAGGGTGGGGCTGAAGGCAACCGTATCGCCGACGGCCACGTACCAGTTCTTATCGGAGGTGAGGCCTGGCCAACCCATGTTGACGAAGGGGTTGTCGGGGCCCCAACGGTTCGGCTGGTCAATGGAACCGTCCTGAAATCCTCCTGTCGCATAAAACGAATGCAACGTCCCGAGCCTGTAGTCCATCCGCCCGGCCATGTTGTTCCGGTCCGTTGACTTGATCCCTTCGAAGAAGTGGTTATTGCTTCCGAACGGATCGGTGGGGGTATTGTTCGGCAGCGGGTACGCGCTGAGATACTTCACAGCAAGAGGATTGGGATTCGGAATGATCGCTCCCGGAAATGGGTTGCGGAGGAATACATCCGCGCTGTCCTCAAACGGTCTCGCCGAGTACGGATCGAAGATTTGGGCCGCCACCGGGTTGCCTTGGTTGTCGGCGACCAACGTCTGGCTGAAGTCGCCGATCCGTTCCAGTGCGGTGGGAACGGTGGAAAGCGCCTGGATCGGCTCCGAGTAGGTCAGCCGGAAGAACGATGCGAAAAAGAAGAGTTTGTTCCGGCCGTCGTAGAGCCTGGGAATCACTACCGGTCCGCCGACGCTGCCGCCACCGTCGTGAACCCGGTACTTATTCCGCGCGAGTCCCAACTGGTTGTTGCGCAACCCGTTCGCGTTGAGCGCCTCGTTGCGCATCCGGTAATTCAAGACGCCATGGACTTCGTTCGTGCCGCTCTTGGTGGTCATCGAGATCACGCCCTGCCCGTTGCCCAAATCGGCGGCAAACGAGTTGGTAATGACTCGCACTTCCTGCAGCGCGTCGCGATTCGGAACGACGGTCGTTTCATGCCACGCCGCGCCTTGAACGGACAGACCATCCAGTTGAACATCGTTGCTTCCCATCTGCCCGCCGTTAATGCGGATGGCGGACATCGACTGGCGATCCTGGAAGCCAACCCCCAGGCGGGTGCTTTGGTGCATCTGCGGGGCTCCCACCACGCCCGGCTGGAGGATGGCATAGTACAGCGGATTGTTGTTGATGTTGGGAACAGTGGAGATAATGCTCTCGTTCACGGAGCCTTGGACCACCGAGGTTTCCGTTTGCAGTACCGTGGCCGACGCGGCAACTTCGATCGACGTGGCGACAGCTCCGGGGCTCAGCGTGACGTTGGTTCGGACCGTGGTCGCCGTTCCCAATACAATATCGGTCACACGGCGGGTGTCGAACCCTTCCAACTGGGCCTCAATGGTGTAACGGCCTGGTGGAAGATATGGCACGGTGTACTCGCCTACCTGGTTGCTCTGCGTCTGCTGGGACACCCCAGTGTCCTGGTTGGTAACAGTAACCCTTGCATTCGGCACAATGGCACCCGTTGCGTCGGTCACCGTTCCGGTGATGACGCCGGAACGGATCTGTGCCGTTGCCAAACTGGCCAGGCAGAGGACGCCCACCAGAATGGCGATGAGATTTCGTAGTCTAGGCATGATAGAACTCCCTTTGACAATGAGCAAACCGCGAACTTCTGCCCAAAATGGACGATGGGGAGCAGGCGCGCGGCGGCAGCCTTTTCGGGTAGCGGAGACGCCCTCCGAGTCTCCGGGGCTCGGCGTGCGTCCGGCGATCCCTGAATGATTCAACCTGCTGTAGTCTAGGCGCGGTTGAAGCCGTCGCACAAGGCTCGCTACGGTACTTTACGGGCCGGCCGGAGGGGTCACCCTATTCGTAATAAAGGAGTTACAGCGGGCGAGGGGCCCCGATTCCGGCCGCGACTGGAAACCGGTATAATACTGGGCAGATGGGAGTAATGAGTGCCTCCCAGGCTCCATCCCGCCGTGGGTTCGCGTGAGGATGCTCCGCCCGCGCACGGCGGCGGTTTCGGAAACGGTTTTTCCCGGGAGGTGGTCCTCCGGGAGTTGGATCGGATTCTCCAGAGCCCATCTTTTCGCACTTCCCGCCAGTGCCAGCGGTTTTTCCGCTATGTTGTCGAGCAGACGCTCGACCAGAACGACGACTTCCTGCACGAACGCAGCATCGGGCGCGAGGTGTTTGGTCGCAAGGCCGACTACGATACCAGCACCGATCCGATCGTCCGCGTCCGGGCCGGCGAGATCCGGAAGCGGCTGGCGCAGTACTACATGGAATCGGGCGCCGACTGCGACATGCGATTCGAACTGCCACCCGGCTCCTACCGGGCGCAACTTTCCGGCAACGAGGCTGCCGGCGCGGCCCCGAAGCAGCCCACCGTGCGGCCGTCACGCCGCATCTGGCCGTGGCTGGTTGGCGCCGTGGCGGTGGCGGTAGTGGCCTCGGCATCGCTGTTGTTGACCGGGGTTTACCGCGAGTCCGCGCTCGACGCCTTCTGGCGGCCAGTCTTGTCCAGCAACCGCCCCATCCTCATCTGCAGCGGCCACCCGGTGGTGTATTTCCTCTCCAGCCGGATTCACGCGCGCTATCGTGAGCAACTATCGGCCAAAGCGCTTCCACTTCAGGGTCCCTACGTAATTCCTCTTCGGCCGGACGAGTTGGTGGAGGGCCGTGACATCGTACCCGTCACGGACCAATACATCGGAGCCGGCGACAGCGTCGTTGCCACGCGTCTCTCAGCCCTCTTCGGCCGCCACGGGAAGGACTGGCAGCTCCGCTTCGGAAACGATGTCTCGTTCACCGACCTCCGGAGCGCTCCCGCCGTACTCATCGGCGCGTTCTCGAACCGCTGGACGCTCACGATGACGGAGAAGCTCCGCTTTGTGTTCGATTTCGACAGTGGCGTTAAGCGGATCATCGATCACGCGGACGCGCGCATTGAGTGGGCGCTGCCGGACATTGCCCCCGACGGCAGAACCACTCACGACTACGCCATCGTCTCGCGTATCTTCCACTCCGAAACCGGCGAGATGCTCATTTCCGCTGCCGGCATCACCCAGTACGGCACCCAAGCGACAGCCGAGTTCCTGATGAACGACGATTTGATCAAACAGGCCGTGAGGGACGCCCCGCCAGACTGGAAGAATCGCAACATGCAGGTCGTCCTCCGCACCAAAGTGGTGGGGCGCACCACGGGTCCGCCAGAGATCCTGGCCGTTCATTTCTGGTAGAGCCCTGCAAAGCTGCGAGCTTGGGTTGTGCGCGGATGGTGATCGCGGACTGCCGCGGGAAGAACGTCGCCGCAGCGTCCCAGCTTCAGCAGAGTTTACGCTACCTCTGTCACAAGGAGGATGACGCCGGGACACATGCAGACAGTAGCCCGCGTAAGATTGCGCGATTTTCATAGGGTTTTCAGGGGTTTTGCCATTGACACGAACCGGCAATTCTGAAAAAATCCCATGGACCCACGAGTCAACGAAGGAGTGAGTTATGGCTACTGGAACCGCTGCCGCTCTTCAGCGGCAGTTTGCGCTCGATCCCGATATCCTCGGCCCTGGCAGCGCGCTTTCATTGGAACTGACCGGCGCGACCGACCAGGACGTCGTCGCCGCACTGGCCACCGGCAAGCCGCTGCCGAAGCGTCCCGATGGCGTGCTCGAACTGGGCCGCATCGGACTGGCCGCGTCGGGCGGCAAGGCGGTGAAGTTCAACGCGGGCAAGACAACCGTGGGGTTTCAATTTTCGGCGGGTGTGACGGCCGGAATCGGAGTTTACGATGAGCCGGGGAAGGCGCTCGATGCGCTCGATCTCGGCGAGGCTCCGGGCCTCGACTTAGCTTTCGACGATAGTGCGACCACCCGTTTCGCACTGTTTCGTGCCGGTTACGAAGCGGCCGGATCGGTCGAAGGCGCGCACCCCATCGGCGCCGTAGGCAGCTTCACGTTCGGCGTGTCGGCGGCGGCGTCAGGCGTCAGCGCCGTGCTGCATCGCTTCGACGACGAGACGCCCGCGACGGCGGTTCTCGGTACCGCCGTGTCGAGTTGGCGGCTGCCCCGGCACGCAGCGAACTTGAACGGTGCGGAAGATTTGAAACTGGCTCCGCACACGTGGGTCATTGCCGAGGCCGACGGTTCGCTCGCCGTCCAACTGGGCGCGAAAGTGGGCTACGACTTCAGCTTCATCCATGAAACGAAGCTGGGCGGACTTTCGGGCGATATCGGGTTGAAGATCGATGCCGCCGCGCGCGCCGCGTTTGGCTTCGAGGTGAGCGGCCGTTACTTGGTGATTCTCGGCCGTGAATCGGATAAGGCCAGCCTCCGGCTGCGCCTGTTCAAGCTTTCTCGAAACGGCGTAAGCTTCGGTCTGAATCTGAAGGTTGGCGTTCAGGGCGTCGACACGCTCACGCCCGGTAAGGTGGACGATTTCGTGAAGGCCGTGTTTGGCGTCCACGGCGCACAAATCGTGAAGGCACTCGGCCAGATTGAGAAGTGGACGGACCCATCGAAGAGCGTTGGCGAACTCGTCGCCGGCCTGGCGAACGACAAGGCACTCGATCTCCTGAAGGAGACGACCGGCGTCGATCCGGCCGTTGCGTTTGAGGCGGCGCGCCGGAAGCTGCTCGACGCTATCCGGCTTTGGGAAAGCCTCCCCGACCGCGCGTCAAGCGAACTGCTGGGTATCCTGGCGGCGCTCGATGGCCCCGGCCGGGTGAGTTTCCAGAAAGCCGTAACGCTGCTTGCCAGCGACGATGAAGCCGTTCAGCGGCAAGCCCTGCTCGACATCCTGAACGCGACCGGATTCGCCGAGCGGCCCGAGGGCCGGCTCATCGCGGCGCTGGCCGACCGCGGCTTGCTCAGTCTGCTCGACCGTCTGCCGGAGGTTCGTTCGGCGGCGCGGACGGTGGCGGACATCCTGGACGGCGATGTACTGCGCCGGCTGCAAGCGTGGATCACCGACCGGCTGGATCTGGAGAAAGTCCTCGACGCGGTGAAGAAAACGGACTTCAACAAGCTCGATTCGTTTCTGGTGGGCCGGCTTGCCACCTTTCTGGACCGGCAGCTCGCGTTCGACGATCTCGACGAGATTCGCAAGGCGATCAACCTGGTCGTCAGCAAGCGCCAGGAGATCTACGCCAAGGCGCGCAAGGCTCTTACCACCCGCTACGGGCTTGAGATCGCGGCCACGTGGCAGAAGACCACGGCGCGAACCGCGCTGCTGGACGTGGTGTTCGATGTGTCGCGCCCGGCGGGCCGCACCTTGCTGCGAACGGTTCTGGCCGACGCCGGCTACGACGAACTTCTGCTGAGCCCGGATCCGGCGGTCACCTTAAACGCGGCCGTGCTGACGCACGAGATCACGCGCAAGAGCACGTTGGAAGTGACACTGCCGAAGTTAAATTTCCGCTCGGAAAGCTTCAATCAGAGCATGGCGAAGGTAACAGCCGAAGACGACGGGGGCCGCGTTCTCCTCTACCAGGCCGATGCCACCGACATTGTCCGAAACAGCCGGAATCGGTACCAGAGCAGCCTCAGCATGACGCTCAGCGCGGCGGTCTCCGCCGGAGGCAATGGCGGAACGTTTCCCGAACTGCGCATCCACTCGCGCGACTCGGCGACGTGGTCATATCAACTTCTGCATGCCCGCGCGGGCATGCATCGCGAGGAATTGGAGTATTACACGCGGCCGTTCATTCTCCAGTACATGCGCGACCAGTTCGCCGGTGGCACGAACCTGAGCACCTGGTATAGCCAGTTCGACCGGACGGTGGAGAACCTGCTCCGTAATGGCGAGGAGGAGTTCGGCGACGTGCTTGCGTCGTTCGAGGTGTCGATTCCGGGTAGTGCATTGACGGCGTGGCTGTCGCCCCAGGACGATGTCAACGCGGCGGCGAAGCGCGTTTCGCTGGCCATTCAGCGTGGCCTGAAGCGAATCGTGCCCTTCTACTATTTCCAAGACACGAAGGAACTATCGCTGAATCCATCGGCGGCGGCGCTGCTGGTGTGGTCGGCGATGAGGCCCTCGACGTCGGTTCGCCTCGACGGATCGCGTATCGTTTTCGACGATGGAAAGTCGGTGATGTGGGACCACCCCGACCGAACCTTGCGCCGGGCGATGGCCGGGAGCAGGGGCACCGTCGAGAGTCTTCGCGCCGAGTTTCCAGGCATCCGGCTGCGCCTCGAGGAGGCAGGACTGGACCGGAACGCGCGCGAGTTCGACGACGATCAGGCGTCCGTTTGGGTTGCTCAGGCGCTCACCAGCACGGGTGACATTTTCCTCAGCAGCTTGTGCTTCTTCGAGGCGAGGGTGGTGGAAAAGGCGGCGGAGGCGCTCCGGGAGATTCAGCAGTTTCAGGCGTCCGCGGACAAGTCGCCGTCGAAGGCGATCGAGCGGCTGGCCGAGTTCGGCGCCGACATCACGCGCGCGTTTAACAAACTGAGCGGCGACACCGTTTTCGGCAAGGCGCCGCTGCGGAGCTTGGGGCAGTTGGTGTTCCTGGAGGCTTCGCATGCGCTGGCGGGAGGCCTGGAGGCACAACCGCGCGCGATGCTGACGCTGACCGTGCTCAAGGACGCTTCCGAGCGGAAGTTCAAGCTCGAAAGCTTCGTGGCGGGGGAGATCCCGGAGGCGGGGGATATTGCGGTCGCTCAGCGGCTGGTGAGCGCCGTTTGAATTTGGGGAGCGGCGCGGCCGATAAACTGAACAGCGAGGAATGGAATCACGATTACGCTGTGGGGTCCGCTGAAGCTGATCGGGCCCGCTGCCGTCGGGGTGTTTTTCTGGATGAAGATTGAACCGGTGATAGCCCCCCGGATACCCCCTGGCCCTCATTCAACCGCCTACGTGCTGCATGTACGTGAGGTTATGCCCACCGAGATTAACGGTCTCGATGTGCGGATCTTACACGCGGACACGCTCTCGGACAAGAGGTTGTGCGGAAAGGTGTCGGACCTTGGCGTAGCCTACGGCCGGGCGACCGACAAGCCAGATGAGGGCGGAGCCTTTGCCGCCGCCAGCCTGCAAAACCTGATCGTGGGCTACAAAGGATTCGGCCGCGCCACACAGCAGGTGGGAGACTTGGTCCGCAGGTGTGAATCCGCAAGCATCCAGGAAGGCGGCATCGTCGATCGGCAGTGGGAAGAGTTGGTGAGCATGCTGGCCCGAGCAGCGAATGACGACTCCTTGCCAAAGCGAATCGACCGGCGACCTTTCGCTCTGCTGAAACTGACGGACAAGAAAGGACACTCAACCTACAAGATTCCCTCGCCCGGAGACGAAGTGCCCGCGGTCGGCAGGTCCGCCAGAATTTCGCTTGTCGCGGCTGCCTCGAAGCACGAAGGAGATTCCCAGTACCGGAGCGGTCTCGTCATCTCCGTAGACAGGAGCAGGCCGTGAAGCACGATTGGCGGCGGCCCCCGTCTGTCTCGCTTTTTCCTTGGCCGCGCTCGCTGGCACGGTCGGTCAACCGCGGGTGTTTCGTGGCGCCTGCGATGCGTCCGGCGCCGTGGCTATCGGGATCTCACGCATTCTGGTGGCCGACGACGAGGACCGCGAGCGCACCAGGCTGCGCCTCTATGAATGAAGTATCCGGAGGCCCACCGGTGAAGGAGTTCGATGTCACTGACAGCTTGGAACCGAACCCTGAAGACCCCGAGATCGACTTGGAAGGCACTACACGTAAGGGGCGGTTCCTGTTTTGGATCGTTTCCCATTCGCGGAAGGCCGACGATGACGGAAACGTGAAGGCGGCAGCGAGCCGGCACCGGCTCCT
>CAYPUQ010000224.1:8766-10406 GCA_964413655.1 uncultured Solibacteraceae bacterium | reverse complement strand
TTCTCGCCCGGCGGGCCCGTGCCTTAGCCGCCTGCTCTTCGCGGTTCTTCGGCGGCGCATCCGTGTGAAGCAGACGCAGCAGCCGCGTCGAGACACCAGCGATCTCCTCGACCGCCGCCGCGAACGATCTTTGATTCGCCTTCGATGGCGTATGAAAGCCGCTGATCTTTCTGACAAACTGTAGCGACGCCGCGCAAATCTCCTCTTCGGTTACCGGGGGATCGAAATTGAAAAGCGTCTTGATGTTCCTGCACATCTCACTGTCCTCATCGCACTCACGCGCATCTCGTCCACGCAATCAGCCGGCTGACAACCCGATTGCGTCCGCAACCTGCCCGTAACCCACGGTAGACTCATTCCACCCGACAGCGCAAAGGTGAAGAGGATGCCGAATACCGTTCCGGAGTGGCTGCGGAATCGCGAGTCCGCGATGCCATGTGCGCCCTCGATCAGCCGGCCGCCGGACAGGATACCGATGCCAATGCTGGTCCCCACCGCGACGAACAGGACATCGCTCAGCCTACGCGCGGTCCCGAGCCACTACTCGCCCAGCACGTGCCCAGCGCGATCACTGGCGAAAACGGCCGGGACCGTCAGCCGCGCCGCCAAGCTATCGCGCAGGGGAAGGTATTCCCTGCCCCACAGATTCGGCGCCCAAGCCGTCCCGTCGCGCGAGTTGAAGATGCCCGGGACAATTGCGCCCACCGTGGCCGCGCCCGTAGACGCGGCGTACTCCGCAACGAGCGAGACGGCCTCTCCGAGCGAGTGGGCCGCTTCGAAGCGGCGCTTCTCCGAGACGGTGCCACACAGGTCCACCAAAGCCATCGTGATCTTGGTGCCCCCCAGATCCACCGCGAGCACGGAGTTCATTGCGGCGTCAGCCTCACCACCCAAACACTTTGGGGATCAACCGTGCCGCGAATGCGCACCGAGTCGCCATCGCGCGCCGCGTCGATCTGCTGTCCGGCGATCAGATCCGTTGCCCCGTAGCGGCCGGCGGGCAGACGTAAACCGGCGGAAGCAGCGACTGGTTGCGCACCGTGGTTGAACACGAACAGTAAGGCATTCGAACCCGATTCAAGATGCCGCACCTCCAACGCCCCGCCGCTCGCCGAAACGGGAAGATCGACGCCCGCCCATTCGAGGAGTCCGGAGTAGAAACGCTCCACCACCGGCGATGGGTTCGACTGATAGGCTGCGCTCACATACGACCCGAGCATCAACGTCTTCCCCCGTCCAAAACGCGACTCCACCGCGGCCGCTTCGCCGTTGGAGAACGCCGCCACGACGCGCGCCTCGGGCGAAAGCGGTTCCAGCGTCTCTTCGTACCACCGCGCCGGAAGCACGTCGCCGGGCTTGACGCCGGGGAAGTCCGGTGCTGTCCAGCGTAGTTCCGTCCGGCCTTGCGCGCCGGTTTGCACCGCCGTCTCCCGGCAGCCCATTACCTCCCAAAGCCCCATGCCCGGAATGCGGTCGGCCGCGAACCCGCGCTCTTTGTTCCAACCGAGCCGGGCCTCGGCCACGAGCGCGCCGCCTTCCTCGACGTACCGCCGGAAGTGGGCCGCCGAGTTTTCCGGCAGCATCGGCGGATACGGCAGAATCACCAGCCGGTACTGGGCCAGGACGTCGCGCGAGAGGTG
>CAYPUQ010000224.1:0-8666 GCA_964413655.1 uncultured Solibacteraceae bacterium | reverse complement strand
GATGCGAAGAGACCGGCTCCGGCGGCGTGGCTGGTGACGATTGTGTCCGGGACGACCCGCTTTACCGCGAGGTAGCGGTCCCGCAGATCCTGCCCAAGTTTGCCGGCGATTAAGGACTTCCAGTCGATGTAGTCGGTGTAGGAGAGGATCGTGCTCATGCGGCCCGGCTCGACGTCGTCCCAGTTCTCATACCGCCGGTACCACGCGTCGTTCAGCCGGTCGATCGAGCCGTATTTCATTTGGAGCCAGCCGCGAAACCTCTCCACCGTGTTGCGGCAGAAGCACAATTCCGGGTTCGCGATGTACGTCGGATTCGCCCAATTGATAACGTGCGGTTCGCTCCAGAGGTCCCAGCCCACGAAGGCCGGGTTCCCGCGGACGCGCTCCGCCAGCGCGGCGTAGAAAGCCAGATCGGCCTTGCGAACGCCGGCATGATCGAGGCAGTAGCCCGGCATGATTCCGGCTTCACGACCGCCCCGTTCGACGAAACGAAGAACGAATCCGGATGCTTGCGCCCGACCCAGAACGGCGCGGAATCCATGTAGACCTGGAGAAAGACCTTCAGCCCCTCTTCCTGGGCCAGTTCCAGCATCACGTCGAGGTTTTCGAAGTTGTACTGCCCTTCGCGCGGCTCGCCCGTAGCCCAGTCGATCCATGTTCGGACCGTGTTGAATCCGAGCGCCTTGATCTGCCGGATGTCGCCGCGCCACAACTCCTTCTTTGCCCGGGCGTCTCTTTCCAGCATCGGCGCGCGGGCCTTGCCGCCGCCGTACCAGACCGACGCGGGAAAGAAATCGGCGGCGAGCGTGGGAAAACAGGCGAGGAAAAGGATGAACAGCCGCATCATAATGCCAATCTAACTGATGCCACGATAGCAGCCATAAATGAGCGAGCGCGCGTGACCGTGGCGCGAAAAACCCTTGACTTGCCACCCACACTGAAATACACTTCCTTACAGTTCGGGTTCTTCCGGCCTAGGTTCGGAAGAGTCGAGAGTCGAGTGGGGGCGGCCTTGAGGGGCTCTCTATCGATCGGAAGCAAAGCGAGATTCCACATGAGAAATGCTTGTCTCCTGGCGCTAATCGGTTTGGCGGTGCTGCACGCGCAAAGCGATCGTGCGACACTCACCGGCACCGTGTCGGACCAGACGGGAGCACTGGTCCCCGCCGCGCCGATCGTTGTCACAAACACCGGAACCGGGGTCCAGTTCCGGACCCAGACAACGGAGACCGGCAACTACACGATCCCTTCGCTTCCGGTCGGCACCTACGACCTGGTGGTCGAAATGCAAGGATTCCGCCGCTATCAGCAAACCGGTATCCGTGTGCAAGTTGCCGTCACGGCTCGCATCGACGTGATCCTGCAGGTGGGCTCCACGGCAGAGGAAATTACCGTCGTGGCCGACGCCCCGCTTCTAAAGAGCGAAAGCGCTGAGCAAAGCACCACCATCAGCGGCGATCGCATCAACGCGCTGCCGCTGAATTTCGCGATCGGCCAGGGCGCGGTGCGGAATCCGCTGTCTTTCGTCCAGCTTTCGCCTGGAGCCAGCATTTCGGGCTGGAACGATATTCGCGTGAACGGAGCGCCGGGCAATACGTTCCGTATCATTTTCGAAGGCCAGGATACGACCAGCGCCTTGAATCCCCGCGTCTCGGACGAGTCGCAGCCTTCGGTCGAGGCCATCGAAGAGTTCACGCTCCAGACGAGCAACTTCTCCGCGGAGTTCGGTCAAGTAGGGGGCGGCCTGTTCAACTTCACTTCGCGATCCGGAACACGCCAATTCCACGGCAGCGCCTACGAGTACCTTGTGAATGAGGCCCTGAACGCGGGTGTGCCCTTTACAAACGATGGCAGCGGAAGCCATGTGCGTCCGCGGACCAGGCGGCACAACTTCGGCGCCAGTCTCGGCGGCCCGGTCATCATCCCCAAACTTTACAACGGACGCGACCGGACCTTCTTCTTCGCCAACTTTGAGATGTACCGGAACCGCGAGGCACGCTTCGACGGGCTCGGCACGGTCCCAACCGAGGCGTTCCGCCGCGGTGACTTCAGCCAAGCGCTAACCGGACGGAACCTCGGAACCGATCCCTATGGAAACCCGATCATGGAGAACACCGTTTACGATCCGCTAACCAGCCGGACCGAGGGTGGACGGATTCGACGCGACCCGTTTCCTGGAAATCAGATACCGATTGCCCGCTTCGATCCGGTCGCGGCACGGATCCAGGACTTGATTCCGCGGCCGATCAACGACGGCCTCGTCAATAACTTCGAGCAGCGCTACGATTTCCGCAAGATTCAGGACATCCCGAGCATAAAGGTGGATCACAACTTCAACGCCAGTTCGCGGATGGCATTCTACTACTCGCGAATGCGCACGGACAAGGACAACGGCCAGGACGGCCTGCCCGACCCGATTGCGCAACGCCGCGACCAGTTGATCCGCAGCCATACTGTGCGTGTCAATTACGATCACACGCTGAAGCCGACACTGCTGCTGCACCTGGGCGCCGGCTACCAGCGCTACTACAACCCGGACACCTCGCCGCCCGATGTCCTCGCCTTCGATGCGCAGCGCGAACTGGGCCTAAGCGGCGGTATCGATACCGGGTTCCCGCGGATCACCGGCCTTGGCAGCAACTTCGGCGGACTCGGCTTCAACATGGGACCATCGAATCGCAATTTGTATTTGCAGGACAAACCGACCGGCGTTGCCAGTCTTACGTGGGTCAAGAACAATCACACCTATAAGTTCGGCGGCGAGTGGCGCATCGATACGTTCACGAACCGCAATACCAATGGCGTGGCGGGCAATTTCGTGTTCGCCGCCACACCGACCGGCCTGCCCGCCTTGGAAGGCCAGGCGTTGGCCGGCGGCAACGTCGGTTTCCCATACGCCAGCTTCCTTCTCGGCCGCGCGAACAGCGCATCGATCTCCAATCCGTCCGATCCCCAATACCGCCGGTCCAGTTGGGGATTCTTTATGCAGGACACCTGGAAGGTCAAACGGAACCTGACGCTCGACATCGGTATTCGGTACGACCTGCAGCCCGCCGCCGACGAGTTGCACTACCGCACCAGCATGTTCGGTCCCGACATCCCGAATCCGAACGCCGGCGGACTGCCAGGCGCGATGATCTACGCGGGCTACGGTCCGGGGCGGTGCGGCTGTATCTTTACGAGCACCTATCCCTACGGCATTGCGCCGCGGCTCGGCGCTGCTTACCAGATCACCCCGCGGACGGTTCTGCGCGCGGGTTGGGGGCTCTCCTACGCCCAGTTGACCGGTTTCAACTATATCGGCGGAGGCAACTCGCAGGGCATGGGCTTCAACACCCTTCCATTCAATGCTCCCGCCTTCGGCGATCCGGCCGTCGTTCTCGGCCAAGGCTTATCCTACAACCTGAACGAACTGCTCGGCGCCAGCTACGATCCGGGCCTTCGCGTCACTCCGGGCACGTCCCTCGTCGCCGCCCCGCAGCACATCGACCGCAACGGCGGCCGCCCGCCGCGTCAAATGCTGTGGAACGTCAGCCTCCAGCGCGAGATCAGCAGTAACCTTGTGGTGGAGGCGGCGTACGTGGCCAACCGCGGAGCATGGTTCCGGGCCGACGGCCTGGTGAACTACAATGCCATCCGTCCGGAAACCCTCCTGGCGACGGGTCTGGATATCCGCAACCCGGCGGACCGGTCGCTGCTGACCTCAAGGCTCGATTCCCCGCAGGCGGTTGCACGGGGCTTCACCGCACCCTACCCCGGCTTCCTTGGTTCGAACACCGTTGCTCAGAGCCTCCGGCCCTTCCCGCAGTTCTCTGGCGTCGGAAGCCTCTGGGCGCCGCTGGGCAACAACTGGTACGACTCGCTACAGGTTAAGGCCACGAAGCGCTACTCCTACGGGCTTGACTTCACGCTGGCCTACACTTGGTCCAAGACGCTGACCACCGTCGAAGATCAAAACGGCGAGACGATTCCCGTCAACGACGTTTTCAACCGCCCGAACCAGAAGTCTCTCTCCCGCACCGATCAACCGCACGCGTTCGTCGCCGGTTTCAACTACACAATGCCGGCCTTCGGGTGGACGCGCGCGAACTGGTTCAACAAAAACGTTCTGGGAGGTTGGACGGTCGGAGGGGTTCTCCGTTACGCCAGCGGCCTGCCGATTCGTGTTCCCAACTCGAACAATAACTTGAACGCCCTTCTGTTTCAGGGCGCCACCCGCGTGAACCGCGTGCCGGGGCAGCCATTGTTCTTGACCGATATCAACGGCAAGATCGATCCGAATAAGGAGTTCGTCTTCAATCCGAACGCCTGGTCGGACCCCGGTCCGGGTGAATGGGGTTTTGGGCCGGCCTACTATGGCGACTACCGGTATCGCCGGATTCCGGACGAACAATTGAGCTTCGGCAAGATGTTTCGAATGAGGGAACGCATGAGCTTACAGATTCGCGCCGAGTTCTTCAACGTGTTCAACCGCCTCGTGCTGCCGAACCCGGATAATCCTTTGAACGCCCAAGCCACGCAGCAGGTGAACGCCAATGGCGTACCCACCGCCGGGTTCGGCCGAATCAACGCCAACGCGGTCAACAACCAGACGCCGCGCTCCGGCCAAATTGTGGCCCGCTTCCAGTTCTGAACTGGCGGCGGGCCGGGCGGTGCGCCGCGACCGGCCAGCCTTCATAGAATAGTTGGCGATGCACGTTTTCGCTTGCGCCGCGGCGCTCGCCGCTTTTTTTGCCGCCGGCGCGGTGGTCTACGAGATCGTTCCTCCGGCGAAGTCCGGCATCGCGTTCGTTCACGACAACGCGCGCTCGGACCGGAAATATCTTCCTGAGTCGATGGGCCCCGGCGTGGCAGTCTTCGACTACAACAATGATGGTTGGATGGACCTCTACTTCACCAACAGCGGTCCTTCCGATTTTTTCCGTCCCTCCCGTCCGCTGCGCAACGCGCTTTATCGCAACAACGGCGACGGCACTTTCACCGACGTCACCGTCGAAGCGGGCGTTCCCGGACGCGATTTCGGCATCGGGGTAACCACCTGCGATTACAACAACGATGGACGCGTCGACCTGTTCGTCACCAACTACGGAAGACCCGTCCTCTATCACAACAACGGAGACGGCACGTTCACCGACGTAACACGGCGGGCCGGTCTCGACGTTCAAGGACTTTGGACAGTCGCGGTTTTCTTCGACTTCGACAACAACGGAACGGAGGATCTCTTCCTGGGGCACTTCGTCGAATACCGCAAGGAACTCGAGCGGGACTGCGCCTATAACGGCATCCCGCACTACTGTTACCCGCTCTCCTACGACCCCTGGCCCAGCCGCTTCTACCGCAACAACGGCGACGGGACGTTCACCGACATCAGCGCGGAGACAGGTATCGGCCGCCATCCTGGTAAAACCTTCGGCGCCGTCGCCACCGACATCAACCGCGATGGCTGGCTCGACCTGTTCGTCGCGAACGATTCCGTCCCGAACTTCCTGTTTTTGAACAACGGCCGCGGCACCTTCGAAGAAATCGGTCTGGAAGCCAATGTGGCGTACAGCGCCGATGGCGCGGCCCGATCCGGAATGGGAGTCGACGCGGCGGACTTCGACAACGATGGCTGGGAAGATCTCTTCGTTGCGAACTTCAATCGCGAGCGATTTTCGATTTACCGCAACAAGGGCGGCAACACGTTCTCCGACGAAGCCGGACCCACCGGTATCGGCATGGCCACCCAAATGTACAGCGGCTGGGGCGTCAAGTTCTTCGACTTCGACTACGACATGGATCTCGATCTCGTCGTCTGTAACGGCCACCCCGACGATCTGATCGAAAGCATCTCCACGACCCTCACCTACAAGGAGCCGGTTCTGCTGTTCGCCAATCGGGGCGGCAAGTTCGTCAACCTCGGTACCGCCGCCGGCGAGGCGTTCGGCAGGCACTATCCCGCCCGCGGGCTCGCCCTCGGCGATCTCGACAACGACGGCTATCCGGAGATCGTAGTCGCCAATAGCGGCGAAGCGCCGCTCCTCCTCCGCCACGCCGGCCGCGCCAAGAACCGTTGGCTCGGCTTGCACCTGAAAGGCATGGCCACCGGCGCGCGCATTACGTGGTCCGCCGGCGGCAAGACCCGCTCGCGGCTGAAGACGGCCGGCGGCAGCTACCTGTCGGCTCACGACCCGCGCGAACTGCTCGGGCTGGGGCCGGCCGAGGCGGCCGACTGGGTTGAAGTGCACTGGCCCGCGCCGTCCCAGCGAGTCGATCGCTTTGAGAGCGTCGAGGCCGGGCGCTATTATTCCCTTACGCCCGGCGGCCAACTGGAAGCCGTCACGTACCAGCGGCCCCGATGAAGTACTTGCTGTTCGCGCTCCTGGCTTCGACTGCGATGGAACACTACCAGCGCGCCAACGCTCTGTTTCAGCAGCAGAAGTTCGTCGAAGCGGGGCAAGCAGTCGAAGAGTCGTTGCGGCTGGATCCGAACCTTGTCCCGGCGCTCACGCTGAAGGGCAAGATGGCGCTCGGACTGAACCAGTTTCCGGTCGCCCGCCAGTGCTTCGAGCGGGCCGCCGGACTCGAACCGGACGACGCCTACACGCAATTCATGCTCGGCTTCTTCTACTACGTCGACAACGACTTCAACAAGGCCATTCCGCCGCTTGAACGTGCACGGCAGTTGAATCCCACAGACCCCCGCGCGCCCTTCTACCTGGCGATGACTCACGAAGGACTCGCGCGGGCGGATCTCGCCGGACCGCTTTATCAGGAAACCATCGCGCTCGAAAAGAAACTTGGCCGTCCGTCGGCCGAAACGCACGTTGCCTACGGCCGTCTGCTCTTCACCCTCGGCCGCTATGAGGACAGCGAGCGGCAGATGCGCCATGCCCTCGCCCTCGACCCGCGCTCGCGCGATGCACATTACGAACTGGGCCGCCTCTACTTCGAGAAGGGCGATTTTCCCGCGGCGGCTGAGGCCGGCGAGACGGCGTTCGCCCTGGAGGGCATGGGGACAACCGATCGCCAGATTCATTTCCTCCTTGGACGCGCCTACTTGAAACTGGGCCAAAAAGAGCGTGCCGAATCGCACCTAGCCCGCTTTCGGGCCTCGGGCGCGAGCCTGCGACGCTGATGCTGTGGCTACTCGCCAGCGCCGTGTATGTGGGCAGCGCCGCCTGCCAACCTTGCCACGCGGAAATCTATCGCGGATACATGGCGACCCCCATGGCGCGCAGTAGCGGTCCCGCGGCCGGTAGCATTACTCCCGGCCGGTTTCGCCACACCGGTTCGCGCGCCACGTATGAGATCGATGCGGAAGGACACCTCGACTGGCGGCGCGGCGATGTTCACGGTCGCTTGAAACTCGACTACTTCATTGGATCGGGCGCCGCCGGGCGCAGCTATCTGCACCGGCGGGATGGTTTTCTGTTCCAGGCGCCGGCGACATGGTATTCCGAGGCGCGCCGCTGGGACATATCGCCCGGACAAGAAGACCTGCGCGAGATGCGCCTGGCCCGGCCCGTGGACCCCACCTGTCTCTATTGCCACGCCAGCCGCGCCCGGCCGGTTCTCGGTACGGTCAACCGCTATGGCGACCCACCCTTTGAGGAAGGTGGTGTGGCGTGCGAGCGATGCCACGGGCCGGGTTCGGAACACGCGCGCGGAGCGGCGCCGATGATCAATCCGGCGAAACTCGAACCCGCCCAGCGCGATGCCGTGTGCATGCAATGTCACCTGTCTGGTGAATCGCGTGTCGAGCGCACTGGCAAGCGGATGGCGCTGTTCCGCCCCGGCGAGGACCTTGCCGAATATGTTGCTTACTTCGTTTTCGAAGGCGCCGCCGAGGCAGGTCTCAAGGCAACCAGCCATATCGAAAAGCTGGAGCAAAGCCAATGCAAGCAGGCAAGCGGCGAACGCCTCTGGTGCGGTACGTGCCACAGTCTCCACGACCGTCCCGCTGCGGACCGCCGGGCGGACTTCTATCGCGCCCGCTGCGAAACCTGTCACGAAGCCGGCGCCTGCCGGCGCGGCCCGGACTGCGCATCCTGCCACATGCCGCGGCAGAAAGTCGAGGATGGCGGTCACGGCGTCCTCACCGATCACAGCATCCCGAGACGACAGGTCCGGCCGCCCCCAATGCAGGCCGCCTCGGACCGCCGCCTCATGGCCTTCCGCGGCGTCACCGTTGGCGATCGCGAGTTAGGGCTCGCCTACGCGGAGGTCTGGCTGCGAACCGGCTCGACACTGCATCGCCGCGAAGCACAGCGCTTACTGCGCGGCGTCGCCTCGGTTTCGGACGACCCCGAAGTGGCGGAGCGGTTGGCGCACCTTGTCGAAGCCGATGGCGACTTAAGTTTCGCCGTGTCCCTGTACGAGGATGCGCTCCGGCGGGAGCCACAGCGGACCGTAGCGGCCGTGAATCTCGGCGTGCTCCTGGCCCGTCGCGGCGATATCGAGCGCGCGGAGAGTTTGTGGCGCGATGCCCTCAGGCGAAGCCCCTTGGCCGTTGCCGCTTCCCTCAACCTCGCGGCATCTCTAGACGCGCGCGGCCAGCGCTCCGAAGGGCTGGCCGTACTACAACGCGCACTCGACTTCGATCCCGCCGAGAGCCGGGTGCTCAACCTCTACCGCCGGTGGTCCAAGCCAGCCCGCTGATGGCGCCAATCACGTGCACACCCCCC
>CAYPUQ010000223.1:3161-10452 GCA_964413655.1 uncultured Solibacteraceae bacterium | reverse complement strand
TGCCCCGAATTCGAAGAGTTATGCCCGTCAGAGCTTAACTTAGCGCTTATGGGGCGTTGGCCACCGCCACCGACGTCACGTAGTTCTCCATATTGTCGAGCGCGAACGCCGCGGATTGCGTCTCGGCTGGAGAACTCATGACCGACGCCTCGAAGTCCGGCCGCCCCGGCACCCGGTGGCGGAACGAAACGAAGGCGAGAACGGGCAAAGTGGCCGGAACACCAGGCGTCATGTACTCACCGGGCACGGCTGGGCTCCCACTGCGGATCTGGACCCAACCCGCCTGCACTTCCGCCTGCAGTCCAGCCGGTTCGACGATCAGCGAACCGCCCGGCGGGATCGTCCGTTCCAGGTTGGAGACCATCCCGGCGCCGAGGATAGAGAACGCGAGCGGTGCGCCTTTCTGGCCGAACAAATTGAGTATCGGCCGCACCGTCTGCCTCAACACGCCCCGCACCGCTATGCCAGAATCTCCCGCACAACACGCCCGTAAACGTCGGTGAGGCGGAAGTCGCGGCCGGCGTAGCGGTGGGTGAGGCGCTCGTGGTCGAGGCCGAGCAGGTGCAGGATGGTGGCGTGCAGATCGTGCAGATGGATGCGGCCGTCGATGGCGTGATAGGCGAAGTCGTCGGTGGCGCCATAGACGATGCCCGGCTTGACGCCGCCGCCCGCCATCCACATGGTGAAGCCGTGCGGATTGTGCTCGCGGCCGCGCGTCTCCTCGGCGTCGGCGCCGAGCGAGAGATCCTGGTCGAACGGCGTGCGGCCGAACTCACCGCCCCAGAGCACGAGAGTATCCCGCAACAGGCCGCGCTGCTTCAGGTCGGCGATGAGCGCCGCGACGGGCCGGTCCATGTTCTTGCACTTCCTTGGCAGGCCGCTGCGGATTGAGGCGTGGTGATCCCAGCCGCCGTCGTTCACCTGAACGAAGCGCACGCCCGATTCCACCAGCCGCCGCGCGATGACGCACTGCTGCGCAAGGTTATCGGTGCCGGGGTCGCCTACGCCGTAGGCTTCGAGCGTCGTCTTCGATTCCTTGCCGATGTCCATCAACCCCGGCGCTTCGGCCTGCATGCGGAAGGCAAGCTCATAGGCCTCGATCATGCCCTCCATCGCCGCTTCGCCGGGATGGGCGCGCAGGTGCTGTTCGTTCAGCGCGGCGAGAAAGTCGAGTTGCCGCCGCTGCGCCCGCTCTGGCACGCCGGCCAAGTCCGCATAACGGATACGCAAGCCGGAGCCGCTCTGGCCCACGGGCGTGCCCGAGTAGACGGCCGGCAGAAATGCGCTCGCGATATCCTGCGGACTGCCGCTGTCGCCCGTCATCGCCTGGCGCATCGTCACGTAACCGGGCATGTTACGGTTCTCGCTACCGAGCCCATAGAGAATCCACGAACCCATCGACGGGCGCACTTGCACGGTGCTGCCGGTGTGCATTTGGCGGACGGCCGGGGCGTGCGCTTCGCTATCGACATGGACGGCGCGGAGCACGCACAGGTCGTCTACTACGGCGGCCAAATGCGGGAGCCACTCGGTCATGTGGAGACCCGATTCGCCGGCGTGGCGGAACGGAGAGATCGGTCCCATGATTTTGGCGTTCTCGATGCCGGGAGCCTCGTAGTTGCCCGGAAGCTGGAACGGTAGCGGCTGGCCGGCCAATTTGGCGAGCACCGGCTTGTGGTCGAACATGTCCATCTGCGACGGACCGCCCTGCATGAACAGGAAGATCATCCGCTTGGCCCGCGCCTCGTGATGCGGCGGCTTCGGTGCCAGCGGATTCTCGCGCTCGGCGGCAAGCGCCGACATCGCCAGCGACCCGAAGCCAAGCCCCGCCGTGCGAAGAAACCGGCGGCGCGAGGGATAGGAAATTGTGTGTCGCGAATCCATCGTTCAACTCCGGAACAGAAACTCGTTCGACGCAAACAGCGAGTGAATCAGGCGCGCCCAGGCTTCGCGCGCGGGCGAGAGGCCCTTTTCGCCGGTCAGCGCCTGCTCCATCTCGTAGACAAAACTCAACGCGCGTTCGATCTCTTCTTTGCCCGCGGGGCGGTTGTAGATCCGTTCGATAATCCGGCGCGCTCGCTCGTGATCGAGCAGGAACTCGTGATCGAGCAGCCGGCGCGCCATCTCGCCCGCCTGCTCGCGGATCCATGGCGAGTTCATCAGAAACAGCGCTTGCGTGGGCACAACCGTGGCGCGCCGCGACGCGGTGACTTCCGAGTTGTTGGCGAAGTCGAACAAGTTGAGCACGTCGAGATCGTTCATCTGCGCCTGGCGGTAGACGGGCATGTAAACGGTCCTGCGGTTGCGGATGCGGCCGGGAAGCCGGCCGCTGGAAATCATGCGGGGCGGGTTCACCTTGCCGAGGTCGGGCGCGAAGGTGTTCAGATCGTCGGTGGGCAGCGTCTGGCCGCCGCGGCGCGGGTCCAATTGGCCGGTGATTGCCAGCACGGCATCGCGCACTGCCTCCGCCTCCAGACGGCGCGGGTTCATCCGGGCCAGCAGCCGGTTGCCGGGATCAACTGCGGCGGCTGCCGGATTGGGCGCGGACGACCGCCGGTAGGCGCGGCTCAGCACCAGCCGCCGCACGAGCTTCTTCGTGGACCAGCCATCGGCCATGAACGTACCGGCGAGGTAGTCGAGCAGTTCCGGGTGCGACGGCGTTTCGCCGCGAAGGCCGAAATTATCGGCCGATTTCACCAGCCCCTCGCCGAACAACTGCTGCCAAACACGGTTGACGTAGACGCGAGCGGTAAGCGGATTTCGGTCGTCGGCGATCCAGGACGCCAACTCGAGACGGCCGCTGCCGGTGAGCGGCGGCGTGTCCGCGCCCCACATCGCAATTCGCAGGAACGTACGGGGTGTCTGGCCGCCCAACTGGTGCGCGTTGCCGCGAATTTGGATACGGGAATCGCCGGGTTGCTCTTCGTCCTCAACCGCGTACGCTACGGGCGGCCGCGGCAAGTTGAACACCAGCATCCCCTCGCGCCGCCGGAGCCTTTGTAGCATGGCGTCGAGTTCCTTCACGCGGTCCGGTTCAGCAGCCTTCTTTTCTTCCTCGACCGACGCGATCCGTGCGCGCACTTCCGCCAGGGCTTGTTCAAACTCGGCGGCGCGGGCCTCGCGAAGCGCGGCCTGTTCGGCCGTCTCCGCCAGTGCGACCTTGTTGATGTCGCTGAACACGCCGGCCTCGCGCCAACGGCCGTGGACGGTGCGCGTGCTGTTCAGTATCCCGGCCAGGCCGAAGTACTCGCGCTGCGAAACCGGATCGAACTTGTGGTCGTGGCAGCGCGCGCAGCCGAGGGTCAACCCGAGCAGGCCCTTGCCGATCGCATCGATCTGCTGGTCCGTGACGTCAGCCTTGAGTTGCACCTTGTCGGCCTGCACCAGCGCCCACGGCCCAAGCGCGAGATAGCCAGTGGCCTCGGGGATCTTCTCCGGCAACACGTCGCCGGCAATCTGTTCGACGATGAACCGGTTGATGGGTTTATCGGAGTGGAACGACTGGATCACGTAGTCGCGATAGCGCCAAGCATGCGCCGCGGGGATGCCGGCGTTGGCGTCCATCGTGTCGCCGTAGTAGGTGATGTCGAGCCAGTGGCGGCCCCAGCGCTCGGCGAACTCAGGCGACGCGAGCAGTTCGTCCACGGCGCGCTCGTAGGACTCCGGCTTGAACGCGGCCACGGCATCGGGCGGCGGCGGCAGCCCGATGAGATCGAAGTAAAGCCGCCGCAGCAGCGTCTCGCGTTTCGCGGCCGGATTTGGCGCGATGCTTTTTTCCCGCAGCTTCGCGTCGATGAAACCGTCCACGCCGTTAAACTCATGACGGCGGTTCACCGGCTGCCAAGCCCAATGTTTCTCGGGGTCCGGCCCAGCCTCGGCCTTGGCGCGGGCAGCCGCGGGATCGGCTTCATTGGGCCACGGCGCGCCGCGCCGCACCCATTCCTCCAGGGCCTCGATCTCCTCCGCTTTCAATTTGCCCGAGGGCGGCATTGTGGGCTTCACTTCGTGCCGGACCGCTTGAATGAGCCGGCTGTTCGCGGGATCGCCCGGCTTCACAGCGGCCAGCACGCCGGCGCGGTGATCCACACGCAGCCCCGCCTGCGCGATCCGCGCTTTGGCGCTATGGCAGGCATAGCAGTTGGCGGCCAGCACGGGCCGCACCTTGGTTTCGAAGAAGTTGAGATCGCTGGCGGCGGCCAGGCCGGGCAGCAGCAGGACGAAGCTGAGGACGCGGCGCGTCATGGATCAGGACTCCCAGTTTATAAGACGCCGGGGCCGAGCGCCGCCCGCCCCCGCTAACGGTCTTCGAGAGCAATCGTGTACGGGCGCATGCGGATGGTCTTGCCCTGCGCGGTTCGGACCACGGCTTCTTCGTCGCCGTAATTCAAGAGTGCCAGCTTTCCGTTGGCGAGAACGCTCCAGAACAGGTCAACTGGCTTCTCCATGCGGAGCGCCGCCCGCACCGCCGGACTCAGCACATCGAGGCGCGGCAGCCGGTCCCGCAGGAAATTCATGTAGTAGTGAACTGGCTCGGGATGGCCGTCGAAGAAGATCACCTGCCCCTTGCCGGTCTCGCCCGCCTTCCACTTGTTCCAGAGCGTGAAGTCGCCCTCGGGTGTGGCGAGACCGCCCTCGCGTGCCTGCTGCCGCTCCGGATAGATCACCGTGCCGCCCGCCGCCACCCACCGGTCCAGCGCGTCGAGCACCGGCCGCTCCGCTACCCGTCCCCAGAGGAACACGAGCACCTTGTACCGGTCGAGCGCGCCATCGACGATCATCTCCTCGCTCGCGAAATCGAAATCGCTCACGTCGCGAAATGCCTGTACGCCGCGGAAGAATGCCGAAGCCCGCAGGTGGCGCAACACGTCGTCGCTGAGACGGTTGGCCGAGTCGGGATAGAACACGGCGATCTCACTGGCCGGCTGGGCGCGCTGGTCGAGCAGCGGCGCGTGCGCGACCCAGGCCTCCGCCGCTTCGTCGTTGCCAATCAGATTGCCGTGGTAGTAGAAGAGGTGATCGGCGTCGTTGGTCAGCGAGTTGTAGATGCGGCCCACCACGCCGCGCACGCTACTGAAGCCCGCCGGTTCGAAGCCAAGCCTGGCGCCGTAGAACCGCGCGGCCGACGCCGCCAGCCGCGTCGCGCCGACGTTGTTCAGGTAACTGTCGTTCTCGTTTGTCAGCCGGATGCCGCCGTTCAGCTTAGCCATGCTTTTGGTGTGGGCCGTATAGTCGGTGCCGATTTCCACCGCGCCCCAGCCGCCCGACGACTGGTAGATCGGCGTCCGCGGCATCGCTTCGCGCGCCCACCCCGCCCATTTTTCGCACCAGTCGGCCATCGCCCACATGTACCAGTTGGCGAAATCGAGCCGCATCCGCGGCGTGTAAGCGGTCCCAGGCAGAAACGTTTTCACGTCGTCGAAGGAGCGATGCTCGGTCTCCCAGCCCCGGTTCAGCGTCGCGATGTCCGGGTAGCGCCCGTGCAGCCACTGTTGAAACGAGCGGCTGGCGCCCGGGTCGCCTGCCCAATAACCGAGGTGCGTGTGCAATCCGCGGTTGCGGTAGCCCCACGCGCCGGTCGCTGGATACTGCGCCTCGCCGTAGTTGGCGCTCGGCCCCAGCCGCACGCCCAAAAGCACGGTCCGCGACGCGTAATGCTTGCCGAACTCGTTCAGGAAACGCCGGACGTACTTCACCTGGTTGTCGTTGAAGATGGTCGGGATGTCAGTCGTGATGCCGTGTTCAAGGCAGCGGTAGCCTTCCATCTCCTCCGAGTCGAAGTACCAGTCCGGCAACGCGTAGGCCGAGCCGGCAATGAGGAGCGGGAACCAGCGCAGCCCGTTCTTCTCGAGTTCCGCCACTACCGTGTCGTAGAAGCTCCAGTCGAATTTGCCGCGCTCACGTTCGACGAAATTCCACTTCACGTAACTCTCGACGCCATTAAAGCCGAGCGCCTTCACGAGCGGGATGAGGTTGCGCATCGACGCCAGCGAGTCTGTCAAGCCTTCCACTGTTGCCGCGTCCGCGCCCGCGGTTGTCACCAGGTCCATAGGCCGGTTCAGGGTCACCGCCGGTTTCACCTCGGGAGTTGGCTCACGTTCGGGTTCGTGATCGGAGATCGACAGCGAATGCAGCCACGGCACGCCCTGGATGCGGATGTCGGCGCCGGGATTCAGCTTGGGATCGATCTGGTGATGAAACTCGGGCTTATCGAGGCGGAACGCCGCATGCCGTACACGATCCGTGTTTAGGCGGGCGACGCCCCACTGGTCCCGCGCGCCCACGCCTTTCGACCCGTTGGCGCCGTGCGTGATCGACACCACGCCAAAACCGCGGTCCAGATAGCCGATCGTCAGCCACAGGTTGGCGGACGCAGGCCGCTCGACGCGCACCAGGAACGACGCGCGCCGGTAGTAATCCGGCACCGGCGTCACCGACGCGACGGGGACGCCGCCCACACGCTCCATTCGCCAGGAGGCGTCAGGGCCTTCGACGAGCCGGATGCCCTGTTCGAGCGCGGGTTGTCCGGCCGTCCAGCGCGCGAGTTCCGCGCCGGGGAGGACGGCCGTTAAGAGGAGGAAGACAAGAAAGAATGGCATGGCGACGAGGCTCCATCGCAGGGTCGACGAAGCGCCCCGCGGTTTCATCCTACTACCGTGAAGGCGCGGCGGCGGGAGGGGTCATTCCGCGAGAAGATCTTCGAGGTCGGCGAGATCCTTCAGGCGGCCGGCGGCGAGTTTGTTCTTCCGATAGGCGCGCAGGCTGAGAAAGGCAACGGGCACTCCGTCCAGGTCGCCCGCGACTCGATCCGACCACGCGTCGTCGAACTCCACGCCAGAAATGGAGGTAAGCAGGTCGATGCGGTAGGGATCCGCGCCAAGCTGGATCACTCGATGGGCCGCCAGAAAGTCCTCCGCCGTCACCCCCTTTGAGGCGAACCCGAAGGCATGCAAGACGTGTTCCAACTTTGTCGCGTTCTCCGGTGATACGCGGACCAAGATGTCGATGTCGCGCGTGTACCGGGGAATGCCGTGCAGCACCCGTGCATGAGCGCCAACGATAAGATACTCAACGCCGTTCGAGTTCAATAATTCTAAGAACTCTTTCCAGTCTGGGTGCAGAGGCATCGTCGGGGCCGTGGCGGAGGGCGCGCAACTGCGAGATCATTTCGAGGCGCTGCTGCGCGGTCATGGCGCGGTATTCCTCGCGGTCCGCACGGTCGGCTTCCTCGAAGCTGGAGAACTTCTTGACGGTGAACGTTCTCACAGTCCTATGGTAACCCGCGGACCGTGCG
>CAYPUQ010000223.1:0-3061 GCA_964413655.1 uncultured Solibacteraceae bacterium | reverse complement strand
TGGAAGCCGCTGCTGCCAAATCATCCGGCCTTCGCGCGCATCCAAACACGAAACCACACAGTTCTGGTTGGCCGTGAAGACGCGATCCCCCGTAAACACCGGGGAAGCCACGTACGCACCGCCTCGGCGCCCGCGCCACGCGATCTCGCCGTTGGGCCGCAGGGCGAGCACTACCTTGCCGCCGGGACCGCTGGAGGTCGCGTACAGCAGCCCGCCGCCCGCGACGGGTGTTGGCACGACATACGTCGAGAGACCCGCCGCCGTCCACCGGTCGCTACCATCCTCGACGCGGTAGGCCATCACACTCTCGTGGCCCGCGACGACGACCGTGCGGTTCCACACGACAGGGGTGGCGTATCCGGCCTGGCGGGTCTTGCGCGGGACGCGCCACACCACCCGGCCATCCGCACTGTCGATGACGTAGAGAAAACTGGGGCCATCGGTCTCGACATTCAGGATGATCCGGTCCCCCGCGATGATAGGCGAACTGCCGCTTCCCATGTGGTGCGGGAAAGGACCGATCTTCACTTCCCACGCAGGCGTGCCGTCCAAGGCGAAAGCGGCAAGGCCGTACGAGCCGAAGTAGGCGAACACGCGCGCGCCGTCAGTGGCGGGCGTTGGACTGGCCGGCCGATTGACGCTAGTGGTTTTCTCGATCGACTCGGCCGTCACCTCTCGCCGCCATTCGATCCGGCCGTCACTGCGATCCAAACCGAGCACCGACAATCGGCCCGAGTAACCGGCCAGCCGGCGCAGGACGGACGGTTCCTTTTCGAAAGCGGTGAGAAAAATTCGGTCGCCCCAAACGATGGGCGAAGAGTGGCCGGGGCCCGGAAGCTCGGCTTTCCACAGGAGCCGCAAGCGGCCGGCGAACTGTTCCCACGACGTGCCGTCGCCGCGCGGCCCACGGAACTGCGGCCAGTTCTCGCCCCGGCCGGCGGCGACCGACAGGATCGCGATCACTGCGATCGGCAGGAAACGACGCGCCATCGTCCGCATCGGCTACTGGATGGGTTCCGGTGGACGCGGTAGAACGTCGTAGCGCATTTCGCCGCCCTTCAGCCGCATGACGCCTCCGGCGCCGTGCCGTTCTGGGCGCCCAATGCGCGGCACCTCGTCGTCGACACGGTCGAACATCTTGCGGAGCCGAGCTACGACTTCGGGATTCTGCGCCGCGACGTCGCGCTGCTCGGCGCGGTCGGTTTCGAGGTCGAACAGCATCATCTCTTTCGGTTCGTCGCCGGTGCGGATGCCGGGGTAACTGTTGGGACGCGGTTGCTCGTGCTGGGCGATCAGCGTCAGTCCGTCGGGTCCGCGCGGGTCCACCCACTGGGCAGCCGCCGCGTCGTCCATGTGGGCGAAACCGGTGGCTGGCTTGCGGACGTGCAGTTTCCATTTGCCGGAACGAATTGTCACCAAGTCGGCCGCCGACATGGAGAACAGCGCCTCGTGCGGGGTCTTGGCTGAGCCGGAGGTCATCAGCGGGAAGATGTCCCTGCCATCGATGGTGCGATCTTGCGGAGCCGCGACGCCGGCGAGGTTACAGAACGTCGGCAGGACGTCTATGATGCCCGCCATTTCGGAGCAGATGCGGCCGGCCGGGATGCGGCCCGGCCAGCGGGCGATCATCGGGACGCGGATGCCGCCCTCCCACGAACTGCCCTTCATGCCGCGCAGTCCGGCGGTCTCGCCGCCGAACCACGGGCCGTTGTCGGAGGCGAATATCACTAGGGTGTTCTCGTCGAGGTTGAGCCGTTTGAGGGAAGCGAGGAGCCGGCCGGCGTGGTAGTCGAGTTCGCGGATGACGTCCGAGTAGAGGCCGTTCGGCGTATCGGGCGTGTAGAAGTCCTCCGACGCGGCCAGTGGCTTGTGCGGCATGGCGTGGGGTACGTAAACGAAAAAGGGATTGTTGCGGTTTTGTTCGATGAAGCGGATGGCGCGATCCGTGTAGTCGCGGGTGAGTTCGGACTGAATCACCGGATACTGCGCCACCTTCTCGTTGTGGACGAGTTGAACGGGCCGCATGTCGTTCGAGTAGAGAATGCCGTAGTATTCGTCGAATCCTTGCGTACGCGGGAGATACTCGGGCAAGTGGCCGAGGTGCCATTTGCCGAAGCAAGCGGATTTGTAGCCCTTCGGCTTCAGCGCTTCGGCGATGGTGATCTCGGACGCCGTGAGCCCCACGCTGTTGATACCGGCGTCGGGCGCGGGATTGAAGACCATTCCGTTGCGGAACGGATAGCGGCCCGTGAGCAGCGACGCACGCGAAGGGGCGCAATACGGAGTGGGCACGTAGAAATCGGTGAAGCGGACACCATCACCGGCCATGCGATCCAGGTGGGGCGTTTTGTGCGCGGTCGAACCGTAGCAGGAGAGGTCGCCGTAACCGAGGTCGTCGGCGTAGATGAAGACGAAGTTGGGCGGGCGGCGGCCGGCTTGCGCGGCGCGCAGAATGGCGGGGGCGCCGAGCGCGGAGGCGAGGAAGGAGCGGCGATGGATCTGCATTGCAGTAAGACTCTATCGCAATTTCTACCAGCCCATCTTGGCCATGCGTTCGAGAATGATGGCGGTGTACTGATCCATGCGCGCCGGGCGGCGGCGGAGTGGGTTGGGCAGGATGGCCGCGAGCCGGGCGGACTGCTCGCGGGTGAGCTGCGAGGCCGGCACGCGGTAGTGATGGCGCGCGGCGGCGTCGGCGCCGAAAACGCCTGGCCCCCACTCGATGACGTTCAGGTACAGTTCGAGAATCCGCTCCTTGCCGAGGATCCATTCAGCCAGCGGAACGATGGATGCTTCCAGCCCTTTGCGGACAGCGAGGCCATGCGTGGTGAAGTAAAGGTTCTTGACAAGCTGCTGGGTTATCGTGGACGCGCCGCGCGGGCGGCTTTTTTCGAGTTCGTCGTCGATGACGGCTTTGATTTCGGCCCAGTCGAAGCCGCTGTGCTGAAAGAAACGGCCGTCCTCGGCGGCAATGGCGGCGTGCTGAAGATGAGGTGAGATCCGGGAGAGCGGGACCGGCTGGTAGCGTTTGTGGTGTTCCATTCGCTTGACCAACGATTCG
>CAYPUQ010000222.1:0-10504 GCA_964413655.1 uncultured Solibacteraceae bacterium | reverse complement strand
GGCGGCCAGATCCGCCGGATCCTGCGTCAGGGAGCGGGGTAAGCATGTCGCGCGATTGGAACACTACCCTTCTGGCGTCACTGCCCGAGGCCCTCGGAGTTCTCGCCGACCTGCACCGAAAGGCGTGGCTATGCCGCGGTCAAGCCAAGACCTATGGAACCGGCTGTCTTGTCCCCTCGATCGACCGGAGGAGCCTGTCGGCATTGACGCGGCTTCGGAAGCTGGAGTTGGAACGTCGGAGCATCGATCTTTTTCGCCGGACCGCGCGGTTCTTCTCGGCTGAAGGCGAAAAGGGCGCTTTATCCGATGACATTATTGCGCTGATGGTACTGCGCCACTACGGGGTGCCGACGCGTCTTCTGGATTGGTCGAGGTCGCCTTATGTAGCCGCCTATTTCGCCGTTTGCGACAAAGACACGGAGAACGGGGAGATCTGGAGCTTTGACGAACCCGCGTACGAGCGGGCGGGCGAGAAGCAATGGCGGCGGTGGCCGAAAACGACAAGCGACGGCAGCGGCGAGCCAGACAAGTTTGCCGCTGGGCTGACCGCGTTCACGGCCGAGGAACCACCGGACTGGTTCATCTGCGCGTTCTACCCGGTCGGGTTCCCTCGCCAGATCGCCCAGGAAGGCGCCTATTCAATGACTGCCCGCTTCAATCGCGATCACGCGGATGCCATCGCAGACCTGCCGGTTGAGCCCTCCCAGCGCCATCGTTACGTCGTCGAGGCGGCTCTCAAACCAGCACTACGCAGAGCCCTCTTGGAGGACCATCGCGTCTGGCGCGGCTCACTTTTCCCCGATTCGGCCGGCGCAGCCGAAACGGCCCACGAAGTCTTCCAGGCGGCGTCGCCGCCCAACTCACCTCCGGCGGCGGACTCCTAAACACTAGGCCGCCACCACCTTTTCGTGGATCTCATCCAAACGAATCCGGCAATCGATCGACCGCAGCTCGACGGCATCATCGCGGTGGCTGGCTTCGCGCATCAACCAGCTCCCCGTCCGGCTGCCGCGTGTAGAGATCCGCGTGAACGCGATCCTGCGCGAGGAGCAGACATTCCTGTAGGGACTCGACGGTGCGGTAGTGCTCGAACTTGCGGCCGCGGTCGTACGCTTCGGCTGAGGGCGACAGAACCTCCGCCAGAGACTCCGGATACGTATACAGTCCGGCAGCAAGCGCTCAGACGCGCATGTCACGGGGATACACTTCACAGTCCTTCTTGCGGAGTTGTTGGTGCAGCGAGGCCGATAAGTTTGCCAGCAGCAAGTTGTGCTCGGGCGTAAGGAAAGTCTTTGCCTGCGCGGACACGGTCTCTTTCAACCACCCTGTCATCCCCGGCCGCCTGCCAGCGCCGGGGCGATAGCGATTCGGCAGGCTTCTCGCAATCGAGAGCTGCGTCGAAATAGGCCCAGAGCCGACAATTCGCCGGCCCTGCCTGGCCGCGCCAGACGATCTTTGCGCCCTCCGCCAGCAGCTGGCAACTGGGACTGAATGCTCGTCAAGTGTAAGCCCAAGGCGGGAGGCAACGAATCGGTCAAAGGCTTCCGGTCCTCCACAAACATACCCGAAAACCGGCGGCCCATGCGTTCCCGCGCCGTCTGCCTTTGAGGAGGCCCAAAGCGGCGGTTGCGACTGCCGAATGAAACACTTCCGTTTGCTCCGTCACGCTGTGAAGAGACGCAGTAAGATACAATCGAACTAAAACCGCTCGGGAAGAGGACGGCATGGACGAATCGAAGCAGTGGTCCGCGCAGGACGTAGCACACGAAATTCGGCGGTTGTCCGACCTCGCGGGCCGTGCGTCCACCTTGGAGGAACTTCGTTCCCTCTTCTACGAGGGCGATAATCTGGCCAAGACCTATCCTCAAGATGACGCAATCCAGGAGTTGCGTGCACAACTCAAGCAGATCGTCGCCGAGCGCGGCAATGCCATTCAGACCGGTTTTGTTCCTGTGCATACGGATCAGGACGATCCGTTCGGCGGATCCGATTCGGCCCCCGCGGAGCCGCTGGACGCAACTTTTCCCGGGTTGTCCGTCCCGCCACCGGGTTGGGACGTCGGCACGGCGGTTCGGACGCCGAGCGACGAGATGCAGGCTTCCGGCACGGAGCAAACGCCGCCACCGTCGGCGGTTTCGCCGACGATGCCAACGGTCGCGGGCGTTCCGTCTCCACCTTCACCGGCTGGCACAAGAGTCGGCCGGCCGGGCAGCGGCGGCCCGTTCGGTACCATGGCCGGGCGAACAACCGGCGGACAGCGTGTGCGAACGCCCAGTGGACCGCTCGCGGCGTCGGGCAAGAAGCCATCGAGCAAGCTCCCGTTTGTCGTTGTCGGAGTGGCTTTGGTGGGCATCCTCCTCCTCGGATTCCTGGCCGTTCATTTTGGAGGCCAGTACCTGGGGCTCGGCGGCCAAACGCCTCCCGGCATGGTGGCAGTGAATTTCTCGACCACCCCATCGGGTGCCCCGATCCGTGTCGATCACCAGTTGCGATGCAACTCGGACTGTAGGGTGGATCTAGAGCCGGGCGAGCACAAACTCGAAATCATCGTCGACGGTTACGAGCCGCACATCGAGTCCATCTTCGTGGAGGAAGGATCGCCGGCCGACGTTCGCGTAAGCCTGACGCCCCGGCCGCAAACGGTGCGGTTCTTCGCCGACATGGCCTCCGGCACGGTGATTTTGGATGGCCAACCCGCCGGTTCCATCCAGGAGGGGCAACTGATTCTCGACAATGTCGCGCCCGGCGACCACGAAGTCACTGTGCGGGGCGGTCCGAGCGAAATGACATTCTCGTTCCGGCTTGCTCCGGGCCGGGCTCCGGAGATCACGAGTCCGATCCAGGCCAATAACGTGCTAGGCGTGGTGTTCAGTAACTCGGGCGCCGAGGCGTTCGCCCGTAGCAGCACAACCCCGTTGCGTGTCGCCGTGGATGGAGTAGACGCCGGAGAGATCGGCCCCGACGGCTTGAAACTGACCGGTCTGGAGCCGGGCAATCGCGAAGTACGGCTTGGCGTGGGCGGCAGCCAGCAGAAGCTGGTCGTGCAGTTCGGCGCCGCTCCAACGCTCACGGCCTTCCTGAAGCTCGATGTGAACGCCGGCACGCTGGTGGTCGTGACCGACGAGAGCGACGTGCAAGTGCTGCTCAATGGGCGGGCGCAGCGCCGGCTGACTCGGGATGGGATCTTGCGAATCGTTGGATTGCCGGTCAGCGAGTATACGGTGGCCGTGGCGAAGGAAGGCTATGAGGGCGCCGAACCTCAAAGGGTGGCGGTGCGCAAGGGAGAAGAGTCGCGCGTCGAGTTTGCGCTGAAGCCGATCGCCAAAATGGCGGCGCTTCGGTTGAGCGGCGGGCTGGCGGGAACTCAGGTCTTGCTAGGCTCTTCGTCGATCGGCGCCATCCAGTCCGACGGCAGCTTCGCGAATTCGGCGATTCCACCGGGCTCTCACACTATCGAGTTACGCCGCGACAAGTACCAGCCCAAGCGAATCCAGAAGCGTTTCAATGCCGGAGAAACCGTCGAACTGACGGCCGTCGACGTCGCGATGGAAAGAATGCCTGGAGCGGTACGCCTGCGGCTGTCTCCACCCAATAGTACCGTCACGGTGCGGCGGGCGGATCAGCGCGAGGGCCGCGTCGTGACCGACAACCCCTTGACCCTGCCCGAGGGCCAGTGGACCATCACGGCATCGGCAGCCAATCACACCGAACGATCCTCCACGCTCAGCATTCAACCGGGCGAGACAGTCACCGTCGATTTGTCGCTGGCACGCGCGGCCGTGGTGGAGGACAAACCAAAAGCCGGTGGCATGGAACTGTGGGCGCAGGCCGACACTTGGGTAAGCGAGGGCCAGTGGCTGGTGAAGCGGGGCGGAGACTTGGTTCCCTATCAGGTGAGACCCGCCAACGGAACCTTCGTATTTACGGCGACGATGCTCCGGGGCCGGCGATTGATGTGGGTCGTCAATATGACCAACCCGCGGAACTACGTTCTAATGGAGATGGACCGGAACGAGTACAAGCGTAAGGTCGTGACCGACGGCCGTTCGAAAGAACTCGAAAAAAAGCGGCACGGCCTCGGCGATACCAACGTTTACACCATCAGCGTCGACATCCGGCCGAACCGGCTGACCCAAAGGATCTACAAGGGCGGAACTTGGGAGGAACTCGACACCTGGGAAGATCCTGGGATGAACCTGTCGCAGGGGACGTTCGGGTTCAACATCCCCGGCAATGATCGCCTGGGCATCTCCAATTTCGCGTTCACCCCCCGATAACCGGCCGGGGTCGATCGGGGCCGTTCTCCGCGAGCGAGCACGACCAGTGTACAATTAAAATTAGCCAGGAGGTGCGATTTCCCTCATCGACGGGCTTACCCATCGCGGGCACGGCCGATCGCGGCGGCCATCGGCCGCGTCGCCGGGCGCTGCCTGAATTGGGTTTACCCGGATGAGTGCCGGGTTTGCGAGCGGCCGCTCGAAACCTTCTCACGCATTCCTGTCTGCGACTTCTGTCTCTCAGCGCTGGAACCAATGGCGGCGGAGTACTGTTGTGCCCGTTGCCGGACTCCATTCCTGAACGCCCACCCCCTCGACGAGGAAGGCGTGTGCGCCCTGTGCCGTCATGGCTTGCGGGGATTCGACGCCGCCTTCAGCTACGGATTCCACGACGGCCCGCTGCGGACGCTGATCCATCTGTTCAAATACGACGGCGTGCAGTCGTTGGCCGGTCCGCTGGGCGGTCTGCTTCTCAAGGCCCTGCCGCGCGACAAGAGTTACGATGCGATCGTGCCGATGCCGATGCACTGGTTGCGGCGATGGGAGCGGGGATTCAACCAGACCGATCTACTCGCTAAGGAGGTAAGCCGCCGCATCGCGCTTCCCGTCGCGCGGGCCATGGCGCGTGGGAGGTCCACGGCGCCGCAAGCGGGAAAGAGCAGTTCGGAGCGCCGGCGCAACGTGGCCGGCGCTTTTCGTGTCCGGCGGCCCCGTCAAGTTGCGGGCAAGAACATCCTGCTGCTGGACGACGTCCTGACCACGGGAGCGACGGCCGCCGCCGCCGCGAACGTGCTGAAACGCGCAGGCGCTCGTGGCGTCACGCTGCTGACCGTCTCGCGCGCCGACCGAAGACCGGTAGCGGTGGACGAATTCATTCGTTCAGGGGAGAGTCTGACGCATGTCTAGCTTATACCGTTTGCAGAATCCTGTCCTGGTTCTCAACGCAAGTTATGAGCCAATTAATGTCTGTGCCGTTCGCCGTGCGGTGGTGCTCGTGCTGAAGGGAGTCGCCTCGGCCGAGGAGACTGCCGAGCAGCACCTGCACTCGGCGCGGTCAAACATACCGGTTCCGAGCGTGATCCGGTTGCTGGAGTACCGGCGCATCCCGCACCAGACCCGCGCGCTCTCGCGCAAGAACATTCTGATGCGCGACCGGTACACGTGCCAGTATTGTCTGCGGACCGCGCCGTCCGGCGAACTGACTCTCGACCACGTAGTGCCGCGCTCGCGCGCCGGCGAGACGACCTGGGAGAACCTCGTCGCCTGCTGTCACGGCTGCAACAACCGCAAAGGCAACCGGACTCCGGAAGAGGCCGGCATGAAACTCGCGCGCGCCCCCCGGCCGTTCAGTTTGCACACCAGCCGGCACTTGATGCGCCTGCTCGCCCACAGCGAGGACCGCTGGCAGAAGTATCTGTTCTATTGAGCCCCGCTCAGATCCGCAAGAAGATCTTCCGGCGATACATCCAGTACAGGATCAGCCAGAGGATCGCCATCACGCCCGCGCCACGCCACACGGGCGCCAGCGTTTCGCCGGCCGCTGCTAAGACCGCCGTCCCGAGGTGGGTGTCGACTGCACTGAGGAAGAATCCCCTCATGGTCCAACTCATCACATATATCGCGATCGAGTTCATCCCAATAACGACAAGCGGGAAGCACCACCGGCGCCAGCCCTTGAAATCCGTCAGGCCGTAAAGGCCGGCCAGTATCAGGAACACCCAACCGCCGCTATACAGCGTAAACGCGGGCGTCCAGATCCGTTTCACGTTCGGACAGATACCGGTGGCATCCAGCAGCCAACCCGCCGCCAGCAGGCCGACGCCGGCCAACAAGAACGTCCTCAGCTTGCGAACGGGTTCCGCTCCGCCGCGTAGCACGCCGCCGGCCAGCAGGCCGAGAATCATGGTTCCGAGCGTCGGAATGAAACTCAACGTTGCGTAGCCGCCGCCCTGGTATTCGAACGGCTGTTGGCGCGGAAACAGGTTTAGGAACCAGCGGTCGAAGGCCCAGGCGAGATTGGAGTTCTTGTTCCAGTGCGCGGCGAATCCACTGTAGTGATGCGGCCAATCCGGCGGAACCCCCACAGCGGCGTAGTCGAAATCCGGACCGGGCGCGGGGTAGATCGCGAAGGCCGCCCAGTAGCCCACCAGAATTACCACCAAGAGAACGATCTGCAGGCGGCGCGACCGGAAGCCGAGCAGGAAGAGAAACGGGTAGCCGAGCCCAATCTGTGTCAGCGTATCCTCGAACGTGAAGTTGGTCTGCGGGCGGCCCAGCGAGCGGAGAAAGATACCTAGGAAGATCAGGATCAAGGCCCGCCACACCGCATGGAACAACGTTTTCTCGAAGCCCTGCCCGCGCGCCATTCGGCTGGCGATCGAGTACGGCAGAGCGACCCCGACGAGAAACGAGAAGCCGGGCTGAATCAGGTCGTGCAGAGAGCAGCCAGCCCATTCCACGTGGCCGGTGTGGAAACGAATGAACTGCCACAGCCAGCTATCCGGAAACGACCGCGCCACCTGCGGCAGCCGCATCACCTCGGCCAGCATCAGGAACATCACCAGCCCGCGAAACGCGTCGATGGAGAGAACGCGCTGAGGAGGCGCGGCCGGCGCGGAAGACATATCGCTCGATATTAACGCGTCGCAACGCGCGATGGGTCAGGCCTGAGCGGCATCAGGCGCGGGCGGCTGGTCTTTCTTCTTTTCCTTGACCGGAGCCTGCTTGACGGGGCTGATGAGGACGTGGGCGTTACGCCCCTCCAGGCGCGGCTGCCCTTCCACAAGGCCGTGCTCCTGCAGATCCTGCGCCAAGCGCAGCAGCAGCTTGTGACCGAGGTCCGTATGCGCGATTTCGCGGCCGCGGAACTGCACGATCGCCTTCACGCGATTCCCTTCCTTGAGGAAGCGCACGGCGTTCTTTTTCTTGAAGTCGTAGTCGTGATCGTCCGTATTCGGGCGGAACTTCACTTCCTTGACCTGGATGATATGCTGCTTCTTCTTCGCGTCGTGCTGCTTCTTCTTGTTCTCGTACTGCCACTGGCCATAGTCCATCGCTTTGGCCACCGGCGGCTCGGCCGTCGGCGAGACGAGGATCAAGTCGAGGTTCAACTCCTTGGCGCGGCGAATGGCTTCATCGGTCGGCATGACAGCCACCTCGCCGTCCGGGAAGACCGCGCGCACCTCGCGCACCCGGATCGCCTCGTTGACGTTTTCTCTGATTCTTGGCCTAAAGCCTCGGGGAGGGTAATTGCGTCTAGGATACATTCAGAACTGGGGGAAACCAGGTAAGTCGCCACTGCCGCTGCACACACGCATAGCGAGACGCTGCAAGACGGCGCGACTACCCAACATGTTCCCGATACTAACAGATTTCTGGGGTCGCGAAAAGGCAAATCGTGCAACCGGTCCGCCGCGGGCCGGTTTTCTGATCCAATGTAGCTATGCGAATTCGACTCGCCGCGCTTGTTCTGCCAGTTGTTCTCGGGCTTTCCGCCGAGGAGATCCCCCGCCCCGAATACCCCCAGCCGCAGTTCGAACGGGAACAGTGGATGACCCTGAACGGCCGCTGGGAGTTCGAATTCGACGACAGCGACAGCGGTCTGAAGGAAAATTGGTCCACCGGCGGCCGGAAGTTCACCCGGAACATCCTGGTCCCCTTCTGCTTCGAAAGCCGTATGAGCGGGATTGGCGACACTTCGTTCCACCCGCAGGTCTGGTATCGCCGCGGTTTCTCGGTTCCGCCAGCCTGGAAAGGACGGCGCGTGCTGCTGCATTTCGGCGCGGTCGACTACGAGGCGCGCGTGTGGCTGAACGGCCAGTATCTGGGCAGCCACGAGGGCGGTCACACGCCGTTCCGCTTCGACGTAACCGGACACCTGAAGGACGGCGCCAACATCGTTACGCTCCGCGCCTGGGATCCGCCTGCCGACCGGTTCATCCCGCGCGGCAAGCAATACTGGGAACCCAAGTCGCGCGGCATTTTCTACACCCGCACCACCGGCATCTGGCAGCCAGTCTGGCTCGAAGCGGCGGGCGATAGCTATATCGAAAAGGTCCGCATCCGCCCCGAGCGGGAAGGGTTGGTCCGCTTCGACGCCCGGATTGCCCAGCCGAAGCCTGGCCTAGAGTTCCGCGTGCGTATCTCGTTCGGCGGCGAGGTTGTGGCGACCGCCAGCGTTCCCGCCAACTCGGATCGTGTCGCGGCGGCGGCGGTGGTATCCAATCTGCGGCTCTGGACACCCGGCAATCCTAATCTCTACGATGTCGCCTTCGAACTGGGCACCGGCGCCAATGCCGATCGCGTGAAATCGTACTTCGGTTTCCGCGCCGCGGCCGTCGAGAATGGCCGGTTCACCCTCAATGGCCGCCCGTTGTACCTGAAGATGATTCTCGACCAGGGTTACTGGCCCGAGAGCACCATCACACCCCCAACGGACGAGGCCATCCAGTACGACATCCGAATGACCAAGGAAATGGGATTCAACGGCGCCCGCAAACACCAGAAACTAGAGGATCCGCGCTACCTCTATTGGGCCGACAAGATGGGGTTGCTGGTGTCGAGCGAGATGGCCAATGCCTACGAGTTCGACGAGCGCTACGTGGAGCGGTTCACGCGGGAGTGGATCGAAGCCGTTGAGCGCGATCTCAATCACCCGTCGATCGTCATGTGGATTCCGATCAACGAAAGCTGGGGCACACCCGATCTCGGCGATCCGCGCCAGCAGCAACACCTTCGGTCGCTCTACACCCTGACGCATTCGCTCGACGGCACGCGTCCGGTGATCGACAACGACGGCTGGGAGCACACCGAAATGACCGACCTGTTCGGCATTCACGACTACGCCCGCTCGGGCGACATGCTTTTGCGAAAGTACGGCGATCTCAAACCGGGGGCGCCCGGTCTCGTTATACCGCCCAACGCCCGGTCCGTAACAGTTCCGGGAACGGCCTACAATGGCTCGCCGGTGTTTCTCTCCGAATTCGGCGGCATCGCTTATATCCCACCCGGGACGCAGGTTCCGGAAGAATCGTGGGGTTACTCCGGGGTGGAAAAGACGCCGGAGGACGCGCTCGCACGCCTCCGCGGGCTTTATGAAGCTATCGCACGGATGCCGCTCTTCGTGGGCATCTGTTACACGCAATTGACCGACGTGGAGCAGGAGGTGAACGGACTGCTCACTTACGACCGGAAGCCGAAGTTCGACAGCAAGGTGTTGAGCGAAATTAACGCTCTCCTCCGGTAGGCGCCGAACCGGGACGGTCCGCCAGTAGGATCGTCCTCCTGACTCAGCCGCTATGATCTTGACTCATTCGTCGCTACCGCGTGTACTGAACGGCGGCGGCTTCAGAGGTGCAGCTGGGCGCCTCCGGCGGGTGGCGCTACCTGCTGCTTTCCCATGTCGTCCACCAGATGCCCGGAGCAATGCCGGTTGGTAATCCGGAAAGGTCGCTTCTCCGCCAGAAGAACGGGCAGGAGCCTGCATCCATTCACCATACGACGACACGCCCGCTAAGCCGATCCCGAGGACACGAATTCGTTCAGAGTCAGCCCTAAGCTGTCCGGGGTTTCTGTCCGTCGAACGGCCCGGGCGAACGCTCTGGTTAGGCCCAGGCTCATGCGAGTCCCACTGTGACTCATTCCATTGCTTTCTACGAGTTCGGGTTCCAGATGTCGACGTGCCACTTCCAGCGGCTCGCTTCCTGTCTCCAGTAAACGACGTACTTCACGCTCAAACCCCCGCCTGCAGTCTCGATGTCGGCGCGGCCAATCTCCACGACCCCATCGCCCGCAGGCATGGCGTCGATAGTCACCAGAGCGGCGCGCTTCAGCCCCATTCCTTTAATCGCACCAGCCCAGAACTGCTGGATGGCCGAACGCCCGCTAATCATCTCCGCGCCCGGTGGCAAAACCCGGGCATCCGCGGTGTAGACCTGCTCAAGTGCACCGACGTTGCCCTTGGCTATCACCTCCTCGTTGAAGATCGAGTTGGTCGCCTTCATCGCTTCCAGGATATCTTTCATGACTTATTGTCTCCTTCCCGGACTCCCCCGTCAGTTCAGCCTGACGCTCCGGAGACGAACTTCTGTCTCCGCACCGCGAGTCGTTGCGGCCTTGCGGCTCGCCATTTTCAACGATCACGCAAGTGGTAGGACAATACAAGAAGAAGAAAACGCACCAGCGGTCCCTACGCCCTGCACGCTCTTCGCGACCAGCCGGAGAGCCCT
>CAYPUQ010000221.1:0-10510 GCA_964413655.1 uncultured Solibacteraceae bacterium | reverse complement strand
TACTGGAACTGATCGCAATTCAGAGCAACACCGTGGTACGCAAGGAATGGGGTGCCTGCACCGACAAGTACACCCGCGACTGGACGCCGCGCCTCGAAGGTAACTACGCGCGGATCTCCTATGGCCACGACATTGAGAACGTCTGGCTGCTAATGGACGCCACGGAGGCCGCCGGTGTGCCCGACGCCCCCTACCACGACCTCTATCGCACGTTGTGGCGGTACTCGATGAAGTACGGGTTCGATTTTGGGCAGGGCGGCTTTTACTACACCGGCGACCATGGCCAGCCAGCCGACGACCGCAACAAGTCCTGGTGGGTCCAGGCCGAGGCGCTGGTCAGCGCATTGCGTATGTACCGCATCACCCGCGAGCCAGTCTATCTCGAAGCGTTCCGCAAGACCTGGGAATTCACCCGCGACCACCAGATCGACTGGGAAGTGGGCGAGTGGCACTCAACGGTAACCGCGCGCGCCGGCAAACGCGGCGACAAGGCGAATATCTGGAAATCGGCCTACCACAACGGCCGCGCGATGATCGAATGCCTTCCCTTGGTGCGCGAACTCGGGATCGGTTGATCTCTGGTACCCGGCGCATTGCTGGTTGATCCCAGGCCCCGCGCTCGAATCGTAGCGCCGGCCTATTCACGACGCCAGCGCGTCCAGAACAGCCTTACGATTCTTGGGCGATGACCGCGAGATACGCGCGGGTCGTTGCGTCGGATTTTCGCCGGCCCTGCTCCCATTCCTGTAGCGTCCTCGGGTTGATACAGAATGCGCGAGCAAACTCCGCCCGGGACAGCCCTAGACCGGATACTCTTCACATCGACCTCGTTTGGCAATACGATATGCCTTGTGGGCAGCCTCGTCTCTCCCTTTATGTGGGCCAAAATCTCCTTGGCGCTTGTTTCCAAAGCCAACCCAAGTTTAATTCGCCTTACTTACGACCTTCGAATTACGAACTGCCACGATCATTGCCCTCCCCTCGATGCCTTCTTGATTTGTGCCGCGAGCTTTGCGAGCGCGTTCTGATTCGGCAGCCGAAAGCGTCTCCTGGCGGATCTCGCGTAAATCGCAGTCATGTAGATTCGCCCCGGCCTGGCCAGGAAGAAATAGATTACCCGAAAACCGCCGCTCTTACCTTTGCCGCGTCGAGCCCAGCGGGCCTTGCGAAAGCCACCAGATCCTGGAAACGCGCGTGCGATGAAGAACTTCGGCGATCACCGGCTCAATATACGGCAATGACGTATATTGGTCAAGGTCGGCCGGAGAGGTCGGCAGGAGAGCGGGAGCGGAGCGGATTCCGGTCCGGCTATCGGCACAAACATACTCGTCTCCGCGACTCTGAGGTCGACTACCGTGAGGTGCCTGCACTCCGGAATTTCCGATACGCAAAGGCTTCAAGCAAGCATTCAGTCGCCTCTTCGCGCCGATCGGTCGATTAGGATTATCGGCAACCAAGCAGAATTCTCCACGATTCCGGAAGACGACCAAGGAGCCGCCGTCCCTCACACCGGCCCGCCCCGGATCTCCTTGAATGCCCGCGTCTGTTCCGTGATCGCACGCTCCACCGCCAATCGCTCGATACTCGACGCCCCGAAGAATCCGTGCACACCGCGCGTGTGTTCGAGCACGAACCGGGCATCTTCAGGTTCCGCGATCGGCCCTCCGTGGCAGATCACCAGCACATCCGGATTCACCCCCACACCGGCATCCCGGATTAACTGGACCCGCTCAACGGCCTCCGGCAGCGTCAGCGCGCTCCGCGCCCCCACCGTGCCCTTCGTCGTCAGGCCCAGGTGCGCCACCAGCACATCGGCGCCAGCGTCCGCCATCTGCCGCGCCTCTTCCTCGTTGAACACGTACGGGCATGTCAGCATTTCCAGCCGTCGCGCCTGCCGGATCATCTCCACCTCGATGCGGTACCCCATGCCGGTCTCCTCGAGATTCTGGCGGAACAACCCGTCGAACAGTCCGACCGTCGGGAAATTCTGGACCCCCGCGAAACCCAGTTGCTGCAATTGCGGCAGAAACACGTCCATCCTCCGGAACGGATCGGTTCCGCAGACGCCCGCCAGCACCGGCGTTCGCTGGACCACCGGCAGAACCTCCGCCGCCATCTCCACCACGATCTGGTTGGCATCCCCATACGGCAGCAGTCCCGCCAGCGACCCGCGTCCCGCCATCCGGTACCGGCCCGAGTTGTAAATGATGATCAGGTCCGCGCCGCCGGCCTCGGCGAACTTCGCGGAAATCCCGGTACCGGCGCCCACCCCCAGCAGCGGCGCTCCCCGCCCCACTACGTCGCGCAAAGCCGCCAGACACCGCTCACGCGTGGACATCCGCGTTCCTTCCAGTTCCAGCGCCGGTTCGGCTCAGCATGCCGAATAGCTCTTCCGCGGCGCGCGCGGCGAACTCCGGATCGTTGATATGTGCGTCCATCTCGATGACCTTCACCTTCGCGTGGCGGCGGATTGCGTCGAACAGTGCGGCGTTCGCGTCCGGATCCCGGAACGGTTGGCCTTCGGCATCGATCGCCGAAACACCCCGCAACGGCAGCAGAATGCACACCGGCCCTCGCGCGGCGTTCGCCTTCTCCGCTAGAATCCGGCCCAGACGCGCGTTCTCCTCCACCGTCGTCCGCATTAACGTCACGGCCGGATTGTGCCGATAAAACCTGCGCCCGCCGAACTCCGCCGGCACCGTCTCGGGCGGGCCAAAGTTCACCATGTCCAGCGCGCCCACCGAGATTACCTGCGGAATCCCGAGTTCGCCGGCCGCCTCCAACCGGTGCGGACCCGCCGTGAGCACGCCGCCCACCAGCTCATCGGCAAGCTCCGTCGTCGTCACGTCGAGTACGCCCTGGATGAACCCGTCACGGATCAGCCGCTCCATCGCCTGTCCTCCCGATCCCGTCGCGTGAAATACAAGGACCTCGAAGCGTCCCGCCTCCAGCAGTTCGCGTGCCCGATTTACGCACGGGGTCGTCACACCGAACATCGTCGCCCCCAGCGCCGGGCGCTCATCCCCGTCCGCCGCGGCCGGCAGCGGCAGGCTGCACATGCCGGCCATCGCATTCGCGGCGTTCATAAGGATGCGCCGCGTCAGACGATTGAGTCCGGTGAAATCCCCCACCGGGAACAACATCGCGAGGTCCGACGTGCCGACGTAAGGACGCGTGTCCCCGGAAGCCAGCGTGGAAACCATCAGTTTCGGGACGCCGATCGGCAACTCCCGCATGCCCGCCGTCGCGATGACAGTTCCTGCCGACCCGCCAATCGCCAGGACGCCGCCGATCCGGTCCCGCCGCGCCCGGAACCACGCGCCGAGTCCGCGCTCCATCGCGCCAATCGCCTGGCCGCGGTCCCTTTCCAGCGCCAGTTCCTCGATCCGCACCCCCGCGCTCGCGGCAATCTCTTCGCGCGATACATCGGGCTTACAGGCCGGCGCCCCCAGTACACCGGCATCGATCACCAGCACCTCCAACCCAAGGGCCGAGAGGAGTTGCTTGAGAAACAGAATCTCCTCACCCTTGGTATCGAGGGTGCCGACCATCACAACCGGCCCTCGCGGTGTCCACTCCATGTGCGCGTTCCCTATTCATGCTAGTCGCTGGCCCCGTCGTTGCGCACGCCGAGTCGCGAAGAATCCCGGGTTCCAGGCGGTTCTTTGAAGGCCTCATATCCATGTGGTAGCCTAGGATGGGACTGGCGCTCGCCCCTCGCGTGTACTCCTTCCACAGCGACTTCGCGCGGCGGTAGCATCTCTGTCCAGACGCGGGGAACTCCGGCCTCGCTGGTAATTTCGCGAGAGACAATCGGTTTTCTTTTCTAACGCTTGCCCATGAATCTGCGTTCGCTGTTCAGTCTATTTTCGTCCGATCTGGCGATCGACCTCGGCACGGCCAACACCCTTGTGTTCGCCAAGGGCCGCGGCATCGTGGTCAATGAGCCCTCGATCGTCGCCATCAACAAGAACAATGGCGAGGTCGAAGCCGTCGGCAAGGAAGCGAAGGAGATGCTCGGGCGCACGCCTGGCAACATCGTCGCCGTCCGGCCCATGAAGGACGGTGTTATCGCCGACTTTAACGTCACCGAGCGCATGCTCAATTACTTCATCCAGAAGGCCCACGGCCGGAAGATGATGGTTCACCCGCGCATCGTGATCGGCGTGCCGAGCGAGATCACCCAGGTGGAAAAGCGGGCCGTGATCGATTCGGCGTACCGCGCCAAAGCCAGCGAGGTCCACCTGGTCGAGCAGGCGATGGTGGCCGCCATTGGAGCCGGCCTGCCGATTACGGAGCCCTCCGGCAACATGGTGGTGGATATCGGCGGCGGCACAACCGACGTGGCGGTGATCTCCCTCGCGGGGATTGTTTATTCCCGGTCGGTCCGCGTGGCCGGCAACGAGATCGACGAAGCCATTACGCAATATCTCAAGCGCAAGTACAACCTCCTGATCGGCGAGCGGACAGCAGAGCAGATCAAGATGACCGTCGGTTCGGCCTATCCGCTGGACTCGCCCATCACGATGGAGATCAAGGGCCGTAACCTGATCGAAGGCGTTCCGAAGACCCTCTCGATTGACGACAGCGAAATCCGCGAGTCGATCGGGGAATGCGTGGCCACGATACTGAACGCCATCCGGGTCGCCCTGGAACGGACGCCGCCGGAGTTGAGCGCCGACATCAGCGACCGCGGCATTGTCTTGACCGGCGGCGGCGCCATGCTCAAGAATTTGGACAAGCGGATCCGCGTGGAGACCGGACTACCGGTCTCCATTGCCGAAGACCCGCTGGCGAGCGTCGTGCTCGGCACCGGAAAGATGCTGACCGACTTCAAATTGCTGCGGCGCGTCGCCATCGATTAAAACAGGAATGCGGGCGGCGCCGGGCCGTTCGCGCCAAGTGGCCGCATGGAAGCGCTACTTACCCGCTACCGCCACCTCACGGTCCTTGTTCTCGTGGTAGCGGTGCAGCTTGTTCTGCTCGCCTACCAAGTCAAGGGCCAAGGTGAGGTGCGCCTGATCCGCCTCTGGGCAGTGACCAGTGTGATGCCGTTCGCAAAACTGATCGACGCCGTTCGGGGCGGCTTCGCCCATTTCACCGGCAGCTACATTCTGCTGGTGGGGGTGCGGGAAGACAACAGGCAATTGCAGGCCCAAGTAGAAACGCTGAAGTTGGAAAACCAGTTCCTGCGGACGGAACTGAGTACCGCGGAACGGGCGCGCGCGCTGGCCGCCTTTCAGGAGCGGACGCCGTCGAAGACCATCGGCGCGCGGATCATTGCGACGGGAACCGGCGCCGGTTCGCACGTGGTATTCGTGGACCGCGGAACCGAGTCGGGCGCCGTCAAGGGGATGGGGGTGATCACCGCGGACGGCATCGCCGGGAAGGTGCTGGCGGCCTACCCCGGTGTTTCGCAGGTGATGCTGGTAACCGACCCCAACTTCGCCGCCGGCGTCGTCTCGGCGCGGAGCCGTGTAAGAGGCACCATGCGCGGCCGCGGCCAGTCGCTATGCCTGGTGGACTACGTGGCCACGGAACAGAAAGTGGCCGTGGATGAGTGGTTCTACACGTCAGGCGACGACCGCATCTTTCCCAAAGGTCTGCCCGCCGGCCGAGTCAAAGCGGTCGGCCAGAGCTCGTCCACTCGGAAGGAGATTTTCCTCCAGCCGGCCAGTCTGGCCGGCGGCGCCATCGAAGAAGTGTTGATCGTCCTGAGCGGAGTTCACCAGGACCTGCCGGAGGTGCGGCCGGCGGAACAGCCGCTTCATCTTCTGCCACCGCCGCCGCCGGAAAGCACGGAGCAGTCCGGCTCGGAGGCTCCGGAGGAGCGAGGCCTGCAAACCGATGCCGATCGCCTGTTCGAACGCTACCGCCGGCGGAGCCAACCACTGTCCCCCGCTCCGACCGAGCCGGAGGAAGCCGGCGGCGAACCGCCGCGGACGGGCACACCGTAACGGACCGGCATGGACGAAATCGGCAGCAAGCTGCTTGCGGTGAAACGGCGACAGAACCTCTCGGCGCGGCTCCGAATCGCGATTCTGCTCGTCATCCCGCTGATAGCCATCCTGTTCCAGGTCTATGTGCCGCTATTCCTGGGCTTCTTGTCCTTTCTTGAACTGCCGCTGCTGGTGACGGTCTACTATTCCCTAATGAGCCGCCAGCCCGTCGTGGGTATTTTCTGCGGCGCCGGGATTGGGCTGCTGCAGGATTCGCTATCGCAGAACCCGCTCGGGATGTTCGGGATTGTGAAGACGCTGGTCGGGTTCTTCTCGGCGTCCATGAGCCAGCGCGTGGACGTGGAGAACATCTTCGTGCGGTTCCTGCTTGCCTATTTCTTCTTCTTCTTTCACCAGTTTTTCTATTGGGTGATGGCGAACAGCCTGTTGGGGCAGCAGTTCGATTTCGCAGTGGTGCAAACGCTGGTGTCGGGATTTCTGAACGCGGCGGTCGCGGTACCGCTGTTCCACGTGTTCGACCGCGTGTAGCGTGTGAGAATGAAGAGGAATGGACTTCGAACAGTTTAAGGAATTCATGCTCCAGAATGCCGCGCAGCACGAAGCGTGGATCTCGGAGATTCAGGGGTCATTGCGGTCGCTGGCCAACACCACCCAGCGGCTGGTGGACAACCAGGTGTATTTGCAAGAGAAGATCGACGAACTTGCGGAACAAGGCAACCGGACCCAGCTCCAAATCGAGGAACTGGCCAAACTGGTCATCCGCCACGTCTCCGACCCCAACGCGCACCAGGCGTAACGAAAATTCTTCGCAAGCGCACGCCGCTCCGTTACACTAAGTAGGTTGGGGGAGGCGCCGTTTTCAGGAGCCGTACGTGGTAAACCGGTGGCAAACCGCTGAACAGAACCAGGAACAACAAGAACAGATACCGCCACGTGTATTTTTCCGCGGCAGCGACCTCAAATTCGCCGCGGGGAAGATGGCGTTGTTCCAGTACGTCGTGCTTGGTGTCTTCATTTTCCTGCTCACCGGCTTCTGGGAACTCCAGGTGGCGAACCCGGAGTTCTACCACGCACGCGCCGAACGTAACCGCATCCGTTCGCTGCCGCTGCTCGCCCCGCGCGGCAAGATCCTTGACCGCGAAGGCCGGGTGATCGTCGACAACCATGCGTCCTACAGCATTCTGTTGTCGCGCGAGAACCTTGATTTTACGCATCTACCGCCGATCTGCGAGGGGTTGAGCATCGATTGCGACGAGTTGAAAGCGCGCCTGGAACGTTTCGACCGCACCCGTCCCAAGTACGAACCGATCATCATCAAGGAGGAACTCACGGCGGGCGAGATCGCCTTCGTCGAAGCCCATCGCGGCCAGGACACGTTCCCGGAGATGGAACTGATCCAGTCGGAACGCCGGCTGTACCCGAAGGACGGCCTCGCCGCGCACGCCATCGGGTATACCGGTGAGGTCAGCGAGGCGGAACTGAACACGGCGGAGTTTGCCCGCTACAGGCAGGGCGACGTCATCGGCAAGGCCGGTATCGAACGCTTTTATAACGACACCCTGATGGGCGCGGACGGCCAGCGGCGGGTGATTGTCGACAACCTCGGGCGCGAGCGCGACGTGATCGACCGCCAGGAGGCGGTCCCCGGCAAAGACCTCACCGTGACCATCGACCTCGACCTGCAGGTGGTGGCGGAACTGAGCATGGAGGGGCGCCGCGGTTCCGTCGTGGCGCTGGACCCGCGAAATGGCGAGGTGCTGGCCATGGTCAGCCGTCCCGCGTTCGATCCGAACAAGTTCGCCGGGCGCATCCGCAGCCGCGACTGGAAAGAAATTGTCGAAAATCCCGAGAACCCGCTGTTGAACCGCGCCATACAGGCCCGCCTCGCGCCGGGATCGACCTTTAAGCCCATCATGGCGATGGCCGGATTGGAAACCGGACTCATCGACGAGCACACGACGACCACGTGCGGCGGCGGCCAGACCTTTTACGGACGGTACTTCCGATGCCACCGCCGTGCCGGCCACGGCACGACCAACCTGCATACCGCGATGGCGCAATCCTGCGACGTTTATTTCTATAACCTCGGCAACCGGCTTGGAGTGGACAAGATTGCGGAGTATGCCGAAATGGCCGGATTTGGCAGGAAGACGGGCATCGATCTTCCACATGAGACCGACGGCCTAGTCCCCTCCACGCGATGGAAGATTCACAATTTCCGCCAGAAGTGGTACGCCGGCGAAACGATCTCGGTGGCCATCGGACAGGGCGCGCTGGAAGTGACGCCGCTGCAGCTTGCCCACGCCATCGGCGGCATTGCGCTGGGCGGAGTCTGGTACAGGCCGCACCTGTCCAAGGACGCCCCCAGCACGGACCCGCCGCGCACGGGCAAGTTGGACGCCCAGCATGCGATCGACATTGTGGCGTCGATGTACGGCGTGGTGAACGAGGGCGGCACGGGCGCCCGGGCACGGCTGCCCGGAGTGGAGGTGTGCGGCAAAACCGGCACCGCGCAGCTTGTGTCGAACGAACTCCTGCGATCGGGGAAGCTGAACCGGCACGTCAAGGACAACGCGTGGTTCGTCGCCTTCGCCCCGCGCACCAACCCGGAGATTGTGGTTGCGGTGCTGGTCGAAGAGGGCGAGCATGGCAGTTCGGCGGCGGGCCCGGTTGCGCGCGAGGTGATCCGCACTCATTTCGACAAGAAGCGGAGCCGGGAGCCCGAGACCTTGTTGGCCGGAGTCCAGTAGCACCGATGGCGTCCTACCGCTCGCTCCGCGACCTCGATTGGGCGCTGGTGCTCATCACCCTGGCAATCTGTGCGCTGGGCATCCTCCAAATCTACAGCGCCACCCATGCCACGGTCTGGAAGAACGCTTGGTGGAAGCAGACGGTTTTCGTGTGTGCCGGTATCATCCTGCTGTGGATTTTCTCCCGCATCGACTACCATACCCTGCTGGGACGCGTGCCCGTCCTCTACATTTTGTCGATTCTGGGCCTGGTTGCGATTTTGGTATTCGGCGCCAAGATCGGGGGCGCGCGGCGGTGGATCGCCCTTCCAGGTGGAATGCTCTTTCAGGTCTCCGAGTTCGTTAAATTGGTGATACTATTGCTAGTAGCCAGATATTTGGCGGAGTTGAAGACCGACCGGCTCGAAGGCCGGGACTTGCTGAAACTGGCGGGTTTTGTAGGCATTCCGTTCGCCCTGGTGCTGAAGCAGCCGGATCTCGGCACGGCTTTGACGTACTTGCCGATACCGGCCATTGGGGTGTTGTTGGCGGGTCTGCGCTGGAAACATCTGGCGCTGGCGGCTGTGATTGGACTGCTCGCGCCGCTGGTCGCGTATCAGTTCGTATTAAAGGATTACCAGAAAGCGCGGCTGGTTAGTTTTCTCGATCCCTCCGAGGATCCACGAGGGTCGGGCTACCAGGTGATCCAATCGCAGATCGCGGTTGGGTCGGGAGGAATGTGGGGCCGGGGCGTAACCCGGGGCACCCAGACGCAATTGAGGTTCTTGCCTGTGCCGCACACCGATTTCATCTTCGCCACGTTCGGCGAGGAACACGGGTTCGTCGGGGTCACGGTGCTATTAGGTCTTTACTTTCTGCTCCTCATGCAGATTGTGCAGAACGCGCAGACAGCGCCCGACCGGGCGGGGATGTATATCTGCATCGGGGTAGCGGCGATTTTGCTCTTTCACTTGCTCGTAAACGTCGGGATGGTGATTGGGCGCATGCCAGTCACTGGCATCCCGTTGCCGCTGATGAGTGCCGGCGGATCGAGCACGCTGTCGGTCTTTATGATGCTGGGGCTGGTGAACAACGTCCGGCTCCGGAGGTTTTTGAATTAAGAGGTTGATTTCAGGTTTAGGTAGCGGCTATTGAAGGTATCCGGTGGCTCCCGGCTTGTGGATGCCGCCGATGGGAACAAGGATGCGCCGCCCACCGCCAGCCGCGGCAAACCGCCGCCAGATAGGTCGAGTGGAACTGAACCGGCGCTGGCCGGTGCGGTGGCTGAAAAAAGAGTTTTGCAGGCCTTTGGGACTGAGCCTTGAGCGGCAGGGCCGTGTGCGCCTGCCGGCGCGCTATGCGTCAGGCCATGTAACCGCCGGCGCACCGCCATTCATTCATCCGCGCCCTCCTTCGCCGGCCGCCGCCGGAGCGGAGAACTCACATGACGAAAGACATGGTTATCGCGGCGAACCGCCACGAAACCAAAGTAGCCATACTGGAAGACGACCAGTTGGTCGAAATCTATTTCCAACGCGCCAACGAGTATTCGCTTGTTGGCAGCATTCACAAAGGCCGGGTCACGCGCGTGCTGCCCGGAATGCAGTCGGCGTTCGTCGATCTTGGTCTGGAGCGCGACGCGTTCCTCTATGTTTCGGATTTCTTCGAGCAAACGGGCGGTGAGGACTATGAGCGCGTCCCGGTACAATCCGAGGAACGGGGACGGCGCGCCGAGGTTCGCGAAAAGGAGAACGGAGGCGGCGTACCAGCCTCCGATGGCGACCAGGGGGACCGCCGCAACCGCCGCGGACGCCGGCGCCG
>CAYPUQ010000220.1:0-10571 GCA_964413655.1 uncultured Solibacteraceae bacterium | reverse complement strand
GGGGTATGAACAACGAGACGAACGAGATCATGATGCGCACGCGGGCCTACGAGAACGGCGTCTGGGTCGTGTTTGTGCATCCCGAACGGGTGCTGGCGATCAATCCTGGCGGAAAGATCGAGGCGCAGGACACGGGCGTGGGCGACGAGATCGTTCTGGCGCGGATCCGGATCGACCAACGCGTTGGCCGCGGGCCGGTCCGGCACCGGCGGCCGGAACTGTACGGGGAGATCAGCGGGACGGCGGCCAGGCCGGATTGAACACTGCGTATGGCGGGCCAGAACATAGAGCGGCGCGACGTGCTGAGGGTTTTCGCCGTTGCGGCGGCGGCCGGCAACTTCCCCGGCTTTGCCCGCTGGAGCTTCGCCGGGGCGCAGCAGCCAGGAGACGAGACTCGACCAGTGAGATATCAGCCGCGCTTTTTCACTGTCTCCGAATACGAGACCGTCGAACGCCTGTCGGAGTTGATCATCCCGAGCGACGGCGCCCCCGGCGCGCGCGAGGCCGGAGTGGCGGAGTTCGTCGATTTCATGGTGTTCAGCGACACGGCCTTGCAGTACCCGTTCCGTTATGGACTCACGTGGCTGGATGCGCGCTCCGCTTCGCTGCACGACCGGCGCTTCGTCGAACTGACCGAGCCGCAACAAACGGACATTCTGGGCCAGTTGGCGTATAAGGACCGGCACGTGCCCGGCCAAGAGGATGGCCGCAGGTTCTGTCAACTCGTGCGCGACTACACGGTGATGGGGTTCTACACCACGCGCATCGGACTCGAGGAACTCGATTATCCCGGTCTGCGGTTGTACTCAGAATCGCCCGCCTGCCCGCACACCGGAGATCCCGAGCATCGCGGACTGGCGCCGCGCGTCTGAGGACGGAACATGGCACGGAAGCAGTACGACGTTATCGTAATTGGCACCGGCGCCGGCGGCGGCATGGCGATCAAAACGCTTACCGACGCGGGGCTGCACGTGTGCGCCATCAATTCCGGACGCCGGCTGGATCCGAAAAAGGACTTCCGCGGCCATCGCATGCCCTACGACATGAAGTATCGCGGCTTCGGCGATCCGAAGAAGCGCGGCACGTCCTACGGGTACATGGATAACGAATACGTCGAGGGCATTTGGGACCACAGCATCACCTACACGACTGCGCCTGGAACCGAGTGGATGTGGCCGCGCTGCGACGCCGTCGGAGGGAAAACGAATTTCTGGGGCCGGTCCTCCGCGCGATTCGCCGAGATCGACTTTCGCGCGGCGAGCCGCGACGGCTACGACGTGGACTGGCCGGTGTCATACGAGGAGATCGCGCCCTATTACTCGCGCGTGGAGCGCATGATCGGGGTCGCCAGTACGATTCAAGACCGTCCCAGCAATCCCGACGGGGAGTATCTGCCCGCGATGAAGTTCCGCTGCTTCGACCACATCCTGGCGAGCGGCGCGCAAAGACTCGGCGTACCGTACTTACCCGACCGAATTGCGCAGTTGACGGTTCCGCATGCGGGCCATCCGGCGTGCCATTACTGCGGGCATTGCACCGAGGGATGCGATACCGGTTCGTTCTTTTCGACGCCGTGGTTTTTCCTTCCGGCAGCGGAAAAGACGGGCAAGCTGGATCTGCGAACCAACGCGGTGGCGAAGAGCATCCTGGTGGACCGGAACGGCCGCGCGACGGGCGTCAGCTACATCGACCGCGACACGAGGCGGGAGGTTGAGGTGCGCGGGCGCGCCGTGGTCGCCGCCGCTTCCTGCGTCGAGACCGCCCGCATTATGCTGAATTCGAAATCGCGGTATTGGCCGGCCGGCATCGCGAACTCGAGCGGGCAACTCGGCCGGAACTTGTGCGATCACCTGTACGGCAGCGCCGCGCGGGGTTACTTGCCGCAGTTGCTCGGCCAGCCCAGTTTTCCAGATCATGTGTCGGGCAGTACGATCGCCTGGATGCCGCGCTGGCAGAATCTTGCCAATCCTAAAGAGGAGAAGTTCATCCGCGGGTACTCGGTCTATCCAGGCGGCGGATGCGGCGGATTTCCGTGGTACCACCGCCAGATCGAAGGCTTTGGGTCCAGTTTCAAACGCGAAATCAAGCGGCGGTATCCCGCTCCGGTAAACTTCACGATTCAGGCGCCGACGCTGCGCTCGGACAATAACTACGTCGAGATCGATCCCGAGGTCAAGGACGTTTACGGTATTCCCGCCGCTCGCATCCGGTTTGAATGGGATGCCAACACGCTGAAGATGTGGGAGCACGCGAAGCAGGTGTGCGCGGAAGTGATCCGGGCCGCCGGGGGCGAGTACACCGGTTCCGCCGACCGCCCGGAGCCGCCCGGATTCAGCTTGCACGAGACTGGCACGTGCCGAATGGGACACGACCCGAAACGTTTCGTCACGAATGCGTTCGGGCAGACGCACGACGTGCCGAATCTCTATGTGTGCGATGCGTCCGTGTTTCTCGAATGCACCGATAAGACAACGACGCTGTCGATTCTCGCTTTCGCGCTTCGATCGTGCGAGCACTTGATGGAGCAGTTTCGCGCGGGCAGCATACGCTGATTTTGCGAGTTCGTTGAGCGAAGCTGTCTTGGTGTTCGAGAGTGTAGTGTGCGAGAGTGTAGGTGACCGGTCGAAGCGTGTCGCCTACCAGACCATGACGGCGGTGTCCCCTTCGCGGTCGGCCCAGTAGAGGCGGATGCGGACGATGTATTCGCGGCCCCGGAGCAGGCGGAGGCAGAGACGGGCGTTGGTGTCGAGGCCGCTGTCGTCGTCGGCGGCGAGGTAGCGGAGGTCGCCACCGGGCTCGCGCTCGAAGAGGGCCATGACACTGTCGGAGGCGCCGAATGTCGCAATGGTGTACCGCCGTGTGGCGGTGGGCTTGAAGAGGAAGTTGGCCTGCTGGCCGGCCGAAAGCTGCAACTGGGCCGAACGGAAGGGGACGAGTTCCTCGTAGTCTTTCTTTGTGAGCGGCGGGTAGAAGGTCTTCGCCCATTGTTTGTCGCGAGCGGACAGGTTGCCCGCCGGATTCAGTCCGACGGCAAATTGCGGCGGTTCGAGAATCATGCCCGGCTCGAAGGGGTAGTGCATGACGGAATCGGGGTCCCAGCTCGAACCCTGGACCGTGTCGGGGCTGATCTTGCGGATGATGTTATGGAATGTCGTTTCGCGGGGCCAGAAGTTCGGCGCTCCGCCCAGCATGCGATACACGGCTTCTTCGTCCCAGACGATGCCGGCGTTGGGATTCTGATGCTCGTGCGGGAAGCCGAGGGTGTGGCCGATCTCGTGCAAGGCGGTGTCGAACTCGCGCGGATGCGCGGCGATGTCCCAGCCGAAATTCATGGTGAGCTCATCGCGGCCGATGCTTAGAACATCGCGGCCGACGTAGGACCACGCGCCGTCGCCGCGGAGGAAACCGATGCGGATTTCGGCTTCGTCGCGAGAGTTTACTTCTTTGAATTCGAGGCCGACGCCGAGGTCTTTCCAGGTCTGAAACGCGCGCCGGACGACGTCGCGCTGGGCGTTGTTGCCGGCCCACGATGCCGGGGCGTCGAAGAAGTAGTAATGAAGGACAGTGCCGTTCACCCACTTCCTGTCCGACATGACTATCAGCTCCAGGCGGGCGGCGTGCACGCCGGCGTCGAACTCGCGCGGTTTCACCACGGGCATGGAGCAGTAGTTGCGCAGACCGGGCTTGGCCTCCTCGCCGTAGGCGATCTGCTTTGCCTCCTCCTGCGCCGCTTTCTTTCTTGCTGTTTTGTTCTTTGGCATTGGAACCCTTTCGTTCGTAGTCTTGTGCGGGCCGCTGACGGAGCGTTTCAGTCCTCCGGCGATCCGATTGATCTATTCGACTCCGCCGCGGCGCGGATGTCAACGGGTAACCTGGGCGCGCGGACCGACGCCAGAACCCTAAAGCTGCTACGATAGCGGCAAATCCCAAGCTCTGGAGGGCACGATGACCGTATCCTGTTCGATTTTCCGGCTGGTGGTCGCACTGTGCTGCGTCGCCGCCCTGTCATTTGGCGCAAGCACTGCCGGGTTGAAGGCCGGCAAAGCGGAACTGCAATCGGCGGGTCCGTTGGCGTTCGGTCCGGACGGCATTCTTTTCGTGGGTGACTCACTGGCCGCTGCCGTGGTGGCCGTGGATACCGGCGACAAAACAGCCGCGCAATCCTCCGGCACGTTCGAATTGAAGTCGATTAACACGAAGATCGCGGCGTTGTTGGGGACGGCCCCGGACCAGATCCTGATCAACGACGTGGTGGTGAACCCACTTTCGCGCAACGTTTACATTTCGGTGTCGCGCGGGCGCGGGCCCGATGCGGTTCCCGTGATTCTGCGGGCGACGGCTTCGGGCGGGTTGAGCGAACTTTCGCTGGAGAACATTCCGCACTCGTCGGTGCGGCTGCCGGACGCCCCCGATCCGGAGGCGAAGGACCGCCGCGGGCAAAGTCTGCGGATGGAGGCGATCACCGACCTGAAGTATTTGGACGGCAAGGTGCTGGTGGCCGGTCTCTCGAACGAGGAGTTCGCGTCGACGCTGCGCGCCATTCCGTTCCCGTTCCAGGAAGTGTCGAAGGGCGCGGGCATCGAGATCTTCCACGGCGCCCACGGCCGGTTCGAAACGAACGCGCCGGTGCGGACGTTCGTGCCCTACCGGATCGCGAACAAGCCGCATATTCTGGCGGCCTATACCTGTACGCCGCTGGTGACGATTCCGGTGGCCGATCTGAAGCCGGGCGCGAAGGTGAAAGGCAAGACGATCGCCGAACTCGGCAACCGCAACCGGCCGCTGGACATGATTGTGTACCAGAAGGGTGGCGCGGAGTACATTCTGATGGCCAATTCGAGCCGCGGCGTGATGAAGCTGCCGGCTAAGAGTCTGGACAGCTATGACGGCATCGTCGCGCAAACCGAGAAGCAGGGCGTGCCGTACGAAACGATCGCGACTCTCAAGGGCGTGCAGCAGCTCGACAAGTTCGACGACCAGCATGCGCTGATCCTGAGCGACGACGGCGGCTCGATGGATCTGCGGACCATTCCGCTGCCCTGACCGGGGGGCGCCGTGTTAGCCGTAATTCTATTGCTCCTGCTCCCCCTCGCCGGGGCAGCGGGTAAGATCTCCATTCGCTCGGATGGTTCGGAGTTCCGGGTTGCCGGTTGGCAGCCCGGACCCGAGCCGCCGCCGGGTGGTTGGTCGAATGTTTTCTCTGTATATGCGGGTGAAGACGGAGTCCCGCCGATGCTGGGTGCGTACCGCGTGGAAAACGGCGAGTTGGTCTTCCGGCCCCGGTATCCGGTTGGTCCAGGCGTTGGGGTCCGCGCGGTGTTTCGCGCTCCGTCGGGCGCGGTAGTCGAGCGAACTTTCGCGGCGTCGCGGCCCGCGCCGCGGCCTGAAGCGCGGGTGACCGCCGTTCGCCCTTCGGTGGACGTCATTCCAGAAAACCAGTTGAAGTTCTACATCGAGTTCTCGGCGCCGATGAGCCGGGGCGAGGCGTGGGAACGGATCCGGCTGCTCGGGCCGGATGGCGAAGCGGTGGATCTGCCGTTTCTCGAGATCGACCAGGAATTGTGGGATCGGGATCACCGGCGATTGACGGTGTTGTTCGATCCGGGGCGGATCAAGCGCGGCGTGCTACCGCTGGAAGAAACAGGCCCGGCGATCGAAGAGGGCGGTGAGTACACCCTGGTTATCGACCAGGCGTGGCTGGATGCGCGCGGCGCGCCGCTGGTGGAGGGTCATCGGAAAAAGTTCCGCGTTGGCGCGGCGGACCGTGAACCGCCGGACACTGCCGCGTGGCGGATTCGCGCGCCGAAGGCCGGTGGACGCGATCCGCTGGTGGTGGAAGTGTCCGAGCCGATGGATTACGCGCTGCTGCTTCGGCTGATAGCGGTGGAAGGGCCGGCCGGCCGCGTGCGCGGCGAGGCGTCCGTGGATCGCGGCGAGACGCGGTGGCAGTTCGTGCCGGCGGCGCCCTGGCAGGCCGGCTCGTACCTGTTGCTGGTGGATTCGGCGATGGAGGATCTGGCGGGCAACCGCATCGGGCGTCCGTTCGACGTAGACGTGTTCGAGCGGGTGACGCGGCGGGTGGAGCGGGAGACTTTGGAGCTACCGTTCCGGATTCGTGGCGAGTAGCGCGAGCGTAGCCCAGCCGGTGGTGGAAATGTGGTGGGCGTAACTTTGTCCGCCGGGCGGGCGGGTGGTTTCGGGCCAGCCGCCGTCGGGTAACTGCGAGTGGACCAGGAATTCGCGGCCGCGGGCGATGGCGGGGCGCGTTTCGGCGGCGTCGCCGGCGCGGTTGAGCGCGAGTAGAGCCACGGCGGTATCGAAAGGTTCGGCGGGGGTGTGGCGGCGGGGTCCCCAGCCTCCGTCACTGGCTTGGGCGGCCAGCAAAAAAGCGAGCACTTTCGGCGATGGATGCGCCAATAGCGCCGCGGCTGCGTCCGGGATGTTGTCCGGTTTCAGATTGCTAAGCCACTCGTCGGCTTTGGCGAGGGCTTCGTCGAATTGGGGACTGGCGCACTGTTTGAGTGTCTGGCGGACGAGCCAGGTGGCGATGCCCGCGCCGTAAGTGACGGGCGACCCCACCGCGCCGCCGGTGCCCACCTGCCAGGAGCCATCGGATTCCTGATATGGCAACAGCGAGGCGGCGGCCTCCGCGAGCGCCGCGCGATCCTTGCTGGCGCCGGTGGCGACGCCGATGGCCAGAGCGGCTGCGAATTGGATGCGGGCCAGTTTCTTATCGCTGAAGGCGGGGTCGGCATGGTCCTTATCCCATCCGGCTGGCCGTTCGAGCCAGGGGGTGGTTTCGGCCAGCGCGGCTGCTGGAATGGGGTAGCCGCGCGCGGCCGCGTCATAGAGAGCCCGCGCCGCGTCGCCGTTATTGTGGCAGGAAAAGCAGCCGTTTTCCGGCCGCCAGCGTTGAACCTCGACGGCGAGGTAGTGCAGGGCGCGCTGTTCCGGGGTCTGCGCGGCGAGCGGCACAATCCCGGCCAGGATCAGAAATGCCGCGGCATCAATTGCGGATGCAGAACAGGTGCGTTTCACTGCGGAGGTAGAGGTCGCCGCCGGACACCGCGGGCGTGGCGATGAAGGACTGGTCCTTCATCGTGTTGATGGCGAGTACCTCAAACGTCTTGCCCTTCTTGACGACGATGATATCTTCATTCTCACTGGCCATGTAGAGTTTGCCATTGATGCCAACGAGAGAGGACTTGAAATTGTACGGCTTGGGCAGGCGCTCGCGCTCGTAGTAGGGTTTGCCAGTGGCGGCGTCAAAGGCGCTTAACATGCCGGAATCGGTGAGCGCGTAGAGTATGCCTTCGTGGAGGACGGGCGATGGCGTGTAGGAAGGGCCGCGCGTGGTGCTCCAGACGACGGCATCGGTACCGGTGAGGTCGCCCTTGCCGCCGAGTTTGATCGCCATCAGGTTGGGGTTGCGGTGGCCGGTCATCACGTAGACCAGTCCGTGCGCGGTGACAGGCGCTGGGATTGGGTTCGAGCCCAGACCGCCGCACTCCCAAATCAGTTCGCCGTTACGGAAGTCGTAGGCGCGCACCTTATTCGTGGCGGCCACGACGACCTGGCGGCCGCCTTCGTGTTCGACGACGAGGGGCGCGGACCAATTGCTTTGCTCATCGCGCGGAACCTTCCAGCGCGGCTTGCCGGTGGCGGCGTCGAGGGCGAGCAGGAAGGAGTCGTCGCCTTCGTGATCGTAATTGAGCAGGAGGGTGTCGCCGTGGAGCACGGTGGCGGTGCCCTCACCGAAGGAAAGGCGCATACGCATTTGAATGCCGGGGTCGTGCTGCCAGAGAAGCTTGCCATCGAGGTCGTAGCAGTAAACCCCGCGGGAACCGAACGAGACGTAGAGCCGCTTGCCGTCGGTCACGGGCGAATTCGAGGCGAAACTGCCGTAGCGGCGGTGGTAGCCTTCGTGGGGCTTGACGGTGTGGGCCGTTTGTTCCCAGATCACTTTACCAGTGCGGCGGTCAAGGCTCATTACGACGAGGCGATGTTCGGCCTGCGGGCCGGGGCTCCCGCCGGGTCCGCGGCGGGGGCCGTCGGCGGCCGGTTCGGGCATCGGTTCGGTGGGTACGGCAGTGGTGAGGAAGAGGCGGTCGCCCCAGATCACCGGCGAGGAATGGCCTTTACCGGGTACCGCCATTTTCCAGGCCACGTTTTCGGTGTCGCTCCACTTCACGGGCGCATCGCCGCGAGCGACGCCTGTGTCGAAAGGGCCGCGCCAGCGGGGCCAGTCGCCATCGACTTCGGCGGCAAAGAGAGCGGGAGCCAGTAGTAGAAATCCCAGATAACGCATGTAAGTTTCGGCGTCCCGGGGCCGTGAGAGGTTACCCCGCGGCGGGTGGGCGATATACTGCTTGACATGTCTACCCGGCGGCGATTATTGCAGACCGCGGGCGCGCTGGCGGTGTTGCCAGTGCTGCCGGCGCAGGAACACCAGCACGATTCGGCCCCGGCACGAGAGGCCACGCCTAAACACTCGTGGCAGTTTTTGAAGGTGGAAGAGCGGCGTGCGGTAGCTGCGCTTGTGGACGCGATTATTCCCCGCACAGATACACCCGGGGCGTCGGACGCGGGCGTGGTGGAGTACATCGACGAGTACCTGGGGGCGCGGAAAGAGCGGCAGAGCGCGTTCCGGCGGGATCTGGAGGGCTTGCAGGCTCGGACGCTGTTGCAGCACGGGAAACGGTTCGAAGAGTTGGACGCGCCGGGGCAACGGGCGGTACTGGAGCCGCTATCGGCGGCGGGCGACCGGTTCTTCGGGTTGCTCAAGGACCTGACAATCGACGCTTATTACACATCGCGCGAAGGGCTGGCCGGGGAGTTGGGCTGGCATGGGTACACGCCGCTGGCGGAGTTCAAGGGGTGTACGCACCCCGAACACCAAGTTCAGGGCGAGCGGGCGGAGGAGTAGTGGATGCAGGTTGTTAAATCGCCGGAAGTTCACGACGTGGTGATTATCGGCTCGGGTGCGGCCGGGGGCATGGCGGCGTGGAATCTGACGCGGCAGGGTGTGAAGGTGCTGATGCTCGACGCCGGGACGAAGTTCCGCCGTGCCTCCTTTTGGACACACGTCAAACCTTGGGAGTGGCGGCAGCGGATCGCGGCCGGGCGGCGGCCGCCGCAGTTTTTGGTCGACCCGAAGGAAGAACCCTACGCCTACCCGAAGGAGCATCCTTTCGATTTGTGGCGGGTGTGGGGCCGTGGCGGTAAGACGATGATGTGGGGGCGCGTGTCACTGCGGTACTCCGACATCAACTTGCGGGAAGCGGCGCGCGATGGTTGGGAGATCCCATGGCCGATCGCGTATCGGGACATTGCGCCATATTACGACCGGGTGGACCAACTGATCGGGGTATGCGGGGGCGACGACGATCTGGATATTCTGCCGGGGAGCCAGTACCACTTGCCGGCGCCCGCGCCGCGGTGCGGAGAGTCGCTGCTGCGGAAGGCGACTCACGGGTTGGGCATTCCGATGGTGCCCATCCGGCGGGCGGTGCTGACGCGCGAACACAACGGGCGGGCGCCGTGCCATTACTGCGGCGCGTGTGGGCGCGGGTGCGATATTTCGGCCTTCTTCAATGCGTCGGATTATCTGGTTGAGCCGGCGATTGAGAGCGGGCGCTTGACCGTAGTGGATAACGCTGTCGTGGCGCGAGTGCTGTGCGACGAGAACGGCCGGGCCAACGGGGTGCAGTATTTCGATCGGGAGACGAAAGCCGAACGGCAGGTGCGGGCGCGGGTGGTGATTGTGGCGGCGTCGTGTATCGATTCGACGCGGATCCTGCTGAATTCGCGGTCGCGGCGGTATCCGAACGGGATCGGCAATTCGAACGACGTGATCGGGCGGTACTTGTGCGAGCAGATCCGGTTTCACCTGTACGGATTCGTGCCGGAACTGACCGGCGGGCCAGTGCATAACGACGATGGGATTTCGGGCGGGCACTACTACATTCCGCGGTTCAACCATCGCGACGGGCGGAAGCGCGACTATTTGCGTGGGTTTGGGATGCAGATGTGGGGGTCGGGCGCCCAGTCGAATGCGTCGTTCGCGAAAAAGCTGGACGGGTTTGGGGTGGACTTCAAGAAGGCGATAAGGGCGCGGTATCCGGCGCTGGTGGCGCTGCATCCGTACGGGGAAGTATTGCCTTATCGCGATAACCGCGTGACGGTGGAGGGGACGCCGAAGGACCGCTATGGCGTGCCGATCGCGCGGATCGAATACAAGATCGGCGAGAATGAGCGGAAAATGGCGGCCGAAATGTATGATGCCGCGGAGGAAATTTTGCGCGCGGCGAAGGCGGAAATTCTGCCGTTCGAGCGCGGGTGGCTGGATGCGAACGGCGCGGCGATCCACGAGCACGGGACATGCCGGATGGGCGAGGACAAGAATCGGTCGGCGTTGAACGGGTTCTGCCAGATGCACGAGGTGCCGAACGTCTTCGTGGTGGACGGCGCGGCGTTTCCGACGGCGACGGAGAAGAACCCGACGCTGAGCATTTTGGCGGTGGCGTGGCGGGCGACGGATCATTTAGCGGGGGAGATGGGGGCGGGGCGGT
>CAYPUQ010000219.1:0-10613 GCA_964413655.1 uncultured Solibacteraceae bacterium | reverse complement strand
CCGAATCCGTCTTTCGATAAGCGTTCCATACCTCGTCGGTCGCGCCCATATCCGCGAGCCGCCGTAACGCTTCCAGCTTCAGCTCCGGCGAAGTCTCGCGATTAGCAATGTTGATCAGGCCTTCGCGGTTCTTGGTCCGCATGAAGCCCATCAGCACCGCTTTCCGAATCGCGATGTCGCTCGACGAATTGTAGATCTCCGTGAGTGTCGCCTGCGCGTCCTTGCCGCCGTGGATGCCGAGGTACTCGACGGCGGTTCGCTGCAAGTCCGGATTGGCGCCGCCCTTTGCGAGCCGCGTCACGATCTGCAAAGCCTGCGGACTGCGGCTCTGCGCCAGCACGAACAGCGCGCGCGACTTCAGCTTCGGCGCCGCGCTGCTGTTCAGTATCCTCTCCAGCATCGGCACCGCCCGCTCCGGCTCCGTATGCACCAGCGCGTTGATCGCATACAGCTTCAAGTCCTCGTCCGACGCGCTTTCCGGCGACACCGGCTGTCCGGACGATTGACGGGCGTCGAGTTCCAGCACCTTGGCGTCTCCCAGCCAGCGGCTAGCCGGATACTTCGTCTGGAGCGCCGACAACTCGGCCAGCGCTTCGTCCCTCCGGCCGAGCTTGTGCAGAGCGTACGCCTTCCAATATATGGCGCCGTCGGCACGCTCGCCCGCGCCCTTGACCACCTCGTCAAAGAGCTGCAGAGCCGCCTCGTATTCGCGCTGGTCGAGTGCTCGCGTGCCGCGAAAGTAGAGCTGATCCTCACTCTGGCGTCTCTTGCCGCGCGGCCTCGGCATCGGACGGTCCTGCGCCAGCGTCCACGCGCGCTCCTGCGCTTCCGCCACGCGCTCCTGCACCTCGGCCATCCGCTCCTGCAACCCCGCCTGCGCCTCGGCCATCCGCGTGTGTACCTCGACCTGGGCCTTCCACTGGATCTCCGCCAGGTCCAGTTCCACCTTCACCGCCGGCGACGGCGGTAGCGGGGCCGGTGGGGCCGTCGGCGGCGCCTCTTGTGCGAATGTCGCACCCACCATCAAAACCGCCAGTCCGATCGTCTTTCTCATATTGCCTCTTCCTCCGGTGCAAACACGCGCACCTTGAACAAAATTCCCTGTGCCTCAATCCGCCGCCGCAAGTCCGCCAACCCCGCGTCATCGAGCATCGAAGGGCCGCGCGAAATCTCGAGCAGAATCATCTCAATGTCTTCCAGCAGACTCTCCGCCGCCGCGTCACCGGAAAATGACGCGGTCTGCCGGTACAACCGGTTCGTGTCGAGCAGATCGGCCGCCAGTTCCTGCGGGCCGGAGATGTCGAGTTCCTCGCGTTCCGGGGCGTTCACGATCTCCATCAGGACCATCTGCGTACGTTCCAGGTGCTCCGGCAGCATAACGAGCAGAACCTGCCGGCTGACCCGTTCCGGATCCACGGCCACTAACGGCGTCTCGTGGGGGACCGGAGCGGGGAAATGGCGACCAGCCAGAAACGCCGACAGAAGCAGCGCCGCTATGCCGCCGGCCAACGCCAGCTTTCTTGGTGCGGCCCGGATTTTCCACCAGACCAGCTTCCGCTCCGCCGCCAACCGCGGCTCAATCGCCGACCAAACGGCCGTCTCATAGGCTTCGTCCCGTTCCGGCACCGGAGCCTCAGTCACTGTCGCCAGCAGCGCCTGGAGCTGCTCGAACTCCCGCCGGCACGCCGGGCAGACCTCCAAGTGCTCCCGGCATGCCGGACCGTCCGCGGCTTCGCCATAGTAGTGCAGGATCAACTGCTCTTCTGTCAGATGCCGGGTCATGTTTCCGCTCCCCGCACGGCCATCAATGGGCCCAGGCCGCGCCGGATCTTCTGTACTGCCCGGAAAATGCTGTTCTTCGCCGCCGTCTCCGACACCTCGAGCGCCCGTGCAATCTCTCCGATCGAGCAGTCCTCGAAATGACGTAGGATGAAAGCCTGCCGCTCCTGCGGCGTCAGAGCCGCCAGTTCCCGTTGGAAGCGCGCCCACAACTCGTGCCCGAACACGACCCGGTCCTGTGGCGGCGCCGCCGAAGCCACGTTCTGCAACGGGTCCGTTTCCTGAGTCTCGGCCGCCCCATTCGAGGTCTGGACGTGCCGGTCGCGCCACCGCTGCCGCGACCGGATCAGGTCCAGGGCATAGTTCGCCGAAATGCGGTAGAGCCAGGTCCCGAACGCGCAGCGCTCCTCGTATTGGCGCAACTGCCGGTAAGCGCGCAGAAACGTCTCCTGTACCACGTCTTCGGCGTCTTGTTCGTGGGCGGTCATGCGATAAGCCAGGCGGAAGACACTCCGGCTATACCGTTCCACGAGAAAACGGAAAGCGTGGCTATCTCCCTCGCGGATCCGGGCGATCAACTCCTGGTCGCTCGCCTCCATCCACCTTTTAGACTGAGCCGGGCCACTCCGGTTAGGCCGCCGCCCAAGGTGAAGAATACCCCCATAGCTTTCCGGCCTCAGGTATGGTATTCCGGTAGCTGTGAAGATACTCGTCGTGGAAGACGAAACACGAATCGCCGACTTTGTGCGGCGGGGCTTGGAAAGTGCCGGTTATGAAGTGGACGTCGCACCGGATGGAGGTAAGGCGTACGATGCGGTTCATCAGACAGAGCACGACCTCGTGATTCTCGACCTGATGCTGCCGGACATGGACGGGTTTAAACTCCTTGAGCGGATGCGGAACCGCCGGGCCACGGCGTCGGTGCTGATTCTCAGCGCCCGGGATGCCGTGGACGACCGGGTGAAGGGGCTGGAACTTGGCGCCGACGATTACCTGGTAAAGCCGTTTGCCTTCGTGGAACTGCTCGCCCGTGTCCGGGCACTGCTGAGGCGCGGCCAGCCGACGCCGGAGCGATTGCAGGTAGGCGATCTACTCCTCGATTGTATCCGGCGCAAGGTGACGCGCGGCGGCGAAAACATCGAACTGGCCCCCAAGGAGTTCAGCATCCTCGAGTACCTGATGCGCAATCGCGGCCGTCCGCTCAGCCGGACCATGATCGTCGAACATGTTTGGGATGTCGAGTACGACGGGCTGACCAACATCGTCGATGTGTATATCCGGCATTTGCGCAGCAAGGTGGACGACCGCTGGCCGGTGAAGATGATTCAGACGGTTCGCGGCGTCGGCTACATGCTCGACCATCCGGAGAAGGCGGCCGCCAAAGCGGCGGAATCCTGATTCGGGAGTCTCGCGTGATCCAACCCGTCTGGCGCGGAGCGAAGAGGATTGGTCTGCGCGGCCGGCTCACCCTTACTTACACGCTGATCTTCGCCGTTCTGCTCGCCGCCATCGGGCTCTTGTTTCGCGAGACGCTCCACTCGATTCTCGAAGGCAACACCATGGAGGTGCTGGACGAGGAGTGGGCGGCCCTGAAGGGTTTTCTCCGCATCCGGGACGGCGTGCCCGTGTGGATCTATAACCAGGAAGGAACGGAAGAGCCGTTCATTGTGCAGCGTTTGCGGCGCGTGTTCCTCTTGGCGGACGAGTCCGGCGAAGTGCTCGAAGTGTCGGAGGCGTACAGGAACTTTGGCGTGGAGTCTCCCGAGCAGATTCGCCGTATGGCCGGGCGCTTGCAGCGCCCGTTGTGGCGGATCCGCGAGTCGAGCACCGGCAGGCGGTATCTGACCCGCACCGGAGTTCATTACGACGACGGACGGCGGCCGTTTGTGCTGACAATCGGCCGGTCTCTCGCCGACGACGAACGCATCCTCGAACAGTTCACCGTCCGCTATTTCACGGTGATGCCCCTGTTGATTCTCGGCGCCGCCGTGCTGGGTTGGCTCGTCGCCGGGCGAGCCTTGCGGCCGCTCAACGATCTGACGCTGACCGCTCAATCGATTACCGGCGACCGGCTGGATCTCCACATACCGCCGCGCGGCACGGGTGACGAACTCGACCAACTGATCGACACCTTCAACGGGATGGTCGACCGCCTGCAAAGTTCGTTTACCCAGGTCCGCCAGTTCTCGGTCGACGTTTCTCATGAGTTACGGACTCCGCTGACTGCTATTCGCGGACAGCTCGAGGTGGCTCTGCTCACGGCGCGGACGGTCGAGGAGTACCGCGAAGCGATGCTATCCGCTATCGACGATGTCGAGCGGCTTTCCAAAGTGGTCACCGCGCTGCTCCAGCTCTCGCAGGCGGAATCCGGGCAACTGCCGGTGGCCAGGGAGAAGCTCGACTTGGCGGAGCTGGCCGCTCACGTCGTGGAGCAGTATCAGATCCCTGCCGAAATGGAGGGATTGCGGGTGCGCACTGCCCTCGACGCCGGCTGCGTCGTGCAGGGCGATCGCATTCAATTGGAGCGCCTCCTCGCCAACCTCGTCTCCAACGCCTTGAAGTATACTCCCGCCGGAGGCGAGGTCGCCGTTTCCTGCCGGCAGGTGAACGGCCAGGCCGAATTGGTGGTGGAAGACACGGGAAAGGGCATCCCCGAGGAGCATTTACCGCACATTTTCGAACGTTTCTACCGCGTCCCCGATGGCACCTCCGACCCGCTGAAAGGTCTCGGTCTCGGTTTGAGCTTCGTGGCGTGGATCGCCCGTGCGCATGACGCGACCGTCCATGCGGATAGCCGTCCCGGCAAAGGCACGAAGGTTCGCGTCGTGTTTCCGTCGCCGCAGAAGACTCAGGCCGCGGAGACTCCGCTTGCCTCCGTGAAGTAGCGTTTCACCCTGCCGCGCGGAAGCATCTCTCGCCTCCCTGCACTACACTGGATAGGTATCCGCCATGAGCCTCGATATCTCACAACGCGAGCGGGAAGGAGTCGTCATCCTCGGGTTACGAGGACGGCTGACGGCTGGAGAAGAGGCCTCCATCCTGAGGGAGAAGGTGAAGGACCTCGCTGCCGGGGAGCGGACCCGCGTTGTTCTGGACCTTAAGGAGGTCGACTATATCGACAGCACTGGTTTGGGCAGCTTGATGATTTGCTTTACCACCGTCAAGAAGGCCGGTGGGATGATGAAGCTCCTGAACCTGAGCCGGCGTAACGTGGAGTTGCTGGTGCTGACGAAGCTCACCACAGTTTTCGAGATGTTCGCGGACGAACAGGACGCTGTCAACAGTTTCTTCCCCGGCCGCAAGATCACGCCGTTCGACATCCTCGCTTTCGTCCAGCAAAGCAACGAGCAAGCGGAGTAGGCCCGGCGCGATGCGTCTGGTAGTCATCGGAGGTGTGGCGGCGGGTTTGAGCGCCGCGGCGCGCGCGCGGCGTCTGGATCGCTCGATGGAGATCGTGGTGCTCGAAAAAGGCGAGCACATCTCTTACGGCGCTTGCAGCTTTCCATACTTTGCTGAAGGCCGTCTGGCCCGCTTCGATCAGCTCGTCGTCTACACTCCGGAGTATTTCGAACGGGAACGGGATATCCGGGTCCGGACCGGCGCCGAAGTCGCCGCGATCTCGCACGCGAAGCGGGAAGTGGCCATCGCCGGCGGCGAAAGGCTTCATTACGACAAATTGGTCGTCGCCACCGGGGCCCGCCAGCGCCGGGGCGGCTTGCACGTGGATCCCGGAGCGCGGCTCTACACCCTCAACACTCCGGCCGATACTATCGCGCTCCGGGCGTACCTGGATAGCCGCCACCCCAACGGAGCCCGGGCGGCCGTTGCCGGCGGCGGCTACATCGGACTCGAAGCTGTTGAACTGCTGCGCGCGCGCGGCTACAAGGTCACGCTATTCCACGCGGGACAGGATCTCCTGAAGCGCCGCGACGGCCGGCTCACGGCGGCGCTGGTCAAACACCTGGAGCGCTTCGGGGTTGAGGTGCGGCTTGGCGAGCGTGTGGAAGCCGTCGAAGCGGGGCGCGTGAAGGATCGCGATTGCGAACTGGCTGTCCTCGCGACGGGTCTGCGGCCCAATGCGGAGATCGCCGCCGAGGCGGGAGTGCAACTCGGACGCAGCGGAGCCATCGCGGTCACCGAACACATGGAGACCAATCTCACTGGCGTTTACGCCGCCGGGGATTGCGCGGAGACCGTCCACCTGGTTACCGGACAGCCGGTCTGGGTGCCTCTCGGCACCACGGCGAACAAGATGGGCCGCGTGGCCGGCGCGTGTGCCGCCGGCGCCCGCGAACGGTTTCCGGGAATCGCCGGCACGGCGATCGTCCGGGTTTGCGGCCTGGCCGTCGCCACCACCGGGCTCTCCACCACGATGGCCAAGGATGCTGGATTCGATCCCGTTTCCGTCGAGATTTCCGGGCGCGAGAAAGCGCGATACTTCGGTGGCCGCAAGACCACCGTCGAATTGGTGGGCGACCGCCGGACGGGAAAGCTGCTCGGAGGGACCGTCACCGGCGAGGACGGAACCGCCGGGCGCATCAACGTCGTCGCTGCCGCCCTCTCGGCGCGCATGACGGTCGAAGACTTCCAGCACCTGGATCTGGCATACGCGCCACCCTACGCCACGGTTTGGGATCCGCTCCTGATCGCCGCCCAGCAGTTGCTGAAAGAGTTACACTGAGCGACTCACTCAGCGGATCTTATCTAGAATCCGCCCGAAAATACCCTTCCGGCGCGGCTGCTCCTCCCGCTCTGGCGCTTCCGGCGTGGGCATTCCCCCGTCGGCCTGGGTCGAAGGTGGCGCATCCGGGTTGCGGCGGCGCGAGGCTGTCCAGGTTCCCCGCTCACCGGAGCTCTCCGGCATATCCCAACTTACAACGCGCGTGCCCGACGACCCGCCACAAAAATCGAGCGGCTCCGTGCCGGCGATGAACACCTCGTTGCGCGCGCGGCTCAGACAGCCCGATCCCGCCAACTTCCCGCTAACTTCATCGATCTCGACAGTCACCACACCATCAGGCGGTGAAAACGTCGTCGCGCGCCGGTAGGGCCGGAACTCGTGGGCGCGTTTCATGAATTCCGTCCAGATGGGCAGCGCGGACTTGGCGCCTTCCAGCCCGAGTTCACGGTTGTCGTCGAATCCCACCCACACGACACAGATCAATTCCGTCGTGTAGCCGGCGAACCAGCCGTCGTGTGAGGTCCCGGTCTTTCCGGCGGCGGGATAGCGGAATCCGCGGGCGCGCGCGCCAGCCCCGGTGCCCCGCCACAACACGTCCTCCATGAGGTTCGTGAGAATATACGCCACCCGGGGATCCAGCACCTTGCGTTGCTTCGAGGTCTTCCGGTGGAGAACGCGGCCATGCTGGTCGCGGATCATGCCGATGAAATCCGGCTCCTCGTACACGCCCTTGTTCGAGAAGATCGTGTACGAACCGGCAATCTCCAGCGGACGCACTTCATAGGCCCCCAGCGCCACGGCCGGCGTCGCCTTGACGTCGTCGTTCATGCCGGCCCGCTTGGCGAGCCGCACCACTGCGTCGTAGCCGGCCATTTCGGCAAACTTCACGGTCGGTATGTTCAAGGACTTGATGAGCGCCTGCCGCATCGTGACTTCGCCATTGAATTGGCTGCGGTAGTTGTTCGGCTCGTACGGCTTGTCGTCGTACCAGAACGTCGTCGGTTCGTCCATCACCACGCTGGCTGGCGTGACCGAATACAGGTAACCCTCGGCCGCGCGGCTCAAAGTCGCGGCGTAAACGAACGGCTTGAAAATCGATCCCGGCGGCCGCCGGGAGAGCGTGCGATTCAACTGGCTCTCGCCGTAGTGACGTCCGCCCACGAGGGCCTTGACCTCACCGGTCCGGGCGTCGAGCGCGACCAACGCCGCCTGGGCCCGCTGCCATCCGCGCTCCGGCGTCCGGCCGCGGCGCTTCAGCAGCTCGTCCACCTCTTTCATCCCGATTCGCACCGACTCGGCCGCGGCGCGCTGGAGGTTCATGTCCAGCGTTGTGTAAACGCGGTACGAGTTGGCCTGGAAATCGTGATCCTGAAAGCGCGATTGCAGATGAGAATGCACCAAGTCGACGAAGTACGGCGCGTCGTCCGATTCGGCCCGGTTCGTCTTCACCCCGAGCGGCGCTTCGCTCGCCTGGCGGTACTCTTCTTCCGTGATGTGCCCGTTGTCGCGCATCATCATGAGAACCACATTGCGCCGCTGCTTGGCCCGTTCCGGGTTCGCCAGCGGATTGTACCGGCTCGGCGACTGAATGATGCCGGCCAGGAGTGCCGCTTCCGGCAGGTTCAGCGTCCGCAGGTCCTTCCCGAAGTACGTCTGCGCCCCTTCTCCGAAGCCGTGAATGTTGAAACTGCCGATGCGGCCGAGGTAGATCTGGTTCGCGTAGTGCTCGAAGATCTCTTCCTTCGTGAGCTTGCGCTCCAGGTGCAGCGTGATCAGAAACTCCGGCCACTTCCTGCGCCACGTACGTTCGGTCGTCAGCCACAGGCTACGCGCGAGCTGCATACTCAGCGTTGACGCACCGGCCGCGTGGCGGCCCTCGCGGATGTCGATGTATGCGACCTTGAGAATACGCAGCGGGTCGAAACCGGCATGGTTCCAGAACCGCTTATCCTCGGCCGAGGTCAGCGCCTTCACCATGACCGGCGGGACCTCGACGAATCGCACCAGCCGCCGCTTCTCGCGCTTGCGGTCGAACAGGTTGGTGATCAGTTCCGGCTCCAGCAGATACTGAGTGCGCTCCGTGCTGTCGCGCAGGGAGATAATTCGCGCAATACGGCCGCGTTCGAAACGGATCACGCCCGGCTCATCCTGAAAGTAGGAATCGCGGCCGGGGAAAACTTCCACGCTGTTGTTGTCGGCTTGGTACCAGCCCATCGGGTTGGTCTTCACCCGCCCGTAGCCCGCCCGGTGAAGATAGGAGACGATCTCGTCGGATGAAACCTCGTCGCCGACGCTCAGGACCTGCGGCGCCCCGAACAACTTCGAGGTATTGGTGAAGGGTCCCTCGGCCAGCTTGGCATCCGTCATCTTCGCGTACTTGTAATACTCGAACGCAAAGAAGCCGAAGCCAACCAGGAACACCGCGGCCGCAACGCCGAAGACCACCTTCCCGAGTGGGTGGGCAAAGACCTGGAGAAGGGAGGCGGAGCGGCGGGAGGCGGCCTTTCCAGACTTGAGGGGTCGCTTCACAGTATCCGATTCAACTCTAACATTGTTGCACGCCAGAGCATACCTACAGGGCGCGTCCGGGCGGTCCCCCAGAAGGAATCACCTACCAAGCGCTAAGGCCGGCCAGGAGGCCGGTTCGCAAGCGTGGACGCTTGCCCCACCCCGCGCTGTGAGTGGATGTGGCCGAGCACACCACCCGAAAGCCGATGCCGCCGAACCGGTAGCCCGGATGGGAGTGGAAGCGGGAGCCCGCGCGCGCATTGACCCGATCGAGGTCCCAGGAGCCGCCGCGCAACACCCGAGACTCCCTGCCTCCCCGCTGCACCCGATCCGGCTTCTGGTGTTCGTTCAGACACCATTCCCACACATTGCCGCTCAGGTCCACCACTCCTTCCGGCGATGCCCCCTCCGGATACAGCCCCACCGCGCTGGTTCGTCCTAGATTGTGCGGTCCCACGTCGCCCCAGGTCTCGTTGATATTCGCATACCCGGCCACGTATTCTTTGCCCCACGGATAGACGCGGCCATCCCTCCCCCGCGCCGCCCGCTCCCACTCCCATTCCGCCGGCAGTCGAATATCCCGCCCCAGCCTGTGCCCCAGCCACCCACAGAACGCCATCGCCTCATGCCAACTTACCGTCTCCCGCGGATGGTTCGGCTCGCTCCAATAGGACCGCGCGGGCGTCCGGTCCGGACTGTCGAGCCCCTTCCACCAGCGATCGTCGCGGTATCCATCCTCCGCTTCCAGAAACGCTTGGTATTGGCCATTTGTGATCGGGTAGCGGGCGATGAGGAATCGATGGAGCCAGCGCCGTTCACCCTCCTGATAAATAAACTCGCCGCCCGGGATCTCCACCCAGTCGATGTCCGGCACCCCGTCCTTTACCCCGACCCCCTTCCGATTGTCCAGCCTCAACCGGCCCAGCGCCCTTCCTATGGCGGCCCGGCCTTCCGGCTGCGCCTCGCGCCACGCACCGGTGAGCCGGAGCAGCCACGCCGCCTCCAACTCGCCGAGCAGCGCCTCTTTGTTCGCCACCTCCGCGCCGCTTTCCAAAACGCACTGTGCGGCGGTCTCCGGCTGCGCTTCGGTCAGCCAGCGGATGACGGGCGTACAGTCCGAATAAAGCCCGGCCAGCAGCACCGCCACTTCCTCCCAGCCGCTTCGCTCCCACCAGCGGTCCGCGGGCCAGAATTTCTCGGCTTTGGTTTCGCCAAGACGGACCTGCAACGCCTGCGCCGTGAAATACTCCTGCAAAAGCTGATGCCGGAAGCGAAGCTCGTCCACTCCCTCCAGCAGCGTGCTGTCCAGGGCTTTCTTCACGAGCGGCTCTCCGCCGAGCGCATCCAGCACGGCGCCGCGCGAAACCACTGTCAAGACGCCAAAGTCGCCGCTCTGCTCGTCGTCCGCACGAATGCGCTCATGCTGCATCCACCACGCCAGACCGGCGAGCCCCTCCAAAAGACGCTCACGTTCGGGCCGCATGCGCTCGTCGGTAGCTTTGTCATGCACCAGCAACCCTTCACGCTTCACCAGGCAGTTGATGAACCAGCGGAACAGCTCGCCCCGGTTCTTCGGCAGTTCGCCCTCCCCCGCCCATACCTGGAACAGCATCGTGAGCATGAACGGATTCGACGCCAGCCGCAC
>CAYPUQ010000218.1:0-10618 GCA_964413655.1 uncultured Solibacteraceae bacterium | reverse complement strand
AATTTCAGATGGTCTCCAGTTCCTCTTCGATAAGCTGCTTCTGATACAGGTCGGCGTAAAACGCCCGCCTCGCCAGCAGTTCCTCATGCGTGCCTTCCTCGGCCAGCCGGCCTTGCTCGATGACGAAGATCCGGTCCGCGTGCCGAATCGTGGAAACGCGGTGCGACACGAGAATCGTCGTGCGCTCCTCCATCAACCCGGCTAGCGACCGCAAGATTCGCTCCTCCGTCACCGTGTCGACGCTCGATAGTGCGTCGTCCAGAATCAGAACTCTAGGATTCCGCAGAATCGCCCGGGCGATAGCCGTGCGCTGCTTCTGGCCACCGGAGAGCGTCAATCCGCGTTCGCCGACGCGCGTGTCGAGTCCATCCGGAAAAGCCGCGAGGTCCGGCCCCAACCCAGCCAGTTCGGCGGCGCGATGGACCTCATCCCGCGCCGCGCGCGGCGCGCCGAGAGCGATGTTCTCCGCCAGCGTGGCCGAAAACAAGAAGGTCTCCTGAGGAACGTACCCAATCAGGCGGCGAAGGTCCGCCGGGTCGAATTCGCGCAGGTCGATTCCGTCCAGCAGCACGCGGCCCGAGGCCGGATCGTAGAGCCGGCCCAGCAGGTTCACCAGCGATGTTTTGCCGCTACCCGTGTGACCGGCGATCGCAACCGTCGATCCGCCGGGAATCGTGAGAGAAACATCGGCCAAGGCCGTCGTCCCATCGAAGCGGAGCGTGACGTCTTCCATGCCGAACTCGCCGCGCACGGGATCAGGCAGCCGCCGCGGCGCCGCCGGCGCTTTGATGACCGGCTGCTCGGCCATGATCTGGTTCAGCCGCTTCAACGACGCCGATCCACGCTGCATCAGGTTCACCACCCAGCCCATCGCGATCATCGGCCACACCAGCATGCCCATATAGAAGTTGAACATCAGGAACGTGCCGACGGTCATCTCGCCCGCCAGCAGCCGCTTGCCGCCGGCCCAGAGGACAAGCAGAAACGACAGGCCGACAAACGCCTGGAGCATCGGCATGAAAAGTCCCGACGTCCATACCAGCCGCATGTTTTGCCGGATGAAGCGGCGATTGAGCACCTCGAAGCCGCGAAGTTCGGCGTCTTCCTGGCCATAGGCACGGAGGACCCGGACCCCGGCCAGCCCTTCCTGAACGCGGCTGCTGATGTCGGAGAAGATGGCCTGAATCTTCTCGAACCGCTCGTGGATGATCCGGCCGAATACGACCACCGTCACGCTGATCAATGGCGCGGGCAGCAGCGCGATGAGCGTGAGCTGCCAGTCGACCCACAACATCACGCTGACGGCGAACAGGAACGTGAGCGACGTCTCCGTCCAGTACATGATCCCAGGCCCGAGCATCATCCGGACGGCGTTCAGATCGTTGGTTGCCCGGGCCATGATGTCGCCTGTACGGTACTTCTGATAGAAGTTGCTCGACAGCGTCATCAGGTGGGCGAACAGGCGATTACGAATGTCGTATTCGATGTCACGCGAGACGCCGATTAGAATCACCCGCATCCAGTATTGGAAGAAGCCCTTGGCCGCGGAGACCGCCAACATCCCACCCGCCAGCAGCAGAAGCGTCCGTTGATGGAAGCCCCCTTCCACGCTGTCGACAGTCGCCCGCACGAACAAGGGAAGCGAAGCCGCGAGGATGTCCTTCAGCACCAGCGCGGCGTTGCCGGCGGCGAGCGAACGCCGATAGCGCCAGAGGTCGGGCGCCAGAGTTTTCCAGACTTCCTTCATGTGGTCGCGGCTTGGCGAGACTCACACCATTCTCGCGAATACTACCGCCCCTCGACAAACGCAAACCGGATCGATCCTACATGCCGGCCATCGACGCCAACGTTTTGGTCCATTCGTAGAAGAACACCTTCCGCCCTTCGCGCGACCGCCACCAATCGGACGCGCGGAAGATCTTGTCGTGAGCGGCAATCGTGATGATTTCCGGGTTACCGTCGGACTCCGCGGTGAACAACCGGCGCGCCCGGCGGGTGTGAAAATCGCTCGTCACCACGAGGACCGTCCCGATTCCGCGCCGCCGCATTTCGCCGATCACTTCGCGCGCCTCTTCACGCGTGGACCTCGCCTCGATGCGAAATGGCTCGAACCATTCCCGCGGATATCCACGGTCGACGATGAACGGAATGGCAAACTCGTCCTCCCAGCGCCCGTATAGAACCCGTGGGCTGCTCACCACCACCTTGGGTGCGTATCCCTCCTTAACCAACCGGGCGCCTTCCAGAATGCGCAACCCATGCCAGTCCCCCGCCAGAACGACCACCAGATCGGCCCGCACGGGCGCATCGGCGAGGATCAGAAAACTTCCCAACCAGGAAAGCCAGACGGGATGGAAGACGACGGCCGCCACAATGGTGGCCAGGAGGAGCAAGAAAGGAAAGCATCCACGGCGCGCCGAACCGCGTCGTGCCGGCGTAGCGGGCAAAACCCTACGACTCTTCGCCGGAATTCTTCGGATCGAGCCGGCCAACGGTCTTCAGCCGCTGGTAGAGACGCTCGATCTCGGCCTCGTCTTCTTCAAGCAGCAGCCGCGGGCGCGGTGCGGGCGCAGCTTGACTGCCGCTCAGCATCTGGGAATTCACCAGGTTCGGCAACCCGTCAACGAGCGCGCCCCGCGCGCCGCGATAAAGGTGCCGCAGCAGCCGCTGCGCCGAGGACGGCGAGCCCGGGTAAACCAGCCAGAACCGGTCGCCGCCGACCAGCGTGAGGCGCAAGATGAGTGGAAAGAGCCAGCCGGTACGGTCGATCCGCGCCAGTTCTTCCATGACCATTTCCCGATTCCCAACGATCAACCGGATGCCATCCGTTTCGATCGGCGGGCGGGAACCGAAATACAGTGCCACGGCGGACACCGCGAATCCGGCCACGGCTACAGCCGAAGCACCGGACCAGCGCTGCGAGAGCCATAGCGCCCCCGCCGCCAAAGCGAGCGCCAGTATGGCGACCCGTAGGAAATTTCTTGAGGGCGCGTAGCGGCTCATACAACCTCGTCACTTACAGACTACCCCCCGCTTGCGCCGCCGTCAACGGCGCGAACGCGGCGAATGCCCGAAATCAGGTAATGGAGGCCGCTCCAAAAAGCCATCACCGTGACAAGCGCGATGAGGACCGGGATCAGTGCCGCCAGTTCCTTCATGAAGCCGGCCTGCCAGACCAGCACCGTTGTGGCACAGGCAACCTGAACAATGGTGCTGAGTTTCCCCCAAATCGAAGGGGGGAAGTCGCGCAACGGGGTCAGCAACAACCCCGCGCCGACCATCAAGAGAATGAAGGCATCGCGTCCGAACACCACGTACACCAGCCAGATCGGAATCGCTCCGGCGAGGCCAAGGCAGAGATAAACGGTGCTGAGAAAGATCTTGTCGGCGATCGGATCGAGGATGGCCCCGAAGCGGGTGATGGAGTGAAACCGCCGGGCGATCCAGCCGTCCAGCCCATCGGTGACGGCCACGGCGACGAAAATCCAAAGGGCCAGCCGGAACTCGTGACGGAGAATCGCCCAGGCGAGCCACGGCGTTAACAGAAGCCGCACCGCCGTCAGCAAGTTGGGAACCGAGCGCCCAATGTGCATCGATCCGGACCGGCGAATACCTACGACACCAGCGCGTGCGCCACGCGGGTGGCGAGTTTGTCGAAGGTCAGGATCTCGTACAGGGAGGAATCGGACATGATTCGCGCGACGAGGGCCACGTGCATAGCGTGTCCCGCCCTCTCGGCGATGACGTGTCCAAGCAGCGGGCGGCCGATCAGAGCGAGGTCGCCGATCAAATCGAGCGCCTTGTGGCGGCAGGGCTCGTCCGGAAAGCGCAGCCCGCCAGGGTTCATCACGCCGGTCCGGTCGAAGCAAACGGCGTTGTCGAGACTCGCGCCGCGGATCAGGCCCATGCTCTTCATCTGATCCAGCTCATGCGCGAAGCCAAACGTTCGCGCCGGTGCGATCTCCCTCGCGTAGCGCTCCGGCGTCACTTCCATCTCCATGCGCCGCCGCCCCACCAGCGGATGGTCGAACTGCACGTCACAGGTCAGTAAGAACCGGTCGGCGGGCAGAATCGAGATCCGTTTCCCCTCGGCTTCGACGGTCACCTCCTTGCGAATGCAAAGGTAGCGCCGATACCGGCGAAAGGTCCGGATGCCCGCCTCGCGCAGCAACTCGATGAAGGGCTGTCCGCTGCCGTCCAGAATCGGAACCTCCAGGTTGTTGATTTCGACATAAGCGTTGTCGATCCCCATGCTGTAGAACACGCTCAGGAGGTGCTCGGTGGTCGAGATCAGCACCCCCTGCCGCATCAAGCTGGTGGCATAGCTGACCTTGGCGACGTGGCTCCAGCAAGCCGGAATTTCGAAGTTTTCCAGATCGGTCCGCCGGAAGACAATCCCCGTGGCGGGTGGGGCGGGTAGGATTCGTAGGGTGACTGGAACGCCGCTGTGGAGGCCGCGGCCGCTGATCTGGACGGGCCGCTGGACCGTCGTTTCGTAGCGCACGATATTCTCTTGGGTGGTAGTACAAACCACCCTCGATTACTATAGCAATCCAGGGACCGGCTGTAAACGCATAATTCCAAAGGATATTTTGATACATTAGTGTGGCAAAAGAACCACAGTAGACACGCTGGTGCGGATCAGAGAGAAAAATCACACGGAGATGTCACAAAAGCGGATCTGCAAAACCCTCTTGTATGATAGGGAAGCAATGGCCGCCCCCCGGCTCTTCCTAATTGACACCTTCGGACTGATCTTCCGCGCTTATCACGCTCGTGCCCGCTCCGCCGCGCCACCCATGCGGACCACTTCCGGCTTGCCGACCGAAGTTACCTTCATTTTCAACAACATGATTAAGAAGATGCTAGCCACCCACCAACCGGACTACGTGGCCGCCGTCTTCGAGAGCCTGGGGCCCACGTTCCGCGAACAGGCCTATGCCGAATATAAGGCGAACAGGCCGGAGGCGCCACCGGACCTCCTCCAGCAGATCCCTTATGTCCGACGTCTGCTCGCAGCGATGTGCATTCCGATTCTGGAGTACGCGGGTTTCGAAGCAGACGACGTCATCGGCGCCATTGCGCGCGGCGCCGCCGGGCATGGCGTCGAAGTTGTCATTGTGTCGAGCGACAAAGACCTGCTGCAACTCGTGACCGGCCGGGTGACGATGCTCAACCCCGCCAAGAACGACACAGTCTATGATGAAGCGGCCGTAGAAGAGTTTCTTGGCGTTCGTCCCGATCAGGTAGCCGACTGGCTGGCCCTCATGGGCGATTCGATCGACAATATCCCCGGCGCGCCCGGAATCGGTGACAAGGGGGCGCAGAACCTGCTGGCGGAATTCGATACGCTGGAGAATCTGCTCGACAACGCCGCGCAGGTGAAGCGCAACGCCTACCGCGAAAGCCTCCTGCAGCATCGCGAGCAGATCGAGCTCAGCAAGCGGCTCGCGACCATCGATACAACGGTGCCGGTGGATTGGTCCCTGGACGCGCTTGCGGCGAAGCTACCGGACACTGAGAGCCTCCGGGCACTGTATAACGAGTTGGAGTTCTTTAGCCAAGTAAGGGAACTCGGCGATGGGACCGAGTCCAAAACCGATTCGGACCTTAGGCTCATTTCCTCGCCGCCAGACTGGGATGCCTGGCTGGCAACCCTCGACGGGGCCGTGCCGCTGGCCGTTGCGGTCGCACCCGATTCCGAGGCCGGTCTGGGCGCACCGATCCTCGGCCTGAGTGCGCGGTCCGGCGAAGGGCGGGGCGTCACCGCCGAACTACTCGATCACGCACGTCCGCTGCTGGAATCGGCCGACCACCAGAAGACCGGGCACGACCTGAAAGCGGTCCAGGTTGCGCTCGCGCGGCGGGGCATTCAGCTTCGGGGGCAGCGCGACGATCTCCTGCTGTACGCATTTCTCCTCACGGCCGATCCGGGCGCCTGCTCGCCGGATGCGATCTGTTCCAAGTACCTCGACCGCAAGGGGTGTGGATTGCCGGAGGAGCAGGCTGCGCACTGGTTTCTGCTCACTGGCCGCCTTCGCGACGAAGTGGAAACGCGGGGCCTGCGCAGCGTTTACGACACGATCGACCTGCCACTGACGGGCGTGCTGGCCCGCATGGAACAAAACGGTATTCGCATCGATCCGGCGGCGCTGGCCGAAATGTCGCGGGTGATGCAGCGCGAGATCGAGCGGTTGAGCGGCGTGATCTACGAAATGGCCGGGCGCCCGTTCAACATCAGTTCGCCGCAGCAGCTTGGTAAGGTGCTCTACGAGGAAATGGGTGTGCCCGCCCCCGGCCGCCCGGGAAAAACGAAGTCGCTGTCGACCGCCGCGGAGATCCTCGAGGGTCTCGCTGGCGAATACCCGATCACCGCCCGGGTGCTCGAATTCCGGCAGCTGACCAAACTCAAGGGCACTTACGTGGACGCGCTGCCGGCGCTGATCCGGCCGGAAACCGGGCGGCTGCACACCACCTTCAATCCGGCGGGCGCCGCCACCGGCCGGCTCTCTTCCTCGAACCCGAACCTGCAAAACATTCCGATCCGGACGGAAATGGGCCGCCAAATCCGCGCCGCCTTCGTCCCAGAGCCGGGCTGGAAACTAGTGATCGCCGACTACTCGCAGATTGAGCTGCGGCTGCTGGCGCATTTTTCGCGCGATCCCGTTCTGGTCCATTCGTTCCGCAACGGTGAGGACATTCACACCCGCACGGCGGCCGAAGTCTTCGGCGTGGCACCCCTCATGGTGACGCCGGAGCACCGGCGCAACGCCAAGGCCGTCAACTTCGGCATCGTTTACGGCCTCAGCGCGTTCGGCCTCGCCGGCCAACTCGGCATTTCCCGCACCGAGGCCGAATCGTACATTCGCGGCTATTTTGAGCGTTACGCGGGCGTGAAGAAGTTCATCGACCAAACCATCGCCGCGGTCCGCAAATCCGGGTATACGAAGACGCTGTTCGGCCGAGAACGTCCGATACCCGACATGCACAGCCGTAACCCGAATGCGCGAGGGTTTGCCGAACGTACAGCCGTCAACACCCCACTTCAAGGCACGGCGGCGGATCTGATCAAGCTCGCTATGATCCGGATCGACGGGCTGCTTGCCGAATCGAAAATGCGTGCCCGGATGCTGCTCCAGGTCCACGACGAACTGGTCTTCGAGGCACCGCCGGAAGAGGCTGCCGGTCTGGCCGTAATGGTGAAGCATGAGATGGAGTCCGTGTACAGATTGGAGGTTCCGCTCATCGTGGATACGGGAATAGGAGACAACTGGCGAGATGCGAAATAGATTGCGATGGTTCCTGTTGCCTGCCTTCGTCCTGGCGATCGGCGCGTGCGGATCGGCGCCCAAGACGGAGGAGAAGGCCGCCGAAACGCCGAAAGCGCCGGTGAAGCCGCCCGAACAGTACCGGGTGAAGATCGAGACCACCAAGGGCGACTTCGTTGTCGAAGTCAATCGCGGCTCGGCGCCGCGCGGCGCCGACCACTTCTTCGAACTCGTCAACGAGAAGTTCTACGACGGCGTGCGGTTTCACCGCGTGATCCGCGGATTCGTCTGCCAGTTCGGCATTAACGGCAATCCGAAGGTGCAGCAGTTGTGGACCACGCTGCAGATCCCCGACGACCCGGTAACGGAACGGAATCGCAAGGGGACTATCACGTTCGCGATGCGCGGGCCGAACACGCGCACAACGCAGGTCTTCATCAACCTGCGCGACAACCTGGATCTCGACAAATCCGGGTTCGCGCCGTTCGGCAGGGTGGTGGAAGGGATGGATGTGGTGGAGAGTCTGTACTACTCCTACGGCGAGGTGGCCCCGCAAGGCGGCGGGCCCGACCCGAGCCGCATCGAGTTACAGGGAAACGCGTACCTGGACCGGCAATTCCCGCGGCTCGATTCTATCCGCCGCGCCGTTGTTGTAGAGTAGGCTGAAAGGGCACAGAAAAGGAGAATTATGCAACGACGCACCTTCCTGCAAACTACCGCCGCGGCGCTTGGGATGAGCGTCAAGGCGCTGGCCGAAGGGCAGATGCCCACGATCACCCTGGGCAAGAGCGGTCTCAAAGTTTCCCGCTTCTGCCTGGGTGGGTTTCACATGGGGACAGACGGTGAGGACAACGGCGTGCGCATCATTCGCCGCGCCATCGACCTCGGCGTCACCTTCCTCGACAGCGCGCACAAGTATCACAACGGCGGCAGTGACCGCATCTACGGCAAGGCGCTCGAAGGCGGCTTGCGGCAGAAGGTGATCCTGATGTCCAAGGCGCACCTGCGGGACCGCGAGAGCGCCATGCGCCAGTTGGAAGAGACGTTGAAGTGGATGAATACCGACTACCTCGATCTGTGGCAATGTCACGAGGTGGCGCGGCACGACGAGGTGGACCAGATCTTCGGACCAAACGGCGCGCTCGAGGCGTTCGTGAAGGCGAAGGAGCAGGGTAAGGTGCGCCACATCGGCTTCACCGGCCATCACGACTTCACCGTGCATCAGCGCTTGCTCGACGGCTACGACGGCTGGGAGACCTGCCAGTTCCCGGTGAACCTGATCGACCCGCATTATTTGAGCTTCATCAAGAACTTCCTGCCGAACGCACGGAAGAAGGGCTTGGGCATCATCGCGATGAAGTCGAATGCGATTGGCGAGATCACGAAGAACGACGTCGCCAAGATCGAAGATTGTCTGCGCTTCTCCTGGAGCCAGGACATCGACACGCTGGTTTCGGGCGTCCAGACAACGGGCCAGCTCGAGCACAACGTCGCCCTGCTGAAGACGATGAAGAAGATGACGCAGCAGGAGATCTCGCTGATGCTCCATCGCACAAAGCAAGGCAAGTACGGTTCCAAGATCGAGCGTTATAAGAAGCCCGAAGCGGGCGCGACGCACCGCATCCATCACGACGGCGACGACGTTTAGGTTCGCTTGCAGCGTTGCCCCTGGCCGAAAACCGAACTTGACATCGCTTATCACGACGCTGAGTGGGGCGTCCCGCTGCATGACGACCGGCGTTTGTTCGAACTGCTGATCCTGGAGGGTGCGCAGGCCGGCCTGAGTTGGTCGACCATCCTCGCCAAACGCCAGAACTACCGCCGCGCGTTCGACCGCTTCGACGCGCGCAAGATCGTCCGCTACGACGACGCCAAGGTGGCAGCCTTGCTGGCCGACCCAGGGATCGTCCGCAACCGCTTGAAGATCGCGGCCACGATCGTCAACGCACGCGCATTCCTGGCCGTGCGCAAAGAATTCGGCAGCTTCGACGCCTACATCTGGACCTTCATCGGCAGCAAGCCGGTGCGGAACGCCTGGCGCACACTGAGCGAGGTCCCGGCGCGCACGGAAATCTCAGACGCGATGAGCAAGGATCTGCTCAAACGCGGATTCAAGTTCGTCGGCTCCACCATCTGCTACGCCTTCATGCAGGCCACCGGGATGGTGAACGATCACCTGGTGGATTGCTATCGGTATCGCGAGATCGGCTGACGTCCGGGAGTCTGGTCTCCTCGCCTTAGCGGTGCGGTAAGCTCAGTTTTGTGAACCGGCTGCCTTATACCGCTGGGATGGACGAGTACGAACGGCAGGCGGACAAACTCCTCGACAGCTGGCGGCGGGGCAGCGAGGCGGCCATGGAGATCGTGCGGACCATGCACCCGTGGTTTCGCGATGGTGAAATCCGCTGGCTCCCACGGCAGGTTGGGGAGTCCGAGGTTCGCGCGTTCCCGCTGGACTCGGCCGGAGCACGTTTGGCGCTCGCACGCTGGTACGATTTCGCTGGCTGGAGTGCCGTCGAGCTTTTTGCGGCCGGCGTGCAACGCGATGGCCGCTTTGAAGCCGCGGTTGAAGCTGTCATCGACGGAGATCTCGAAACGCTACGGGGACTGCTGCGTGACAGTCTCGAATTAGCACGGTCGCGTTCGGCGCGCGTGACGCATTTCGACCCGCCCGTCCACAGAGCAACGCTGCTTCACTACGTGGCGGCGAATGGCGTGGAAGGCTACCGGCAGCGGACGCCGGCCAATGCCGTGGAAATCGCCCGGCTGCTATTCGAGTCGGGGGCGGAGGCCGATGCTCTCGCGGATCTCTATGGCGGGCAGCACGCCCCTCTTCCCATGCTCGTGTCGAGTTCACCCCCGGCGCAGGCTGGGGTTCAGGTTCCATTAGTCGATGTATTTGTGGATGGCGGCGCGTCCGTCGACGGCTGCGGCTCCGGTGCATGGACATCGCCGCTCATGACAGCACTGGTTTTTGGTTACGTCGATGCCGCGGAAGCGCTCGTGCGGCGAGGGGCTCGCACCAACAGCCTCCCCGCCGTCGCAGGACTGGGAAAGGTCGCCGAAGTCCGAGAGTTGCTACTCGAGGCGAGCCCGGAGGACCGCCATCGCGCCTTGGCACTGGCGGCCCAGTTGGGCCAGGCCGCGGTCGTCGAACTAATGCTTGACGCGGGCGAGGACCCGAACCGCTACAACCCTCCCAACGTGCACAGCCATTCGACACCGCTGCACCAGGCCGCAATCGCGGGTCATCTTCCGGTCGTGAAGCTGCTCGTGCAGCGTGGCGCACAACTCGACATCAAAGACAAGATTTACCAGAGCACTCCGCTCGGCTGGGCAGAGTACGGAGG
>CAYPUQ010000217.1:0-10655 GCA_964413655.1 uncultured Solibacteraceae bacterium | reverse complement strand
CAAATCAGAATGGCATTTCCACCATCGCGAGATCGCCTGAACGCAGTTCGAGCGTTGTGAACAGGAGCGACCGTTCGTCCGGGGAGAGAGCCATCCCGTTTCCGAGCGCCCCCTTGACTCGGGCGACCGGCTCGCTCCTGCCGGTCGTGAACCTGTACAACCGGATCTCAAATCCATGAGCTGGGTTGTCCGAGGAAGCGAAAACGATGCCACGCTCTCCAACCGCGAAGTTCTGCGGCAGCCGGAGCGACCGTACCTCCTCGCCGAGCGATACTTCGTCTCCACCGTGGACCAGCACCCGCCAGATCGGGCCGGAAAGACCATCCTTGGCATAGAAGAGGAACCGGCCGTCCACTGATTCAACTCCGCCGAAGCCGCCATTCCTAGTCACTTGGATGGCCGGACCCGACTCATCGGCCGGCATCCTCCAAATCTGAAACGAGCCGGTGCGATCCGACGTGAAATAGACCCGTGTACCATCTCGCGACGATGTGGGAAAGATGTCCCTCGCTGGATCGGTGGTCAAACGTCGTGGCGTTCCGCCCGAGGCGTTGATCGCGCAGATGTCCTCCCGGTTCGCACCAACTCGACAGGTGTAGGCGATCTCCTGGCCGTCCTGGATCCAGGCTGGCGCGTGCGGCGCGACAGCCTGCACCAGTGCCAGGGCGTTCGATCCATCCTTGTCCGAGGTCCACACTTTCAGACGGCCGGATCGCCTCGACAGGAAGGCGAGTCTGTTTCCGTCGGGAGAAAACTGTGGCGCTAGGTCGTCGGCTGTCGATGCGATCAGCCGAAGCGGCGGCTTCTTCGCCCGGAGATCGAGCTGCCAAACGTCCCCCGCCCAGGAGAAATTCGAGGAGATCATCCGGTCGCCCCGCGGGGACAGCGCCAGGTGATGGCCGAACTGCCCAATCGATGGCAGGTATTGCGCGGCCCCCTTCCCTCGAACAGGGATACGCCAAAGCGCCCGAACCTCGCCATCGCCAATCACACATAGCAACTCGCTCCCGTCGCCCACCCACATTGGATTCCAGCATGACGGGACGTCGAGTAGACGAATCTGCCCGCGCGCTTCGCCGTTGTGGGCGATATCGAGCAACAGCGGCCTGGGGGTTCTTGCGGCCGAAGCTCGCAGAAACGCGAGCGTGCGGCCATCCGGCGACACCACTGGACAGCAGTCGCCGGGGGACTCGGGCGGCGGATCCGTCAGCCGCCACGATTCACTCGTCTCCAGTGATACCAGCCGCAAGCCGTACGATTCCGCCTCCGCCGACGGCTGGTTGAGAATCAACCACTGGCCGTCGGGCGTCCACGCCACTAATGGGAATGGAATTCCGATCGCGTTCGGTGTGATCGATCCCTCCGCGACGCGCCGCTCACCACCTCCCAGCGCAGGAATGACAAGATAGTCGAACTTCGGAGAGCCGAGATGCCAGCGGGCGAAAGCAATGTGACGTCCGTCAGGGGACCAAGCGGGCCCTAGATCCATCGCCGCGTTTGTCGTCAGCCGCAATGGGTTGCCCGCCTTGACCAGGTGTACGTAAATGTCGAAGTTGTCTTCTTCGCCGCCATTCCACGAGAAGGCGATCTGCCTGCCGTCCGGCGAGAATGCAGGAAACCACTCGACTCCGCGATAGCTGGTTAGAGGAACCGCAATGGGCACCGGCAGCGAACGGGTTGACGATAGTCGCCATTGGACGAGGCCGGCAGCGACGAGGAAAACCCCGGCGGCGCCAGCCCAGAGGAGGCTGGACCAACGCCTGGTTTTGCCGGATGGTCCGGCCGTTTCGGCTTTCCGGCCGGCACCCTGTCTCCAGGACTCCACCTCGGACTTCAGAGCGTAGACGGCCGCTTTGGGTCCGCCCGGCAACCGGTGGACTGGAAGGCCTCGGGACCGCTCCCAGCGCTTCACCGTCCGCAGGTCGCGGTTCAGGTAGGCTGCGATCTCCTTCCAGGTCTCCAGCAGATCATGCGCGGCGGCGCGCCGCGGATTCGGCAACGGCGAGATAGGCTGCGGAACAGGCATGGATTCCTCCACGACCCGGATGAACAGATCCTTTTCTGCCCAAAAGAATACTGGAAAGGGCAGTAGGGGGCAAGGGGGGGCAAGCCAGGGGCAAGCCCCTTCGGACCCCTCCCGCCACTCGAAAAACGAAAGATCCCGAGCGATCCTTTCCACGGGCCTCCGCGATGATCGCGTACGGCTTCGGAAAGGAGCATTGCCATGAGACTGAGAAGCACGGTCCTGGCGGCAACAACCGCGTTTGCGCTTGCGACCCAAGTCGGGCTCGCCCAGGAGAGCACGATAGTCGAGTTTGCCGGAACGGAGGCGGCCAAAGACCCAGCCAACCCGCTGGCCAGCCTGCCGTTCAGGGGCGTTATCCGATGTTTGGGAGGGGGCAATCCGGCGCCCGCGGACCAACTGGTGCCGCCGTACTGTCCGGCCGGAACCTGGACAGCCGCGCGCGGCCGGGTTCTTATAATGCGCTGGGCCACATCGGATCCGAACACGACGGGGTACATGGCGTATTTCGTGAACTTCAACCTGGACTCGAACACCTACAGCGGGCCCTGGTGGGGGACATTCGTCCTGGACGTGCCCGAACGGGGTACTTGGGAGGGCTCGTTCTATTGTGAGTCCACGGGGCAGCGGCCGGATGGCGTTGGCGCGTCGGCCTCCTGCCGCTTGACCGCAAACGGCGACGGTGAGTTTCTGCGAAGCCACTTCATGGCGGAAGTGAACTACGAAGCCATGTTCTTAAGGCCGGCCACCGTTAAGGGACGCTACCTGCGCCCCAACTCGGACAGTTCCGCACCTCGCGCTGCCGCCGGTCCGCACCCAGCGACCATTTTCGGCATGGACCTCCGGCATCTGCGTCGGCAATGACGGCGAGGCTCGCCATGACGAGCGTCCTTGGCGCTTGCCTATTGTTGGGCGTGGCGGATCCACCGCGAGAGGAGTTCACGTACGGCTTCACCACCGGTATGCTAATCGGGGTTGGGTGGCATGCAAGGTGAATGTCCGGAACGGTTTGTCGGCGCCGTGGCCATCGTGCGATACGCCGTGAAACGCCGGAATGGTAAGCCTGCGGGTCGGGCGGCCATCCGCGAATACGTCACTGTTTTGGCTCAGTCATCCGACCTTCCGGACAGGGCGCCTTTCTCAAGGGTCCAGAAGCTTGTGAACGGGGTAGCCAGCAATCTGCAAGTCTTTGGGTACGACGAATCCGGAGTGAAGGAACCTGACAGGCTCCTCACACGACTCAGAACGACACGAACATCGTGGGTTTCGTACCACCAGGGGCTATTCGTGGATGGCGACCTGAAGGCGTTCGCAGTCGTCGATTGGAGGCATACTGTCGAGCGTATCGCCATCGTGAGGATCTATGCCCCGCCGCCACCAGCAAGTAATCAGCCTGGGGAAGTGCGGGCGGCACCGAACATGCGCTGAAAAAGCTGTTCCAGTTCCTCGCTCCCAGTCCTCTCGACGGCCTGAGCGACGCGGTCGCGAATGTCCTCGGTCTCGCGGTGGATGGCGAGGGCCTCCGTCGCGGCGGCAGATTCGGCTCGTGGACCGGATACCAATAGGCCGGTCAGGAAGTCGATTGCTTCGGGTTGACGCGTCACGCTGACGGCGCGCAGCAGGACGCTTCGCATTTCTGGGTTTCGCGACCGTTCCCAAGCTTCGCGGAGAATCGAAACCGCGCCGGGCAGCCGGGAAGTACCGACAGCCAAAGCGGCTTCCTGTGCGGTTTCGGAGCTCTCCGCCCTCAGAAACTCGGCCGCGAATGGGAGGCCGGACTCGCCCTCGATCGCCAGCAGCGACTCAATCGCTTGGCCCGTCACCTGTGGCAACTCATCTCCGAGGCGCGCCTTCAACCGGAGAAGAAGCGCGCTGTCGTCGCCGTCCATCAGTTCGAGCGCGCGGGTCGCCTCGACGCGGACGGACGCCACCGGGTCGGCCAAGGCGTCAGCCAAGTGGCGCAGGATGGCCGCTCGCGGCAGATCGCGACAGTGGACCAACGCCAGCACGCACGTGCCACGCAGCGTTGTTGCGGTGTCTTCCTGGCCGCCCCAGACGGGCTCCATCTGGACATGGTGCAAACCGTGCACGAACGGCTCAGACTCGTCGTGGTCCAAATCCTTCAACGCTTGCGCGAGTGCGTTCTTGCCCCAGCACTGGGGATCGCGGCGGACCGGATCGTCGAACAGCCGGTCGAAGGCGCGCTGGCAGTCGGGGATCAGATCGCGGAGTTGCATCGCCGCCACTGTCTGCGCCGCCCTGGCTACAACGAGGTTGACGCGATCGGCGAGGGCCTTGCGGAGGGCGGGTACGGTGGCGTCGGGCGCCGCGTCGCGTAACGCGCCGATGCGCTCGAGGTCGTCCTCAATGCGGCGCTTGGCCATCGCGACTCACCTCGTCCCCCTGGATCGCGCGCGCCCACGCCCGTGAACTGCGCGACTCTCGGGCGATTCATCCGTCGATCTTAACGCCGAAGCAGTACAACGCCTGTTCGGTCCGCACGTAGATCCGGTTGCCGTCTATAGCCGGCGTCGCCCACGTGTCCTCCTCCAATGCGTTGACGTGCAGAACGTCCCAATCCGCGCCGGGCCGAATCACCGCCAGACGGCCCTCCTTGCTCACAACGAAGAGCTTTCCATCCGCCGCCACCGGCGACGCGAAGTAGGCGCCAAGCGCGCCGGTCACCCGCCCCTGCTTCAGCACTTCGCCGTTTGCCGGATCGAACGCGGTGAGGATGCCGCCTTCGCGCAGCATATACAACACTCCCTGGTAAACAAGCGGCGACGGGACATTCGGGAGTCCCTTATCGTAGCGCCACATCACACTCGCGGCCGAGACGTCGCCCGTGCCACCCGGACGGATAGCGAACAACCCGCTCTTGCCGTCGTTGCGGGCCTGGAAGATATCCCACTCGCGCTTGTCCAAAAACCGGTCACTGTTCAGGTCGAACAGGAAGAACAGCTTCTTCATGTCCCCATCGGGCGCTTCGGCCTCAGAGATCTGCCCGTCCTTGTCGGCGTCGTACTTCGCCAGCGCTTCGGAGAACTCCTTCTCCGGCGGCATCGGGCCCAACTCGTGCATTGCCGGCATCGACGAGTGGACGACAATCGCGTCACGTCCGTCCAGTTTCGTCACCACCGGCATCGACTTCGCCTGCCAAGCCATCCCGTTTACCCACCACAGCTTCTTCCCGGTTTCGAGGTCGTAGGACCCGAACTGGAAGGAGCCCGAGACGAGGACCTGTGCCGGTCCGCCCGCCGGCCGGTAGATGACCGGGGCGGGGAAGCCGTGCGTCGCCTCGGGTCTTGGCGTCTTCCAGATCGTCTTCCCCGAGTCCTTGTCGAGCGCCAGCAGGTACGAATCGGTGTCCTGGTCCATCAGCAGCAGGAGCTTGCCGTCCGCCAGCACCGGAGAGGTTCCGATGCCGTACGGGGTGCGAAAGGGCGCCAACTCGCAGTTCCAACGCTCCTTGCCGTCCTTGTCGTAGGCGATCAGCCCGTAGCGGTCGAACAGGACGTAGACGTTCTCGCCGTCGGTCGCGGGCGTGGGCGCTGACGGGCTGTTCACGCCCTTGTGCGGTTTTTCGAGTGGCTTCGGCACTTCGCGCCGCCACAGTTCCTTGCCGCTCCCGGCGTCCACCGCGATGGTCAACAACTTGAGGCCATCATGAGCCGTCACGTAAACGCGGCTGCTCGCCACGACGGGCGACGAGAAACCCGGCGGCAGTTCCGTCCGCCAAACCAGGTTCTCCGTCCGGCTCATTTTGACGGGCAGGTTCGTGCCCTCGCCGACTCCGGCTCCGTTCGGGCCGCGGAATTGTGTCCAGCTCGCGAGGGCGAGAGTGGGCACTGCCGCGAGTGCGGCGAGACGAAAATAGACCATGACTCCAGGTTAGACTGCGGCCAGGCCGGAACGTCACACAACAGGGGTAACTTAACCGCGCTGCGCCGTCAGCTAATTCCGCCCCTCATACAGGTCCCGCCCTTCCACCAGCGACCGCATCTTGCCGTCGGCCACCGACCGCTGTAGCATCCAGAACCCGCAGTCGGGGTGGATGTAGGGGATGCGGCCCGGGCCGAGGATCTTATCGGCATATTCGATTCGACGGGCGACGAGGTCGGGCGGCTCAATTATGTTGTCCTTGATATCGATCACGCTGAGCCCCAGCCCGATCTTCGGGTCCAGCTCCCGGAACGCCTCCAGTTCGTCGTATCCGCGGCGCGCGAACTCCAGGACCAGGTGATCCACTTTCAGCCCGTTCAGGAACGGCATCAGGTCGGCCCAGAAGCCCTTCTGAACGGTCTGCCCACCGTAGTTTCCGAAGCAAACGTGGACGGCCCGCGTTTTCTTGACCCCGTCCAGCACGTGATTGATGGCCTCCAGGGCCCAGTCGCGGTCCTCGGGATGCCCGCTGATGTTCGCCTCGTCGACCTGCACCACGTCGGCCTCGATGTCCGCCAACTGGCGGCGCAGGACGTCGGCGATCGCCATCGCCAGCTTCGACCGGCTGCCGTAGTAGCGGTCGGTCAACACCTTGGTCAGCATGTGCGGGCCGGTGCAGGTGAACTTCAGCGGTTTTTGCGTCAGCCCGCGCGTGAACTCGAAATCGCGCGGCAGATTCAGCACGCCTTCGCCGAGGGGCGCCATCACAATACCCGCCGGGTCGCTGCGGTAGCTCACTCCCGCGTCGGCGCGGAATGCCTGGATGTCGCTCACCGAAAACCGCGTCCTGATCCCGTCCATCCGGCTGACAAAATAGTCGATCATGCCGTTGGTTTCCGGATGGCTGGGATCGAACCGGTTCAGTTCTCCATCGGCGATCACGTCGATGCCGGCCAGTTCCTGCGTCTTCAGCACCACCAGGATCGCGTCCCGGAGCGTCACGCGGCTCGAATCGCCGAGCAGCCACTGAGGAACCGGGTAGCTGCCGACGACTGTTGTTTTGATTGGCATAACTCTTCATATTAAAGAGTGGAGGGTCAGGAGGAAACTTGCGGCAGGGAAGGAGCGCGCTCCGGTTCGCGGTCACGACGCTCTTGTTGACGGCCGGCGCGATCGATGCCTGGGCGGACGCCTCGCTGCGCGGCGTCGCGCGGAACGAGAATAGTGTGCCCGTTGCCGGCGTGCGCGTCGTCATCCGTCCCGCCGCGCTTGTGGCGCCCGCTTTGCGGACGGCCATCACCGGCGTGGGCGGCGAGTTCGACTTTTCCTCCATCCCGCCCGGCGAGTACCTTCTCGATCTGGAACGCGACGGCCACTACTCGATTCGCAGCTACTCGCTCACCGTCGCAACGGGCGAGAACGATGTCGAGTTCACGCTGGTCCGTGTGCGCGAGGACCATCAAAGTATTAGCGTCACCGCCCCGCCGCCGGCGGTGGACATGAGCATAACCGCCGCGCCGGAATCCATCAGCGGCAACGAGATTCTCAACGTGCCGGTCCGCACCACGAACGACCTCCGCGGCTCTTTGGCCCTCATTCCCGGTGTCGTTCGCGATACGCGCGGCGGTCTCCACCTCTCCGGCGGCGCCGAAGACCAGGTGATGTACACCCTCAACGGCTTCAACGTCACCGATCCGCTGACCGGCCGCTTCGAAAGCCGTGTCAGCGTCGAAGCGGTGCAGAGCGTCGATGTCGTCAGCGGCAACCTCGCCGCCGAGTACGGCAAGGGATCGGCCGGCACAATGGCCATCACCACCCGTTCCGGCGACGATAAATTCCGCCGCACCGCCACCAACTTCTTCCCCGGCATCGAGACTCGCAAAGGCATCTACCTCGGCAACTGGACTCCGCGATTGAATCTCTCGGGTCCCATCCGGCCCGGCCGCGCGTGGTTCTACAGCAGCTCCGACATCCAGTACGTGAAGAGCGTCGTACAGGACCGGCCGCGCGGCGACGACCGCACCAGTTCCTGGCGGTTCTCCAACATGGCGTCGACGCAAGTGAACATCTCGCCGTCGCAGATCCTGCACACCGGCTTCCTCGTCAACGCCTTCACCGCTCCCCGCACCGGTCTGAGCGTGCTCGATCCCTGGGAGTCGACCGTCGACCGCCGGACCCGGCAGTATTTCTTCCACGTCAAGGACCAGATCTACCTGCCCGGCCGCGCGCTCGTCGAAGCTGGCTTCTCGGTTAACCGCACCTTCGGCCGCGAGATCCCGCAGGGCCGTGATCTACAGGTCTTCACGCCGTTCGGCCGCCGCGGCAACCACTTCATCGACGCCACTCGAAAGGCCGCCCGTGAGCAGTTCCTCGTCAACGGGTTCCTCCCCTCGTTCGATTTCGCCGGCGGCCACCTGATCAAGGCCGGTATCGACCTCAACCGTCTCTCCTACTGGCAGGACGTCCGCCGCACCGGCTTCGAGAATCTCAACGAGGACGGGATACTCATCCGGCGGACGGAGTTCATGGGGTCCGGTCGACTGTCGCGCGCAAACTACGAATCCGCCTTCTTCGTGCAGGACTCGTGGCGGGTGCGGCCCAGCGTTTTGCTCGAACTCGGCCTGCGCGGCGACTGGGACCGTATCCTCCGCCGGTGGGACGTTGCGCCGCGCTTCGGCTTCGCGTGGTCGCCGCCGCTGGTCGAGAGCACGAAGTTTTACGCGGGCTTCGCGCGTTTGTACGATGCCACCAACTTGCGCATCTTTACCCGTCCGCAGGATCAATACTCGCTGACTACCTACTTCGAACCCGATGGCGACATCATCCGCGGGCCGGCGCTCTCGCTGTTCACGATCGAGGACCCCACGCTGCGCCGCCCACGCTATCACAACTGGACGGCGGGCCTGGAGCGGCAGTGGTCGCCAGCCTTCGCGACACGCCTCGAATATCTCCATCGCCGGGGCGCCCGGGGATTCAGCTATGTCAATATGCTCGGGCCCGGCCTCATTCCCCCCTTCGACATCTTCGCTCGCTACCCGGCCCCGGACTACGACTCCGTCTTCAATCTCACCAATCAGCGGACGGATTCCTTCGACTCCGTTTCGCTCTCCATCCGCCATCACTTCCGCAACGAATACGCGTGGATGGCCTCCTACACGTGGTCGCGCGCGTTGTCCAACACTGTGGTGGACATCAATATCGAAGACCCGCTGATGATCTCCGACAATGCCGGCCGCATGCCCTGGGACACGCCGCACCGCGTTCTCAGTTGGGGCTACCTGCCAACGTTCCGGAAAAATTGGGCGGTTGCGTACATGCTGGAAAGCCGCTCAGGCTATCCGTTCAACGTGCAATCGGAGGACGGCCGCCTGGTTGAGGGACCAAGCTCCCGCCGCTTTCCGTTCTTCTTCGAACTGCACCTGCACCTCGAGCGCAAGTTCGATTTCCGCGGCCAGCGTTGGGCCTGGCGCGCCGGCGCCAACAACATCACCAACCGCCACAACCCCGACACTGTCAATCCGGTCTTTGGCGCCTCGCAGTTCCTGACGTTCTACGGCGGGTCGGGGCGGTCGGTCAACTTTCGGATTCGCTGGCTGGGGAAGTCGTGAGGGAATGCGCACGAGGTTTGGCCGACGCCCGCTCTTCGCGAGGGAGACAGCCTGGAGTTCGATATCATCGCGACTGTTCTCACCGGATCGATCCGGGAGCTAACCGCAGGATGGTCATCCACACGCAGTGCTAATCGGTCGTCCGGTTCATCCGTCACGAGGCGACGGGAGACGTGCACGACGGTCGTCCCTCGTGTATACGGTGAGCTGCGCTGAACCGATGGAACCGGATGAAAACGCAACAAGATCCCATCTGGCAAGGCGTTCCCGCGTTGAGCTGGGAAGACGGCAACGAGGCTCTTCGTGACGACTCAGGCACTTCAAGCGATCGTGCTCCGGAACGCGTCTGAGCTTTCTGAGATTCGGGGCCATTTGTCGCAAATAACAGCCAAGGAAGAACGCGCCGAAAACTCCTTGCATGCGCTCCAGACTAGGCTTGAAGACTGCCTCACCCGCTTGGACCGCGACAAGTACAAGTCAACGGACGAGCGACTGCGTATCGAGGCACTCGCGGGGGAGATCCTTAAAGGCCGAAGCGCATCCTGGCACTCGACGGTGGCGGCTTGCGCGGCATCCTGACGCTGGGGTTCCTGCAAGAGATTGAGACGATCCTGCAGAAGCGCCACGGTAACGATCCCAATTTCCGCCTGTGCCACTACTTCGACCTCATCGCCGGAACCTCGACGGGCGCCATCATCGCCGCCGCACTCGCCATCGGCATGCGCGTCGAGGAGGTGATTGGCCACTACCAGAAGCTCGGACGTGAGGTGTTCTCGAAAGGCTGGTTTCCAATGGGCGTCGTGAGGGCCCGCTACGACGAGAAGAGGCTGATTACTCACCTGAGGTGGGTATCCGCGGAGAGGGACGGACACTCGGCGAAGAGTCGCTTCAAACGGGTCTGTTGATCGTGACCAAGCGGCTCGATACCGGAAGCGCTTGGCCGCTCGGAAATAATCCGCGTGGTCGATACTTCAGGGCGAAGCCCACGAACGCCTGGACCTCCAACGCCGACTATCCGCTCTGGAAGGTGGTACGGGCATCTACGGCGGCTCCGCTGTATTTCGATCCTGAGCGCATCACTATCGCGTCGAAGCCGGGTAAAGAGGCCGTCATCGGCACCTTTGTGGACGGCGGGGTCAGCC